>NZ_CP128153.1:4230625-4540000 GCF_030292155.1 Bacillus sp. DX3.1 | reverse complement strand
AGCCCCCCTCAAGATGAGATTTCCCATAGCGTAAGCTAGTAAGATCCCTGAAAGATGATCAGGTTGATAGGTTCGAGGTGGAAGCATGGTGACATGTGGAGCTGACGAATACTAATAGATCGAGGACTTAACCATATAATATGAAGCAATGTTATCTAGTTTTGAGAGAATATAAAAAAACTTGTTGACTTTTTAAATCAATCAGGTATAATAATGATTGTCTCAAATGAATATAGTCTGGTAATGATGGCAGAGAGGTCACACCCGTTCCCATACCGAACACGGAAGTTAAGCTCTCTAGCGCCGATGGTAGTTGGGACCTTGTCCCTGTGAGAGTAGGACGTTGCCAGGCAAAGTGGAGGATTAGCTCAGCTGGGAGAGCACCTGCCTTACAAGCAGGGGGTCGGCGGTTCGAGCCCGTCATCCTCCACCATATATTGCCGGCTTAGCTCAATTGGTAGAGCAACTGACTTGTAATCAGTAGGTTGGGGGTTCAAGTCCTCTAGCCGGCACCAGTAACTATGGCGGTTGTGGCGAAGTGGTTAACGCACCGGATTGTGGCTCCGGCATTCGTGGGTTCGATTCCCATCAGTCGCCCCATTTTTTATAAAAGATAATATGCGGGTGTGGCGGAATTGGCAGACGCACCAGACTTAGGATCTGGCGCCTTTGGCGTGGGGGTTCGACTCCCTTCACCCGCACTTTCAATTTTATAACTCATACATGTCTTGCGGAAGTAGTTCAGTGGTAGAATACAACCTTGCCAAGGTTGGGGTCGCGGGTTCGAATCCCGTCTTCCGCTCCAATTTTCAATATGACATGCCGGGGTGGCGGAACAGGCAGACGCACAGGACTTAAAATCCTGCGGTGGGTGACCACCGTGCGGGTTCGACCCCCGCCCTCGGCACCATATGCGCCCGTAGCTCAATTGGATAGAGCGTTTGACTACGGATCAAAAGGTTAGGGGTTCGAGTCCTCTCGGGCGCGCTTTTATTAACGGGAAGTGGCTCAGCTTGGTAGAGCACCTGGTTTGGGACCAGGGGGTCGCAGGTTCGAATCCTGTCTTCCCGATAGTTTTAACATGGGGCCTTAGCTCAGCTGGGAGAGCGCCTGCCTTGCACGCAGGAGGTCAGCGGTTCGATCCCGCTAGGCTCCACTTATTTAACTTTATTATGGCGGTGTAGCTCAGCTGGCTAGAGCGTACGGTTCATACCCGTGAGGTCGGGGGTTCGATCCCCTCCGCCGCTACCATAAAGGACCTTTAGCTCAGCTGGTTAGAGCAGACGGCTCATAACCGTCCGGTCGTAGGTTCGAGTCCTACAAGGTCCACCATTTAAAGTAAATATCTCGGAGGTATACCCAAGTTCGGCTGAAGGGATCGGTCTTGAAAACCGACAGGCGGCGAGAGTCGCGCGGGGGTTCGAATCCCTCTACCTCCTCCATTTTTAAAAAAAGAATATTATATCGTCGCGGGGTGGAGCAGTCTGGTAGCTCGTCGGGCTCATAACCCGAAGGTCGCAGGTTCAAATCCTGTCCCCGCAACCAATGGTCCCGTGGTGTAGTGGTTAACATGCCTGCCTGTCACGCAGGAGATCGCCGGTTCGACCCCGGTCGGGACCGCCATTTATTTTTGGCTCGGTAGCTCAGTCGGTAGAGCAGAGGACTGAAAATCCTCGTGTCGGCGGTTCGATTCCGTCCCGAGCCACCATCATATTTCATTTGGTGATTGCTTATTTAGTTTAAATGAGCCATTAGCTCAGTTGGTAGAGCATCTGACTTTTAATCAGAGGGTCGAAGGTTCGAATCCTTCATGGCTCACCATTTTTATGCGGGTGTAGTTTAGTGGTAAAACAAGAGCCTTCCAAGCTCTGGTCGAGAGTTCGATTCTCTTCACCCGCTTTTGTTTTGGGCCTATAGCTCAGCTGGTTAGAGCGCACGCCTGATAAGCGTGAGGTCGATGGTTCGAGTCCATTTAGGCCCACCATTATTCCGCAGTAGCTCAGCGGTAGAGCTATCGGCTGTTAACCGATCGGTCGTAGGTTCGATTCCTACCTGCGGAGCCATATAGAGAAGTACCCAAGTGGCTCAAGGGGCTCCCCTGCTAAGGGAGTAGATCGCTTACGCGGTGCGAGGGTTCGAATCCCTTCTTCTCTGCCATATATTTTGGCCCGTTGGTCAAGCGGTTAAGACACCGCCCTTTCACGGCGGTAACACGGGTTCGAATCCCGTACGGGTCATACGAAAAGAGATAGCATAATCTGCTATCTCTTTTTTATTTATAATATTATGTTATGAATGGACATATCTTTCAAGCTAGGGCAGACTTTCAACAGTCTGCTTATTTATTTGGATTGGTGTGGGCATATCAAAAAAGGAAAGAACTCCTTTTATAGCCGGATATAATGTTATATTCCATCCAAAGAATGAAAAAATGTTAGCAAAGCGCATTGGGATGTTAATTATATTATTTGGGCTAGAGACAATTTCATTTCCTGTTGTTTCACTTTTATTTAAAGTAGATGGATTTTATTTTGCTATTTTAGCTGGAATCGACATTTTGGTTGTGTTGATTCTTATACTAATGGATCAAATGGAAGTATAAAATGTTGTATTGGATTCGTCTTTACAATTTGCATCATTAATGATTGTTTGTAAAATAGATTCCCATATGTGAGGATCATCGGGTAAAAAATGTCCTGCATCTTTTATATAGTGGGTTGTTACATAGGGAATATCTGCTGCTACTTTTTTTATTTCTTCTATGGAGGCTAAAGTGTCAGCTGTACCATGCCAAATATGCATAGGGATAGAAATATCTTTAAAAGTAAATCCCCAAGATTTTGCTAAGAGTACAGGTTCTGTTACAGCTTCATCTACACTATTTCGCAGCGCTTCTTTCATATGAATCATAGCTACTTTAATATCTTCATCCGTTTTGATGAACTGTTGGTCCCATTCACATAAATGTGTGTTACCTTTTTTCATCGATTGCATATATTTTTCAGGATTCTTTTCCATTTGCTTTTTTTGTGAACGATAAGCCCATTTTAATATCCAAGGTAATCGTTTGGAGATAAAGAAAGCGATTCGATTTTCACGGCACATGCTAACAGGAGGCTTCTCATTTTCAAATGGAGCTACACTAGAAACCATGTTTACGCATTGCAAGCGTTCGGGAATTTTGTAAGCACAAGCTGCTGCATAAGCTCCACCGCCTGATACACCTATAATAGAAAAAGTTGGGAGCTGCAGTTGATTTGCTAACTCATTAACATCATCAGGCCAATCTAAAACTGTTCTATTACGTTTTGGATCAGAGAGTCCGTATCCAGGTCTATCTATAGAAATAAGCCGTATGCCTAATCGCTTTGCAATCATATCATCTTCCAATGCCCAAATTCTTGAACCAGGTGTACCATGGAACAGCATTACTGGTAATCCATTTGTTTGTCCATACTCTATATATGCTAAAGTGCGTCCGTCTTGTAATGTTATAATATGATTCTTCATTTTATTCACTCCTTATCCCGCTAATTAAACCGACCGTTCAGTCTAATTATATAATAGGGTTGATCTATTTGTAAATACTGGGATTTATCCCGCATTAACGGGCAGTAATATCCCCACCTCAAAATTCAGCAAAAAACAAAGAAGTTAGGTGGAGGATAAACTGCCCGTAAAAGCCCGATTGGTGAGGACTAATAATCAGTGGGGGATGAAAAACCCCCCACTGATTAAAGTTTCACTTTATTATTGGTCAGAAAAAGAAGATTTTTTCCACTTACTTTTAAGGAACAAATTGTGAGAGCGCACTGAAATAAGCTTTTTCACAATCTAAAGAAAAGGCTTCCATTGAGATTGATTCCACACCTGATACGATAACTTTCTCCTATCTGTGAAAAAGTTCACAAATAGGTCATAATTTGTGAATGTATTCACAATGATTCATGCTACAATATGAATGTAAGGAAGTTAAACAACATTAAATTAGTATTTTAATTAATTACTTAAATGACAATAATAAAGAAGTGAACCATAGAGAGGAGAATTTATCATGAAAAAAGGTATCAATCGTGTAGTATTAGTAGGAACAGGTGCTGTAGGTTGTAGTTATGCATATTCTATGATTAACCAAGGTGTAGCTGAGGAATTCGTTCTTGTTGACGTAAATGAAGCAAAAGCAGAAGGAGAAGCAATGGATTTAAGCCATGCAGTTCCATTTGCTCCAGCACCAACAAAAATTTGGAATGGTAGCTATGCAGATTGTAAAGATGCAGATCTTGTTGTTATCACTGCTGGATTACCACAAAAGCCAGGTGAAACTCGCTTAGATTTAGTTGAAAAGAATACAAAAATCTTTAAACAAATCGTTCGTGGCATTATGGATAGTGGATTTGATGGTATCTTCTTAATTGCAACTAACCCAGTTGATATTTTAACTTATGTAACTTGGAAAGAATCTGGATTACCAAAAGAGCGCGTAATTGGTTCTGGTACAACTTTAGACTCTGCTCGTTTCCGCTATATGCTAGGTGACTACTTAAATGTAGATCCACGCAACGTTCACGCATACGTTATCGGTGAACATGGTGATACTGAGCTTCCGGTTTGGAGCCACACTACAGTAGGTGTACAAAAACTAGAAACAATTTTAGCGAACAATGAACAGTATAATCAAAATGATTTAGATAAAATCTTTGTAAATGTACGCGATGCTGCTTACCATATCATTGAGCGTAAAGGTGCAACTTACTACGGAATCGGTATGTCACTTCTACGTGTAACTAAAGCGATCTTAAACAACGAGAATAGCGTGTTAACTGTATCTGCATACCTAGAAGGTCAATACGGCGAAGCTGATGCCTATGTAGGTGTACCGGCTGTAATTAACCGCGAAGGTGTTCGTGAAATTGTTGAGCTTGAGTTAAATGAAGAAGAAAAAGCGAAATTTGCTCATTCTGTAAAAGTATTAAAAGAAACTATGGCACCAGTACTATAAGATAAATTGTTCAGAAGTGGGGGCTGCTTCTCCCTTCTGAATTTTTTATATAAATTCCTTTTCCGGTTTCCCTGTATATCCCCAAGTATACACTTTTGCTGGAAAGGATCGATTATAGCAAAACGCACTCTATGTTAGGATAGAGTGCGTTTTTGTATATCTCTTATTTTTTTTGCGTTAAGCCTAATTTCTTCAAGATATCTAATGATCCCTTCCTAACACTCTAATGAGCTGTTTGAAGAAGGATTTCCTGTTTCATAACCCTTTTGCACATTAGATACCCAATGAGTCTTATATGCTCTCCACAGGCGTTATTTATACTGTTTGGATACAACCTTGCCCCACACTTTCAGTTATATAAGTCCATTTTGATTTTTCGACATATAGCCGCGGCTATGAATAACAAAAGGTGACCTGCACTCGTTTTCTCTCTTTGTTTTCACTATGTCTGGACAGGAAAAGGATCTGACCGCTTCTATGCATGGTCGGATGCTCTCTCCCACCTAAAAAGAAGGGTTTTATGTCGGTTTTTTAATTTGTATTTATATAGTTGGCTATCGCAAGTAATTGTTCTAATTTTTTTTCTAAGATATGTATACTTGCGTTATAGCTGCCCTCTTATTTTCTCCCTTTTCTTTCATTACAGTGTTTCAGAAGACTTAACGCAATTGAGAATGTACGTTCGTGTTTGGTTTTGTCAAAATTATACCTTATATTACAAAAAAGAAAAAAACTTTGTGCTGTACATTACATATGTTTGAGGGAGCGGACTTCTGTTGTTAATTTCTAAATTTCACAGAATGAAATAAGAGAGCTAGGAGGATGGTTGTTCCTAAAACCCCGATTGTTGATGTTTTTCCATTGTTTTGGTAATAACTTTATTAAAAAATTATACTCAAATAAAACGCTTTCAATGAATATTCGTCAAAATTCGATGTTTTTTATCAAATATGTCAATATTTTCTTAGATTTTAATGAAAAAGCGTATCTTTATTTAAAATTTCACAAGGATATTTCAGTTTATTATCGAATAGTGAATAGTATTAAAAATTCTGTCATCTTAGTGAGGTGAACATATTGGATGTAACAAATTGTATGGAAGAAGGATTGTATGAATTTCATAAAGAAGGATGTCATGAGAGTTATAACATGTTTGGAGGTCATCTTGTAACAGAGCATGAAATACAAGGGGTACGTTTTACAGTATGGGCTCCTCATGCGAAAGTCGTAAGTGTTGTCGGAGATTTCAATGAATGGGACAACGAAAAAAATAGGATGGTAAAAATGACAGAGCAAGGTATTTGGTCATTATTCATACCGGAACTGGAGGCATACGAAATATATAAGTATGCAATCAAAACTTCTGGTGATGAAATAATTTTAAAAGCAGATCCATATGCAACATATGCAGAAGTACGACCGAATACGGCATCTGTTATTTTTGATATAAGAGGATATGAATGGAATGATAAAAATTGGTCTCGAAAAAAGAAGCGAAAGCCGATTTATCAAGAAGCAATGGCAATTTATGAATTGCATTTTGGTTCATGGAAAAAGAAAGAAGATGGCTCGCTTTATTCGTATCGAGAAATGGCAGAGGAGCTTATTCCTTATGTAGTGGAGCATCAATTTACTCATATTGAAATCATGCCGCTTATTGAGCATCCGTACGATCGTTCTTGGGGATATCAAGGTACTGGATATTATGCGATGACGAGTCGATTTGGTACGCCGCATGATTTTATGTATTTTGTCGATGAATGTCATAAATATGGAATCGGTGTCATTTTAGATTGGGTACCAGGACATTTTTGTAAGGATGCTCATGGGCTGTATTTATTTGATGGAGAACCAACGTATGAATATAGGGACTCTGATGTACAAGAAAATCATGTTTGGGGAACGGTAAATTTTGATTTAGGAAAACAGGAAGTTCGAAACTTTTTAATTTCGAATGCACTGTTTTGGATGAAATATTATCATATTGACGGTTTTCGTGTTGATGCAGTTGCAAATATGTTGTATTGGGAAAAGGATGGAAAGCAGCAAAGTAATGAACATGCGGTCGCCTTTTTACGCCAATTAAATGAGGTGGTATTTGCTGAGGATTCGACATTTCTGATGACCGCTGAAGATTCAACAGCTTGGCCACTTGTGACTGCGCCAACGTATGAGGGCGGACTTGGTTTTAATTATAAGTGGAATATGGGCTGGATGAATGATGTACTGAAATATATGGAATGTGCACCAGAATATCGTAAATATATTCATGAGAAAATGACATTTTCTTTGCTATATGCTTATTCAGAAAACTTTATTTTACCCTTATCCCACGATGAAGTTGTTCACGGAAAAAAATCGTTATTAAATAAAATGCCGGGAGATTATTGGTCGAAGTTTGCTCAACTTCGTTTATTGTACGGATATTTCTTTACACATCCAGGGAAGAAATTGCTCTTTATGGGTGGAGAATTTGGACAATTTGATGAGTGGAAAGATCTCGAAGATTTAGATTGGAACTTACATGATTTTGAAATGCATGATCGTATGCATGATTACTTTAAAGAGCTCATAGCATTGTATAAGCGCTCAAAGCCACTTTGGCAATTAGATCATTCACAAGAAGGATTTGAGTGGATTGATGCAGATAACCGAGAACAAAGTATCTTTTCATTTATTCGCAAAGGGGAGAAAGAGGAAGAGATCCTTGTTGTTGTATGTAATTTCACAAATGCTGTGTATGAAAACTACAAAGTAGGTGTACCAGCATTTCAATATTATAACGAGATTTTAAATAGTGATGATCCGGTATACGGTGGTTCAGGACAGGTAAATAAAAAACGGTTAAAGACGATTATAGAGCCGTATCATAATCAGTCTGCTCATGTAGAAATAACAATTCCACCATTTGGCGTTTCAATTTTACGGCCAGTGAAAGCGAGAAAGGGGAGCAAAAAACAAGATGGTTCAAAAGCAGACTTGCGTAGCGATGTTATTGGCAGGGGGAAAAGGTAGTCGTTTAAGTGCGTTAACAAAGAATTTAGCTAAGCCAGCTGTTCCATTTGGCGGTAAATATCGAATTATCGATTTCACATTAAGTAATTGTGCAAATTCTGGAATTGAAACGGTCGGGATATTGACGCAGTACCAACCGCTAGAGCTTCATAATTATATTGGTATTGGGAGCGCATGGGATTTAGATCGTGTTAATGGAGGGGTAACTGTACTTCCACCGTATGCGGAATCTTCTGGCGTGAAATGGTATACAGGGACTGCTAGTGCGATTTATCAAAACTTGAATTATTTATGTCAGTATAATCCAGAATATGTTCTGATTTTATCAGGCGATCACATTTATACGATGGATTATAGCAAAATGCTGGATTATCATATTGAAAAAGAGGCAGACGTTTCTATTTCTGTTATTGAAGTACCTTGGGAAGAAGCAAGTCGTTTTGGAATTATGAATACAAATGAAGAAATGGAAGTTGTTGAGTTTGAAGAAAAACCACAATATCCAAGAAGTAACCTTGCATCGATGGGGATATATATTTTTAATTGGTCTGTTTTGAAAGAGTATTTAGAGATGGATGCAAGAAATCCAGACTCGAGTAATGATTTTGGAAAGGATGTAATTCCACTTTTATTAGATGAAAAGAAGAAATTAATGGCGTATCCATTTAGTGGCTATTGGAAAGATGTTGGTACGGTGAAAAGTTTATGGGAAGCAAATATGGATTTGCTTCGTGAGGAATCATCTTTGAATTTATATGACCGTGGCTGGCGTGTGTATTCTGTGAATCCCAACCAACCACCGCAATATATTTCTGAGAAGGCAAAGGTAGAGGAATCACTAATTAATGAAGGCTGTGTAATTGAAGGGGATGTAGCGCATTCTGTTCTATTCCAAGGGGTAACAGTTGGAGAAGGAAGTATCATTAAGGATTCAGTTATTATGCCAGATGCTAAGATTGGTAAACATGTAGTCATTGAAAGAGCGATTGTTGGACCTGAAATGATTATTGAAGATGGAACGATTATTCGACCAGAAAAAAATATGGATGAAGTTGTACTTATAGCAGATGGGAATTAATTAAGGAGGATGGGATGAATGGGAGAATCAATGTTAGGAATTATTAATGCAACTGGAAGTTTTCCTTCCTTACAGAAAGTAACAGGCCACCGTTCACTGGCAGCATTACCATTTGGGGGACGTTATCGTCTTATCGATTTTATGCTTTCTAATATGGTAAATTCCCATATTCATAGTGTAGCGATTTTTACTAGTCATAAAAATCGTTCCTTAATGGATCATCTCGGATCAGGAAAACAATGGGATTTAGATCGAAAACGCGACGGCTTATTTTTATTTCCTCCTAATTGCCAATGTGATCAAGATGAATTCGGTTCCTTTGCTCATTTCCGTAGACATATTGATTATTTTCTACGAAGTAAACAAGAGTATGTTGTTATTACAAATAGCCATCTTGTAACAGCATTAAATTTTCAAGCTGTACTAGAAAGACATATACATACAAGGGCAGATATTACGGAAGTATGCCATGAAGGAGTATCACTGCAGACATATGTATTAAAGAAGGATTTATTGCTAGATTTATTTGAAACGTATAAAGAGCAGAAACATTATAGCTTATTTGATGTTGTTAAGGAAAAACGCGGAGAATCCTTGTATATTGGGGCGTATGAACATACGGGTTATGTAGCGGTCATCGACTCAATTGAAAGCTACTATAAACATAGTTTAGAAATTTTACAGCCTTCCATTTGGAAACAGTTATTTACGAAAGAAGCTCCGATTTTTACAAAGGTTAAAGATGAACCGCCAACGCGCTATATGAAAGGTGCTCAGGTACAAAATACAATGATTGCAAACGGTAGTGTAATTGAAGGACAAGTGGATCATAGCATTGTGTTCCGTTCTGTAAAGATTGGAAAAGGATCTAGTATTCGCAATAGTATTATTATGCAAAAGAGTCAAATTGGGGATAATTGTATACTAGATGGCGTTATTATTGATAAGGATGTAAAAATTGGAGATGGCGTGATCTTAACGGGAACGGCTCATAATCCGTATGTTGTAGAGAAAGGTAGTGTACAAAGTCATAACATAACTAGTTATTCATGAAAGCTCTGTACAAAATAGCAGTAGGCAAGATTTTCACAAGTTGTGATAACCATCAGCGGGGGAATGAAGCTCCCACTGATGGAAGTTTCACTTGCGAAAAATAGTAGCACAATTTTTAAAATTCGAAGGGAGGAAGCTGTAAGAAAAGCAATGAGGGTATATTTGTTTTTCATGCAGTGGAACAACACGTGAATATTTTATTTGCAGTATCAGAATGCGTACCGTTTATTAAATCGGGAGGCTTAGCAGATGTGGCGGGTGCACTTCCAAAAGAACTGAAAAAATTAGGGGTGAATGTCCGCATTATACTTCCAAATTACAGTCTAATTACCGATCACTTGCGAGAAACATGTACGCTCCATAAAGTAATCAATGTTCAGCTTGGTTGGCGAAATCAATATTGTGGGATTTTAAAAGGAGAACAGGATGGGATTACTTATTATTTAGTTGACAATGAATATTATTTTAACAGGGATTCGCTCTATGGGCATTACGATGATGGGGAGCGTTTTTCTTTCTTTTCCAAGGCGGTATTAGAGTCTATTCCACATTTAGATTTCGATGTGGATATTCTTCATTCTCATGATTGGCATACAGCGATGGCTAATTTTTTATTGCGCGAACAATATGGAGATCAGCCATTATATAAACATATTAAAACGGTTTTTACCATTCATAATTTACAGTTTCAAGGTGTATTTCCGCCTGTGGTTATGCACGATTTATTGAATCTTGGTGATGAATATTTTCGTAGTGAACAGCTCGAATTTTATGGGAATGTCAACTTTATGAAAGGGGGCATTATTGCTTCGGATTGCATTACAGCTGTTAGCCCCACTTATAAAGAAGAAATTCAATATCCATTCTTTGGGGAAAAGCTAGATGGTTTATTGCGCAAATATAATGATAAGCTCATCGGAATTATAAATGGTATTGATACGGTTGTTTACAATCCGCAAACGGATCCATTCATTACCGCTTCATATGATGCCAAAACATTATTTAAAAAACGAGAAAATAAATATGCTTTACAGCGTTATTTTGGTTTACCTGAAAAGGCAGACACACCAATTGTTGCAATGGTAACGCGCTTAACAAAGCAAAAAGGTTTGGATTTAGTCCGCGGTGTGTTCCATGAAATGATGCAAGAAAATGTACAATGTATCATTTTAGGATCAGGAGATGCCGAATATGAACAGTTTTTTGAAAGAATGGCATGTGAATATCCGGAAAAAGTGAAAGTGTATATTGGCTTTAATGAAGAGCTGGCACATCAAGTATATGCGGGTAGCGATTTATTTTTAATGCCATCATTATTTGAGCCATGCGGCTTAGGACAACTGATTGCACTGGCATATGGCGTTATTCCGATTGTAAGGGAAACAGGAGGATTGAATGATACTGTTCAGTCTTATGATGAGAAAACTGAATCTGGAAATGGCTTTAGCTTTACAAATTTTAATGCACATGACATGTTACATACGGTTCGTCGTGCACTAAAGTATTATCATAACAAACCAGTGTGGAACGGGCTTGTAAAACAGGCGATGACAGAAGATTACAGCTGGAAAAAGTCAGCACGTCAATATAGCGAGTTGTATAAAAGTTTGTTGGATCATTCCTAAGAGGTGAAAAAAATGTTTACTCATACAGAAAGCTTTAAAGCAGCTTTTTTAGAAAAACTAGAAACGATGTATGGAAAAAGTTTCAAAGATTCTACAAGTCGTGATCATTATAATACACTTGGGCATATGGTACGTGAGTATATGAATCAGCATTGGATTGCAACAAACGAAAGATATAGGGCAGGGAATCAAAAGCAAATGTATTACTTGTCGATTGAGTTTTTATTAGGTCGCTTACTTGGTAGTAATATGCTCAACTTAGGGATTCATGATGTATGTGAACAAGGGTTAGCAGAGCTGGGGATTTCCTTGCAAGAATTAGAAGAGAGTGAAGCGGATGCTGGGCTTGGAAACGGAGGACTTGGACGTTTAGCAGCCTGTTTTCTCGACTCTCTTGCATCTTTAAACCTCCCAGGACACGGATGTGGTATTCGTTATAAACATGGTTTGTTTGATCAAAAAATTGTAGATGGGTATCAAGTAGAATTACCAGAACAGTGGTTACAGCATGAAAATGTATGGGAAGTTAGAAGGCATGACCAAGCAGTCGAAGTAAGCTACTTTGGACAAGTAGAAGCAGTGCAAATCAATGGTCGCCTAGAGTTTCGACATACAAATGCGGAAGTGATTATGGCAGTTCCATATGACATTCCGGTTGTTGGGTATAAAACAGATACTGTAAATACACTTCGACTTTGGAATGCAGAGCCGGTTCCTTTTCCGCAAAATTGTAAAGATGTTTTGAAATATAAGCGTGAAACAGAAGTTGTGTCGGAATTTTTATATCCGGATGACACGCATGATGAAGGGAAAATATTACGGTTAAAACAGCAATATTTTCTTGTATCATCAAGTTTGCAAAATATTGTTCGTTTGCACCGGGAGCGAAACGGTACACTTCGAAATTTGCATGAAAAAATTGCAATCCATATTAATGATACCCATCCAGTACTTGCAATTCCGGAATTAATGCGCATTTTATTAGATGAGGAAAAGATGAGCTGGGAAGATGCATGGTATATCACAACGCATACGATTTCTTATACGAATCATACGACATTATCAGAAGCGCTAGAAAAGTGGCCAATTCATATTTTTCAGCCGTTATTGCCGCGAATTTATATGATTATTGAAGAGATCAATGAACGCTTCTGTCATGAATTATGGGAACGGTATCCGTATGATTGGACACGAATTGAAGATATGGCGATTATTGCACATAATCTTGTGAAAATGGCTCATTTAGCAATTGTCGGGAGCTATAGTGTAAATGGAGTGGCTAAAATTCATACGGAAATTTTAAAACAGCGTGAAATGCGATTGTTTTATGAGTTTTATCCAGACAAATTTAATAACAAAACAAATGGCATTACGCATCGACGCTGGTTGTTAAAAGCCAATCCGCAGCTTTCTAATCTGATTTCAGGAGCAATCGGAACAGAATGGATGAAGTCCCCAGAACAATTGCAAGCACTGCAAAGCTATCAGTATGATACTGCTTTTCAAGATCAATTGCATGCTGTAAAGCAGCAACGTAAAATCATATTGATGGAGCGGATTGCAGATAAAACGGGGATTCTCGTTGATCCACATTCTATTTTTGATGTGCAAGTAAAACGATTACACGCTTATAAAAGACAATTATTAAATGTGCTCCATATTTTATATTTGTACAATCGTTTAAAAGAGGATTCGAGTTTTTCATTTTATCCACGCACATTTATTTTTGGAGCAAAAGCATCACCAGGTTATTATTATGCAAAAAAAATTATTAAATTAATAAATGAACTTGCTCGAAAAGTGAATGAGGACCCGTATGTTAGTCAATATATGAAAGTTATTTTTCTAGAAAACTATCGTGTTTCCGTAGCTGAAGATATATTTCCAGCAGCAGATGTGAGTGAACAAATTTCGACGGCAAGTAAAGAAGCATCTGGAACAGGGAATATGAAGTTTATGATGAATGGTGCCATTACGTTAGGGACGCTAGATGGGGCCAATATTGAAATAAGGGAAAAAGTGGGCGAGGATGCTAGCTTTATTTTTGGTTTAACAGCTGAAGAAGTGTTGCATTACTATCAGAATGGTGGATACCGTGCGAATGAGTATTATCATCATAACTCGCATATTAAAAAGGTGGTAGATCAGTTAACAAACGGATTTTTCACAAACGCTGGAGCAGAGTTTGAGGCGATTTATGATTCGCTTGTCATTCAAAATGATGAATACTTTGTTCTTCGTGATTTTGGACCATATGCAGATTGTCAGGAATCGGTGGGAAGAACCTATGAAAATCGTAGAAGATGGCTGGAAATGTCCATTGTAAATATTGCACAATCGGGTTATTTTGCGAGTGACCGTACAATTTCACAGTATAGTAAGGGAATTTGGGGAATTGGTGATACGGTTAAGCTTTTATGAAATGAATATATTATATAAATACAAATTAAAAAAACGACATAAAACCCTTCTTTTTAGATGGAAGAGAGCATCCGTTCATGCATAGAAGCGGTCAGATCCTTTTCCTGCCCCATGCCAAGAGAAAACAAAGAGAGAAAACGAGTACACGTCACCTTTTGTTATTCATAGCCACGGCCTATATGTCGGAAAATCAAAATGGATATATATAGTAATATAGAAGCGTAGATGAGTCCCTTACGAAGATTTGAAGGGACTTTTATTTATGAGATTGGAAAATATAAAATAATTATGAAATGTGGTGATAGTATGGATAATGCCTATGATTTTCCATGCTTAGAAACAAAGCGTCTCTCGGTAAAGTAAAAACAGCTTGGAAATTTCCAAGCTGTTTTTACTTATTATGATTTTTTATTAGTTTGCTGCTGAAATATAAGGATTCACTGAATATAACATACCAGTCCCACCATATTCCGCAGTAGCGAAGTATGAAAATGTGAAGAAACCCGTAATACTAATAAGTAAAAGAAGAAAAAATGTAAAAATAGTTTTTAACATGTTTGGTCCCCTCATCCTAAAATATATAAATACAAATTAAAAAACCGACATAAAACCCTTCTTTTTAGGTGGGAAAGAGCATCCGGCCATGCATAGAAGCGGTCAGACCCTTTTCCTGCTCCATGCCAAGTGAAAACAAAGAGAGAAAACGAGTGCAGGTCACCTTTTGTTATCCATAGCCGCGGCTATATGTCGAAAAATCAAAATGGATTTATATAGATACTCCTATTATTATAATATATTATTTTCATTTCCCCTAATGATTTCCAATTAAAAGAGAGAAGTCAGACATGCTTTATATGTTGTCATAGAATGGTTTTTTATAATAGACTTCATATTTTTAGCAAATGTCATACTATGGTGAACATGAGAATATTCCCATTCTTGATCGTTAAACTGTACTTTGCGAGGAGGAAGAAGTGGGACGACATCAAATAAATTAACGAGGCGAAAGCTACTGGCAATTTGTATTTTATAATAATTTCGAAAGGCAATATCCCCAACCTTTGGGGAGGCAAAGGTATAGAGGCTGCATCGTGAGAAAGAAGTATTTACGCGTGCATCTAATATGTGAAGTGCAGCAAGGGCTCCTCCTAAACTATGCCCTGTAACAAGAAGTGTTTTATGTGATGACAAAGATACGAGCATATCCATAATGGAATCACGACAGGATTCATAAATAGAGAGGAAGCCATTGTGAACGCTCCCGCTATTGGAGGCGTAAGGATAAGGTTTTTGATTAACAAGAGAATCAATAACCCAATCCGGATCAGATTGGGTTCCGCGAAAGGCGATAATGACGGTGTCTTCAGATTCTAGTATGAAGCCGAACCATTCTGTTGTCTGAATGGCTTTTGCTTGAAAGCCTTGTACATATTGAAACCCGTCAGGTATTTGAAAAATCCCGTTTTGCTTATATTGTTCATATGTTAATTCACAGCATGTGGCTAACAATATGGCAGTATCTTTATCAAAAGATAAAGGAGCACGCATTAAGGAAGCCCTCCTTAAGAAGAAAGTATAGTTCAATATATGAGTTAAAGGAGGGAATCATTCTTTGAGTAGCTTTAAAACAAAGCGAGATGAAAAAAGTGAATATTTTTGTGAATTCACACTTGAACCTTCAGTTACGTGAGGTAGTATGATTTGGGTAACCATATCGGTAAAAAGAATGTAGGGGGAAATAACAGATGAGTAATAATGAAAGTTATTCAATTGGAGAGTTTTCGAAAAGAACAGGCACATCAATACGGACACTACATTATTACGATGAAATTGGATTACTCACACCTGAAAAACATCCTAGTTCCGGACATCGAATATATAAAAGTCAAGACATATTAACGTTGCAAAAGATAGTAAGTCTTAAATTTTTAGGATATAGTCTAGATGAAATTTGTGTAATGGTGAATATGTCTAGCTTTAACGTAAACTTAAAAGAAACATTACAGAATCAAAAGAATGCTTTTGAGGAAAAAAAGAAACATATCGAAGCTTCTCTGAAAGCAATTAATCGAACGATTATTTTGTTAGAGGAAGAAGGGAAAGTGGATAGTGACATTTTAATGAGTTTAATCAGTAATATACAAAAAGAAAGTGAACAACGTTTATGGCTTGAAGAATACATGTCTAAGGAAGTCGTTGATCAATTGTATAATAAGTCTGAAGAAGATATGGTGGAATTTGATAAAGAATTTATCCATTTGTCTAAAGAGGTAAAGAGATTATTTGGAAAGCCAGTTCATGATTCAGAGGTACAAAAGCTTGTCGATAAACATATGAAGGCAACTCTTACATATGTGGGTGAAAAAGCGTTATATTCTTTTGGGGAATTAGAGCATATGGAAGAGCAGTATGAGAATATGATCCCGTCTCCGTATACAAAGGAAGAAGAGGAATGGTTAAATCAGGCAATGGAGCATTATATGATTCAGAATGGTATGTACAGTCCATGTGATGAAGAAAAGGATAAATGATTCTTTAAAATGAAAAAGCAAACCGCTCTCCTTATGAGATGTAGCGATTTGCTTTTTTTGTATTGAACGATTTTACTCTTTACCATCTAGAAGACGGCCAAGTCCACCTAAAACGCTACCTTCACCACTACTTTGAGCTCCTAGACTCGTAATACGCTGTGCTAAGCGGCTTAATGTTAAGGATTGAATCCAAACCGTTCCGGGCCCTTCTAATGTTGCAAAGAATAAGCCTTCTCCGCCAAATAAAGCTGTTTTTACATTGCCTACGAATTGAATATCGTAGTTAACATCTCTTGTCATTGCAACGAGGCAACCTGTATCAATACGCAATTTTTCACCAGGCTTTAGTTCCCGTTTGTACACTGTGCCACCTGCGTGCATGAAGGCAAGTCCATCGCCTTCAAGTTTTTGCATAATAAAGCCTTCTCCGCCGAAAAAGCCACTGCCTAGTTTTTTTGTAAATTCAATGCCGATAGAGACACCTTTTGCAGCGCAAAGAAAAGCATCTTTTTGACAAATAACTTTGCCATTATATTCTCTTAAATCAACAGGAATAATTTTCCCGGGGTATGGTGCAGCAAATGATACGTGGCGCTTACCATGTCCAGTGTTTGTAAATACGGTCATAAACATACTTTCGCCTGTAACGAGACGCTTTCCAGCACCCATTAATTTACCGAAAAGGCCACTTGATTGTCCGCGGCCATCACCAAATATCGTTTCCATTTCAATATGATCTTCCATCATCATCATTGCCCCAGCTTCTGCAATGACGCTTTCCTCTGGATCTAATTCAATTTCTACAAATTGCATATCATCGCCATACAATTTATATTCAATTTCATGTGCTTTCATCATCTTCACCTCGAATGTAATATATAAGTATATTGTACAGAAATTTTGGATTTTAGAGAATTTAAATTTTGTTAATTTTCTAATGAGAAGTGGAATTTTTTGATTTTCTCTGCATGTAACTATTATATTTCTTTAGAAGAGGAAAAGAAAATTTTGAGATGAAAGTGTTCTCATTTGACGTTTTCCATATACCGTGATATAGTGAAGTCACTATTGAGCTACATAATGTGGTACGGAAATAAAGCGTGTTTACTTCAAGGCGTTAGGCTTGTGATACATTCATGTCCTTTATATCCACCTTTTCATGTGGATTCATAGTTTCATTTTTATTTAGGAGGTACATGACATGCAAACAGGTAAAGTAAAATGGTTTAACGGTGAAAAAGGTTTCGGTTTTATCGAAGTTGAAGGCGGAGAAGACGTATTCGTTCATTTCTCAGCTATTCAAGGCGAAGGCTTCAAAACTTTAGAAGAAGGTCAAGAAGTTTCTTTCGAAATCACTGAAGGTAACCGCGGACCTCAAGCTGCTAACGTTACTAAAAACTAATTATGCGAAAAAAGCATTCCGAATTTCGGAATGCTTTTTTTTATCCTGCAATAACGGGCAGTAATACCTCCACCTCAAATTTCTGCAGAAAGCAAAGAAGTTAGGTGGGGGATAAACTGCCCGTAAAAGCCCGATTGATGAGGGCTAATAATCAGTGGGGGATGAAGAAAACCCTACTGATTAAAGTTTCACTTTATGATTTCGAACCAGATTCATCCGAAGAAAGTTCACCTTTATATGTTCTTTCCTCAAAATCATCAAGCATTTGTTCATACTCTTCATGTTCTTCTGTTGCATACACTTGTGGGTTCTTTCCATACATATCTGTTCCGATAAAATTCTCGAAATCTTCTACATAACCACGTGGTTCTTCCGCATCTACATACATTTCATCGAAGTTTTTGGAATCGCGGCGTTCCAAATCAGATGGTGTTTCTGACGTTCCGTATAAAGCAACATCTTGCCAAGCATCTTCTGCATCGTATCCAACAGCGCTGTCCATATCATATTTACCAAACGGTGGCTCTACTAATTCTTCTTCAATTGGACGTGCTCCTAAAATTAATTTATTATGCGTATGTTCTATACAAGTTGTTGCAGTGGGCATTGCTTCTAATCGTTCCAATGGGATTGATTCGCCGGATACTTCACAAATCCCGTATGTGCCCGCCTGTATGCTTTGCAGGGCATGTTTTGTATCTTGCAGTTGTTTATGCCAAAATTCAACGAGTCCTAAATCTTTTTCTCGTTCATATAATTCGGTACCCATATCACCTGGATGATTGTCGTAGGCAGATAATTCCCCAACAGATTCACGTTCGGATGCCCGGTCTTCACTCTCATGATTTTGCAAAGTTTGTTCCAGTTCTTGTTGTTGTTTTTCTAAAATGTTTTTAAAATGATTTAGCTGTTGTGGAGTTAACATAATGTCCACCTTCCTACAATTCGGTTTCCTTATGTAGTATGGGCTGGAATGCGGGAATTATGAATTCAAAAAAAAGGAGCGAAGTCGCCCCTTTTTTATAGGAAATATCCAAGTAATAAACCAATCCCCATTAAAAATCCAAAGATTGTATTTGTTTTTGCTGTTGCAATCATGGCAGGTACCATTTCCATTGGAATGCTTTTGCCGATAAAGCCTTTTGTTGCTTTGAATGCTTTCGGAGCACTAAGGAAAACGATAAGCATCCACGGTGACACGATTCCGACAAGGATCAGAGCAATGGTCCAAATATAGGAGATGATAAACATCGATGCAAGGACACCGATTGCATTGTTACGACCCACGATAATGGCTAATGTATTACGACCATTTTCTTTATCTCCATCTAAATCACGAATATTATTGGAAAGTAAAATTGATCCGATTAAAATTGCATTTGGGATAGAAAGTAATACCACTTCTGATGTTACGGTTCCCGTTTGAATAAAAAATGAAATTCCAATAATAATAACGCCCATAAATAATCCGGCTGTTAGTTCTCCAAACGGCGTGTAGGCAATTGGAAGGGGACCGCCCGTATAAAGATAAGCGACTGCCATACAAACAAGACCGATTGCAGCAAGCCACCAACTGGAGTTCATACAAATGTAAACTCCTAATAAAATAGCGATACCAAAGAATCCAAATGCTAAATTGAGCACTGTTTTTGGGGGAATGCCATCGCGGACAATTGCGCCGCCGATGCCAACCGAACCTTCATGATCTAAACCTCTTTTATAATCAAAGTATTCATTAAACATGTTTGTCGCTGCTTGAATGAGGAGACAAGCGAGAAGCATGATAAAGAAAAGAGGAAGATGTATTTGATTTATGCCCTCTACTTGCATTGCAAAAGCTGTTCCGATAAAAACAGGAACAAAAGCGGCTGTTAATGTATGAGGACGTAATAAACTCCACCAAATGCGCCAACCAGTTTGTTTATCTGGCTTTGGGAGCATAGGAGAGGAGTTCGTTTCCATTTTCATTTCCATATAGAATCCTCCTGTCACATAAAGTACACAATTAAGTGTAGGAAAAGCATCATTTAGTGTCAACGTTTATTTTTTAGGAAGAAAACACGAATTTCTCAGAAATGCTAAACATTGACACAACTTTCGTTTGAGGTGTATCTTAAAATCAAGCGTATTTATGACTATTTTTCGCCCATAGGGGGGGAGACTTTGTGATTCAAACGAAACAAAAAGACTTACAAGAAGTGCTTCTTACAGCTATTAAATGTGCGACTGATGAAAAAATATTGGTCAGTTTTGTAAAACAGATAGAATGGACGGACCCGCTTCTTTTCTATGCAGCAGGGAAACAAGTTGCATATGAAAATAGATGTTATTTCGCAGACCCAGCTCAGCATGTGGTTTTTGCTGGAATTGGTTCTGCTTTCACTATAGCAAACTCTGCTGAAAAGCGCTTTCGAAATGCTCGTGAACAGTGGGAAAAGGTGCTGGAAAAAGCAATGATTCACCGAGAAGCATATGAATTTGGAACGGGTCCGCTTTTATTCGGTGGCTTTTCATTTGATCCACAAAAAGAGCAAACAGGTCTTTGGAAAGAATTTCAGGACACAACATTGTTGTTACCAGCTTTTCTATTAACAGTAAAAAATGAAAAAGCATGGCTAACAATGAATCGATTTGTTTCAGCTGAAGATTGTGCGGAGACAATTTATGAAGAGGTCGTCTCATTAGAAGAGCAGATTCTACAGGAGAGTAAACAACCGCTTGTGGAAGTAAAGGTAAATATAACTTCTACATTAGAAGTAAATCCAAAGCAATGGATGCAAGCAATTGTAAACGTGCAGGAAGAAATGAAGAAAGATAACGTACAGAAGGTTGTGTTGGCAAGGGAACTACAATTAATGATGGATCAAAGTATGGATTCCGCTCATGTTTTGCAAGCGCTTCGCATGGGACAACCAGATTGTTATGTATTTTCCTTTGATTATAAAGGTGCTTGTTTCTTAGGGGCAACGCCAGAGCGATTGATTCGAAAAGAAGGTGAGACATTTACATCTATGTGTCTTGCTGGTTCGATGGCTCACGGCACTTCTATAGAAGAACAACAGCACAATGGTGATGCACTTCTTCATGATGAAAAGAATTTGGCAGAGCACGGTTATGTAGTAAACATGATTCGCAGTGTATTAAAAGAGCATTGCGATTCGGTGGATATTCCTGAGCATCCAGGTTTATTGACAACAAAGAACTTACTTCATTTATATACACCTGTTCAAGCAACAGGTAATGTACCATTGCTTACGATGGTGGAAGAACTTCATCCAACACCAGCACTTGGTGGTACACCACGATTAGAAGCAATGCAGCTTATTCGTGATGTAGAGTTGCTAGATCGAGGGTTATATGGCGCTCCAATTGGCTGGCTGGATGATCAAGGAAATGGTGAATTTGCAGTGGCTTTGCGCTGCGGATTATTGCAGGCTGACAAGGCATCCTTATTTGCTGGCTGTGGTATTGTTATTGATTCAGTTCCGCAGCTTGAATATGAAGAAACAAGTTTAAAATTTAGACCGATGCTTAATGCTTTGGAGGAATTAAAGAAATGACGAAACATGTAGAAGCATTGTCTTATTACTTAGGCGCGTTTGTCGATGAATTAGCGCGCCTACATGTATGCGATGTTGTTATTAGTCCAGGTTCGCGGTCAACACCGCTTGCTTTGCTAATGGCGCAGCATAAACAAATTAAAACCTATTTGCATGTGGATGAACGATCAGCTGCCTTTTTCGCGCTCGGTATCGCGAAAGCGAAGAAACGTCCTGTAGCGATTTTATGTACATCAGGAACAGCGGCAGCGAACTATTATCCGGCTATTTGTGAAGCGTTTCATTCACGAGTACCGCTACTTGTATTAACAGCAGATAGACCGCATGAATTGCGAGATGTGGGAGCACCGCAGGCGATGAATCAGCTGAATTTATATGGCTCCTTTGTGAAACAGTTTATGGAGATGGCTCTTCCGGAAGCGTCAGAACCGATGTATCATTATGCCCGTATGACAGCTGGGCGTGCTGTTGCAAGCGCATGCTTTACACCAAAGGGACCTGTCCATATTAATTTTCCACTTCGTGAGCCGTTAATTCCAGATTTCTCTTTAGAGAATTTATGGGAAAAAGGTCGAGGTGAATATACAGGGGCAGTTCATCAAGGAAACATGACGATGAAGAGTGAATATGTAAATTCTCTTACAGAGCGCCTTTCAAGTATGAAAAAGGGGCTTATTATTTGTGGAGATAATAGTCACCGAGAGATTGCTGAAGCTGTTGTGAGATTTGCGGAGCAAGTTGGTTATCCAATTGTTGCAGATCCGTTATCTGGAATTCGTAGCGGTAATCACGATAAAACAATGGTGATGGATTGTTATGATACATTCTTACGAAATGAAGTGCTGCGTGATACATGGAAGCCTGATGTTATTATTCGTTTCGGTGGTATGCCGGTTTCTAAGGCATTAACGCAATATGTTAAGAAACAGAAGGAAGCGCTGCATATCGTTGTGGATGAATCAGGAAAATGGCGAGATCCTGCTCTTATGGCAACGGAAGTGATATGTGCAAATGATGTAGAGTTTTGTAACCAACTTGCAAGCAGCATTGCTAAGAGAGAAGAGAATGATTGGTTCCAGATGTGGCAACATATAAACGAAAAAACGAAGGAACAACTTCGTGAAGTTGAAACATACGAAACAGCATTTGAAGGAAAAGTGATTACAGATCTTATACATGTTTTACCAGAGAAAGCGACTTTATTTGTGAGCAATAGTATGCCGATACGTGACACAGATACGTTCTTCTTTACAACAAATAAACAGATCAATGTGATGGCAAACCGTGGTGTGAATGGTATTGATGGTATTATTTCTACAGCATTAGGTGCGAGCACTGTTTGTGAACCACTTGTATTAGTTGTCGGCGATTTAGCATTTTATCACGATTTAAATGGGTTACTTGCAGCAAAATTACAGCAGTTAAATATAACCATTGTTGTTGTAAATAATGATGGTGGCGGAATTTTCTCCTTTTTACCGCAATATGAGAAAAAGGAACACTTTGAAGCATTATTTGGGACACCGCTTGGACTTGATTATGAGCATGTTGTGAAAATGTATGGTGGGTCATTTGAGCGTATAAATGGCTGGGAGGCGTTTCGCGAAGAAGTACAAAAAGGAACAACAGAAGAAGGTTTACATGTTGTGGAACTTTGTACGAACCGAGAAGAGAATTTACAGTTGCATCGTAAGTTATGGACTAATATAGTAAAGACAATTACCGAAACATTACAAGGTGACGCAAAATGAATGTAACCTTAAAAGGTGTCATGTATGAATATGAAGTGGTAGGGAGTGGATCACCCCTTCTGCTTCTTCATGGTTTTACGGGTAGTATGGAAACATGGCGTACATTCATTCCTTTGTGGAGTAAACGGTTTCAAGTCATTGTAGTGGATCTTGTTGGGCACGGTAAAACAGAAAGTCCAGAGCAAATCAAACATTACGACATTCAAAATGTTGCTTCCCATATGATTGCATTGCTAGATCACTTGCAAATTCAAAAAGCTCATATACTTGGGTATTCAATGGGAGGAAGACTTGCTATTACAATGGCGTGTCTCTATCCACAGCGTGTTTTATCTCTTTTACTAGAGAATTGTACAGCAGGGCTTAGGTCAGAAGCAGAACGCAAAGAACGCCGTGAAAAAGATGAACAGCTTGCGGACAGAGTTGAACAAGAAGGCATAGAAGTCTTTGTGAATAAATGGGAAAACATCCCGCTATTTGCTTCGCAAAAAAAATTGTCATTGTATGCACAAGAGAAGGTTCGAGAAGAGCGCCTTTTGAATAATCCGAAGGGGCTAGCAAATAGTCTTCGCGGCATGGGAACGGGAGCGCAGCCTTCTTGGTGGGACGAGCTGTATCAACTACAAATGCCTGTCTTGTTAATGAATGGAGAGTACGATCAAAAGTTTTTTCACATCTTAATAAACATGCAAAAACATATCCCTCATGCGCAATTTATAAAAATTGATGGGTCTGGCCATGCAATTCATGTGGAACAACCGCAAAAGTTTGATACAATAGTAAAGGGATTTCTCCAAAACATACAGTGATACTTTCTTCTAGGGATTTTTCCTTTAAGGAGGAGCAGAACTTATAGAGCGTTAGCGTACGAGTTAGATCGAATGACTAGCGAAATAAAAAGGAGGTAATAATATATGGCAGTTGAATGGGTAAAAGAAGGTAATTACGAAGATATTATTTATTCCACATACAATGGTATCGCAAAAATTTCGATTAACCGCCCTGAAGTACATAATGCATTCCGTCCAAAGACGGTAATGGAGTTAATCAATGCATTTGCACACGCTCGCGATGATGCAAATGTTGGTGTTATCATTTTAACAGGTGAAGGTGGACGTGCATTCTGTTCTGGCGGTGACCAAAAGGTTCGCGGTCATGGCGGATATGTTGGTGAGGACCAAATCCCACGCTTAAATGTATTAGACTTACAACGTTTAATTCGCGCAATTCCTAAACCAGTTATCGCAATGGTAGCAGGTTATGCAATCGGTGGTGGCCACGTACTTCACATCGTATGTGACTTAACAATTGCAGCAGACAACGCTGTATTCGGACAAACTGGTCCTAAAGTAGGTAGCTTTGATGGTGGATACGGTGCTGGCTATTTAGCTCGTATGGTAGGTCATAAAAAAGCACGTGAAATTTGGTATCTATGCCGTCAATATAGTGCACAAGAAGCACTTGATATGGGCTTAGTAAACACAGTTGTTCCATTAGAACAACTTGAAGAAGAAACAGTACAATGGGCACAAGAAATTTTAGCAAACAGCCCAATGGCACTTCGTTTCTTAAAAGCTGCATTTAACGCAGATACAGATGGTTTAGCAGGTATTCAGCAATTAGCTGGCGATGCAACGCTATTGTACTACACAACTGACGAAGCAAAAGAAGGTCGTGATGCGTTCAAAGAAAAACGTAGCCCGAACTTTGATCAGTTCCCTCGTTTCCCTTGATCAAAAGCGGAAGCGGCTCGTTCAGAATAGGAGGGGGATGGAGCTTCTGACATAGAGGTGCTTTTTACCTCGGCGGAAGAAGCGAAGCCACCGACTATTCTAGCCGCTGTAGCTAGATAAGATAAAAGCGGAGCCGGAAAAACAGAGACTTGATGAATTCACATCAAGTCTCTTTCTGTAATGAAAGGAGATTATATAATGGAGACGATGCCCAATTGGTTGATGCAGCGTGCATTTTTAACACCAGAGCGTACTGCAATTGAAACGAAAGAGGAGATGAGCACATTTTTAGAACTGCATGAGAAAGTATTGTCTATTTGTGAACACCTTTCATATTTGCATGTAGAAAAAGGTACAAAAGTGGCTGTTCTGATGAAAAATAGTATCGAGATGATCACGGTGATTCACGCCCTATCTTATATAGGAGCTGCTGCTGTACTTCTTAATACACGTCTTTCAAGAGAAGAGCTACTTTGGCAAATGGAAGATGCTGAAGTATTTTGTTTGCTGACAGATCAAGAATTTGAGACGAAACAAGTACCTGTATATTCATTTGTAGAATTAGTAAGAGGACCGAAGCGAGCAGTGAGCGTGCAAACGGAATTTTCTTTAGAGCAGGCTATGACGATTATCTATACATCAGGTACAACGGGAAAACCAAAAGGCGTTATATTAACATACGGTAATCATTGGGCGAGTGCAGTTGGATCATCTCTTAATTTAGGGCTTCGTGAAGAGGATTGTTGGCTAGCATGTCTGCCGCTCTTTCATGTAGGTGGATTATCTCTTTTAATGAAAAATATAATATATGGCATGCGTATTTTACTTGTTCCGAAATACGACCCAGACTTTATTCATACCGCTTTGCAGACGCGAGGGGTTACGATGATATCTGTCGTCTCTAAAATGCTGACAGACCTATTAGAGAGGCTTGGAGAGGGCACATATCCAAAATCCTTACGGTGCGTATTATTAGGCGGAGGACCTGCCCCAAGACCGCTATTAGAAACATGTGTCGCAAAAGGGATTCCTGTATATCAAACATACGGTATGACGGAAACATCTTCGCAAATTTGTACGTTAGCAGCTGATTATATGTTAACGAAAGTTGGTTCAGCAGGAAAACCACTTTTTCTATGTCAACTTCGCATTGAAAATGGTGGAGAAGTGGCACCCTCTCACGTTGAAGGTGAAATTGTTGTAAAAGGCCCGAACGTGACGAGTGGTTATTTTAAACGTGAAGAAGCAACTCGTGAAACAGTGCGAGATGGTTGGCTTCATACTGGAGATCTTGGGTATTTGGATGAAGAGGGCTTCCTATATGTACTAGACCGCCGCAGTGATTTAATTATTTCAGGCGGAGAAAATATTTATCCCGCACAAATTGAAGAAGCACTGCTCGCACATTCGAAAGTGGTGGAAGCCGGTGTTGTCGGAAAAGCGGATGAAAAATGGGGGCAAGTGCCAGTTGCTTTTATTGTGAAAGCAGACCATGTAACAGAGGAAGAGCTTATCAGATTTTGTGAAGAAAAATTAGCGAGGTATAAAGTACCAAAAGAAATACATTTCTTATCTGAGCTACCACGTAATGCTTCCAAAAAATTATTAAGGCGGGAACTAAGGCAGTTACTGGAGGAAATGTAAATGCAAATAAAAAAGGCGACACTTTATATAACAGAAATGCCTCTTGTGATTCCTTTTGCGGCGAGTTATGGGACGTATGAAATGCGAGAAAGTATCATTATTGAACTAGAAGATACAGACGGGTATATCGGATTTGGAGAGGTCGTTGCTTTTTCAGAGCCATGGTATACAGAAGAGACAGTAACAACAGCGTTTCATATGCTTCAGGATTTTTTATTGCCAGATTTATTTAAAGCTGAGGTTACACATCCGAAAGAAATTCCTCACGTATTTCAGCATATCAAACGGAATCGGATGGCAAAAGCAGGAATAGAAGGAGCCATTTGGGACCTGTATGCGAAACGTCAAAATCAATCGTTAGCGAATTTACTTGGCGGAACGCAATCAGAAATTGAAGTCGGTGTGGTAATTGGTTTGGATACCGTTCCGAATATGTTAAAACGAATCGAAATGTACGCACAAGAAGGCTATAGACGTTTTAAAGTGAAAATAAAGCCAGAACTTGATTATGAGTTGCTCAGAGAAATACGCAAAGCATTTCCAAAGATTCCATTAATGGCAGATGCAAACTCCGCATATACGTTAACGAATATTGAACAGTTAAAACGATTGGATGAATTTGATTTAATGATGATTGAACAGCCGTTAGCTGATCACGATTTTCTTGATCATGCTGAGTTGCAAAAACAAATAGAAACACCTATTTGTTTAGATGAAAGTATTCATAGTTTAGAAGATGCAAGGGTGGCAATTACACTTGGGAGTTGTCGCATTGTGAATATTAAACCTGGAAGAGTGGGTGGACTAACGGAGTCGATTCAGATTCATGATTATTGTCAGCAGCATGATATACCTGTTTGGTGCGGCGGTATGGTGGAGATGGGAATTTCACGTGCACAAAACATTGCTTTAGCATCTTTGCCGAACTTTACAATTCCAGGTGATATTTCTGCTTCTAGTAGGCATTGGGAACAAGATATTATTACGCCCGAAGTGACGTTGCAAAGTGGAAAGGTTCTTGTACCTGAGAAAGCTAGGTTTGGATATGAAGTAAACCGGGTAAGACTAGAAGAAATCACAAAGCAACGCATTATATGTGAGAGGTGAAATCATGCAAGAGCAGGAAAAAATATTCCGCAATATACAAGCACGTCTATTAGCGACGCCATTTGTAAAAATTGCATATATTTTTGGTTCTCATGCACGAAAGGAAGCGACAAAGAAGTCTGATTATGATATTGCTATTGAAACAACCGATTGTAGTACTAAGGAGTTTCAGTGGCTATGGCTTCAATTAATGGAAGATATAGAGGGAAGATATAAAATTGATGTAGTTCATGTAAATACGCTCTCTAATGAACAATTAAAGAAGCGTATATTTCAAGAAGGAAAGCTGTTTGTGCAGCGTATATAAAGAGCCTACGATGATTTAACATCGTAGGCTCTTTATATTTTCTTCATCCCCCACCTCAAGATTCAGAGAAAACAAAGAAGATAGGTGAGGGATGAAGAACCCCCCCACTAATCAAAGTTTCACTTTATGTATATTTTCGCATTTTAAAATGAGATAAGCCTGTTTTTGGGAAAAACAAGCTTCCCATCTGTCTGCTAAACATAATATAAATTGAATCCGCTCATTTAGAACATGATAGGATCCCCTTGTTATTACGAATGATACTAAAGGAGGAATAGAGTAATGAGTGAAAAGGGCGATGACAGACACGATCACAGACACGATGACAGAAACGATCGCAGACACGATCGCAGACACGATGACAGACACGATCGCAGACACGATCACAGATGCGATGACAGACGCGATCACAGACACGGCTTCGGCGGTGGATTTGCGCTTCTAATTGTATTGTTTATTTTATTAATTATCATTGGTGCTAGCTGCTTCGGTGGTGGCGACTGTGGTTATGGTGGCTACGGCGGTTATGGCGGTTGTTATTGCTAACCTAAAAACTATGGAAAATAGCCTTGTGCAGTGTGCACAAGGCTATCTTATTCACAGTTTAATACGCTGTGATAATTTTTTGATGTAAAGTGAACGAATGAAGAAAAAGAAAATGATCTCGACAACACCGAATAATACGAAAACAAATACTAATTCTTTTGCTAATGGAAGTGCGAGTGTACTTTGTAAAAATTTAATAGCAAATATCGTGTGAATCGATGCGATGACATAAGGAACAAAGAACAAAATAGCAAGTTGAATCGTAGCTGAACGTATCATTTCTGTTGCTTGTAAGCCAATTTTTGTAATCGTAATATATTTTTCTTCTTCTCTCGTTAGATCAGTGTACATCCGGAAGTAGAGTACACTAGCTGCTCCAATAAAGAAGATGACGCCGAGAAACGTACCGATAAAGAAACCGGCGACATTGCTTTGTTTATCCTGCTGTAGTTCATCACTAGCTGTGAAAATACTGAATGGAATTTCTTTTTGTATGCCGTCCTCTTGTTCTTCAGGTTTCGAAATATTATTGCTGTCTTGATTAATAACTTTTAATATATTTTTTGTCGGTAAAAGTGTATTTTCCCAATCTTCAACTACATAATTATAGATTGTCACAGTTTCGATATGAGGAATCATCGTCTCAACTACATTATCTTGCATAACAATCATATGAGGAAGTGCAAATTGTGGCTCAAGTGTTTGTTCGGAAAAGCCTTTTATATGAAATGTTTTTTTATTAGATTCTATTGTAATAGTGTCTCTTTTTATAAAAGGGCTTGTAAATAAATTTAATGTAGCCGGTGAAAATTTAGAAATAATATACGTTTCCGTTTCGTTTAGTTGGATCTCCGGTCTGTTTAGTAGTCTAGAAAGGGTATTATAGTCACTTTCTTTCATAATCATAATATCATTTTCAAAAGCTTTATCTTTTAGAACAACAGACCTATGCTTTTTATATTGAAATTGATAGTTTGTTAGTTCTTTTTCAATTGTAGCAGTATGCTTTTCTTCTAATGGATTTTCGCTATTAGATATATACGTGAAAGGCATCGGATAAAGTTCTAGAATAGCTGCTTTTGTGTAATTGTTCGTTGCAAACAGCGATGTAATAATTGTAAAAGCAAGTGCGGATAGCATTGTTACAATGAAGAGCATATTAATATTGCCACGGGTACGTGCGGCTAAATCAGAGATCCAAAGCATATTAATTTGTTTCATGTAGAAACGGCGTCTCTTTTTTAATAGCCAAATGAAAAGAAAAATGGTTTGTGAAAATAGTAAATAGGTTCCGATTGTTACCAGTGGCAAAATGGCGAAGACTGTAAGAAAGGCAGTGCCATTTTTAATACTTTCTTCTGTTATATAATTTTGCGGGAATCCGGCAATATAATAACATGTCCCTAAACAAGTTAAACCAAAAAGAGAAATGATAATAGAAGGCCTTTTCTCTTTTTTATTTTGGATATCCCCTTTTGTTAAACGCACTGTTTTACGCGTACGAATTAATATAGGTGTAAATGTAGAAACGATAAAGAATAAGATAATAAATGTAATGGTTGTCATTGTAATGGCCTCTGTTGGCCAATATAAATATAGTCCTTTTGCACCGGTTAATTTTGAGGTAATCAATAGAAAAAAGTTAGAAAAGACAAGCCCAATCTGAATACCAACAAAAATCGATAATAATCCGATTATCATATTTTCCATAAAAACAAGTCGCTTTAGTTGTTTCTTTGAAATACCGAGAACCGTTAAAATGCCAAATTGTTTTTTGCGTACTTTTAAAAATGTCCCGATAGAATAAAGGAGAAAAAAGAACGAGAACATGACGATGACAAATTGGGCCATCCCAATTAAATTCATAAGAGGTCCTCGTTCTTGAAAATCTTGTAAGCCTTGTAATTGCGGATGATATACATATACAGCAAACGAAAAGAAAACCATAATCGAAAAAGCACTGCTTACAAAATAGGCGAAATATGCTTGTGAGTTACGCGTGACATTTTTAAATGCAAACTGCCAAAATGTCATCCACGTCTGCCTCCTAGTAGTGCTAACACATCTAGAATTTCTTGATAAAACTTTTCACGATGCAGGCCACGGTGTAATTCGTTATACAGTCCTCCGTCTTTAATAAAAATGATACGGTTGCAGTAGCTAGCCGCAAATGGATCATGTGTTACCATTAAAATAGTAGCCTGTTCTTCTTTATTTAACTTTGTAAAAAGCTCCATTACATCGATAGCAGCCTTGGAATCTAAATTTCCTGTTGGTTCATCGGCGAGCAGTAAAGAAGGGTTATGAATAACAGCGCGAGCAACTGCTGTACGCTGTGCTTGTCCACCAGAAACTTCAAAAATTCGTTTGTTTAAAATATGATCAATTCCAAGCTTTTTGGAAATGATATCTAATTTCTTATCCATTTCTTTAAGAGGAACATTATCTAACGTTAATGGTAATACAATATTTTCACCAATTGTTAATGTATCTAACAAATTAAAGTTTTGGAAGACAAAGCCCAACTCTTGGCGACGGAAAACGGCTAGTTTTTCTCTGCGGAATGTGTGCGGCTGTTTTCCATTAATAAAAACTTCTCCAGCAGTAGGGGAATCAATTGTTGAAATCACGTTTAAAAAAGTGGATTTACCGCTTCCGGAAGGACCCATAATTGCGACAAATTCACCTTTATCTACATGTAAATTAATATTTTTTAAAGCGGTATGAGGGACTTTTCCCTCATACACTTTTGAGACATTTTTAATGTGTAATACTTCTTCCATAAAAAATCACCTTTCTGGCTCTTATTCCATTTATCCCGCTGTTTACAGGCAGTAATACTCCCACCTCAAAATTCAGCGGAAGTAAAGAAGTTATAAGATTACCTGTAAACTCCCGATTGATGAAGGCTCATAATCAGTGAAAGATGAAGAAAACACTCACTGATTAAAGTTTCACTTTATAACTTAGTGTGCTGCGATAATTTTTGTATATAGAGTGAACGAATTAAAAAGAAAAAGAGAATTTCAATCGTTCCAAAAATCGTAAGAACTACTGTAACTTCAGCAAATAATGATAAGTTTATTATTTCTTGCAGCATTTTAGTAGCAAATATCGTATGAATGGAGGCCATAATATATGGAACAAAGAATAAAATGGCAAGCTGAATCGTAGCTGAGCGCTTCATCTCAGATTCTGTTAAACCAATTTTTGTCATCGTAATATATTTTTCATGTTCATTTGTTAAATCTGTATACATACGGAAATAAAGGACGCTTCCAGCACCAATAAAGAAAATCACGCCAAGGAATGTACCAATAAGAAAGAATGAAGCAGCACTTAATTTTATCTCATAAAGTGAATTACTTGCTTCGTCCATATAATATAAAGGTTCTTTAGTTGGGATTTTTTTTCGCTCTGTTTGCAATTTATTCATATATTCCGCTGCAATTGTATTTGTCTTTTCCCAATTTTGTACTTGAAAGTTATACAACGTTCTATGTTCCATGCTATTTGAGAAGGCATGTACTGTATCATCAGATAAAATCATTATCTGTTGCACCCTTCCAGTTGGTATAATGCTAAAGTTCTCATAACCTTTTACGCGTAATGTAAGTGAATTTTGAGAAATTGTAACGTTTTTTTGCCTGGAGTGTTCTTCTAATGCACCAACTAAATTTTGATATCCGTGTCCAGGTAGTAAATATGTTTCATTATCTTTGACAAAAAGGTGTTTGAGCTTTAAAGCAGTAGCAAGCTCGTTATAGTCACTTTGTTTTAATACAAATGCTTCTCTGTCGTAGGGAGTGTTAGCATTCTTTTCCAATGATACTGCATATAAATCTGTTTTGAACTTTTTATATTCAAATTGTTCTTCGCTAAGCTGTTGTTCTAACCATTCCATATGCTGGGAAACAAGTGGGTTGGCATCGTATGAAATATAGGTGAATGGGAATGGTTTATTTTTTGTAACATCAAATTTTGTAAATTTCCCGAATCCATATATAAATGTAATCATTGTAAAAGCAAGGGTTGATAGCATAGCTACAATAAAGAGCATGTTAATATTTGTACGAATACGGCTTGCTAAATCAGAAATCCACAGCATATTAATTCGTTTCATATAAAACTTTCGTCTCGTCTTCAAAATACGAATGAGCAAGAAACTAATTTGTGAAAAGAAAAAATACGTTCCAATTGCAACAAGTGAAGGAATCACAAAAACACTAGAAACAATATATAGAGCGCCTATTTCAGACCCAAATGATATGAAATATTTTGGATTCCCTGCTAATACATATCCAGATAGCAAACATATAGCACCAAATAGAGAAATGAGTATAGATGGCTTTCGCTCTTTTTGTTTCACATTCCCTTCTTTTAGAAGACGCACAACTTTACGTGTTTTGATTAACATGGGAGTGAAAGCTGAGACAAAGATAAAGAGCCCAAGAAAGACTGTCATTGTTAAAATGATGGGCCATGTTGGCCAATATAAATACAATCCTGGAATATACGTAATTTTTGCAGTTACCAATAAGAAAAATTGTGAAAAAACAAGTCCAAATTGAATCCCAACAAAGATAGATAATATGCCAATTAACATATTTTCCATGAAAACAAGGCGTTTTAATTGCTTCCTCGATATTCCTAAAACGGTTAAAACCCCAAATTGTTTTTTTCGAACCTTTAAGAAGGTGCCGATGGAATAAAGCAAGAAGAAAAAGGAGAAAAACACAATGACTACTTCCGAAAATATCATTAATGCAGAAATTCCATCAACCATGCTAGAATTCTGTAATCGAGGATGAAATAAATACACCGCAAATGAAAAGAAAATAGCAATTGAAAATGAACTGCTTAAGAAATAAGCAAAATAAGCCCGGGAGTTACGAGAAACATTTTTAAATGCAAACTGCCAAAAAGTCATAATGTATGCCTCCCCGGTAAAAAATATTTTTACATGTGTTGTAAAAAATGTATGAGAGTGATTTCTCATACATTTTTACGAAGTGTTTTATTTTCATCAATGTGTCACCTTTCATGCCCATTCACTTGATTGTTCGCAGCGTTATGGAAGATGATTTTGATGCTTGTACCTTTGTCTACTTCGGATTCTAATTTCACAGAATGGCCTAAATAAGAGCAAATTTTACTTACAATATAAAGTCCCATACCAGTTGATTCTCCAAAAGTACGTCCATTTTTCCCAGTGTAAAATGGCTCAAATACTCTTCGAACATCTTCCTGCGGGATACCGACACCTTCATCACGAACTTCTAAAATGATATCTTTGCCGTTTTGGTAAGCAGATAAGAATACTTTCTTTCCTCTTCCGCCAGAATAGCGAACGGCATTTGTCATTAATTGATAAATAATAAACTTTAACCATTTTGCATCAGAAGCCACCATCAAATCTGAATGGACTTCCAAAACAGGAAAGACACCATTTCGAATGAACAGCTCTTTTAAACTGTTTATATTTTTTGTTACGGCATCTTTTAATGAAATAGTTTCTACATGAAAATCTTCATGGAAGTTATTTAACCGTGCCATATATAGCGCCATATCAAGTCCTTGATTTAACTTTTCCAACTCTTGTTTATACTGTGGAATGAGGTGCTCATCTTCCATTTCAAGCACCATAAGCTGCATAACAGAAACCGGTGTTTTCATTTGATGCACCCAGTGGTTAATAAATAATTGATGCTCTTGTTGTTTTACTTCATATGTTTGCAATTCTTTTTGGAATAGATGGTATTGCGTACGAATAAGCTCGTTTACACCATGAGGCAGAGGAGCTACTGCTCTTTCAATAAACGCATCTTCCATCTTTTCAGGTGGTTCGCTTAATCGATTGTATAATCTACGATTTCGAACGTAGCGATAAGCAAGGAAACAGATGAATAAGTACATGCTTAATACAATAAAATAAAATTTATTGTTCTGAAATCCATCGACTGCATCATAAAGAATAAAAATGATACCAAAGTTTAACGCATAAAGAACAAAAAACGCAAAATGATCACGTAAAAATAATTTCATTCTTATTCACTCCAAGATGCGTTAAAACGATACCCTAATCCGCGTACTGTTTCAATTGCATTTTCGATACCAAGTTCAGTGAATTTTTTACGAAGGCGCGTAATATTTACGTTTAATGTATTTTCTTCAACGAAGCTTTCATCATCCCAAAGTGCGGCTAATAAATCTTCACGGCTTGCTGTGCGAGGATGTTTCGATAACAACATTTCTGCTAAAATTGCTTCTTTCTTTGTTAGTAATACTTGCTCAGTGCCAAAGTGAAGTTCTGGACGTTCAGGGTATAATTTTAAACCTTCTACGTCTACAATACGTTCTGAAATATTCGGGGCATAGTCACCGTAAATGCGACGTAATTGGCCTTTAATTTTCGCCATAACAACATCATAGTGGAACGGCTTTGTAATATAATCATCCGCACCGCTCTCAATCGCCATAATTTGCTCCATTTCACCAGCACGAGCCGAAATGAAAATGATTGGACAAGTAGATTCATGACGAATTTGACGGCACCAGTAGAAGCCATCGAATTTTGGTAAGTTTACATCTAATAGAACAAGATGTGGTTTTACTTCATTAAAAGAAACCATAACATCATCAAAATTATCAGCAATAACTGCATCATAGCCGTATTTTTGAATGTGAGTTTGAAGTAAAGACGAGATATTTGGGTCGTCTTCAACGATTAAAACTTTGTACATATGTGTCTTCCTCCTCAAAACGATTGTAGCTATAGTGTACCATGTGTTTCATGTCTTTTCATTATGTTGAAAGGAATGCTAGTAAACAGTAAAAGTCAAAAGAGGAAAAAGGGCTATGGATATCATTGACAATTTGTAGTTTTTATTTTAGCATTTAGATAAATATCTAAATGTCTAATTAGTGAAAGGAAGAAAGACATTGAACCAAGCATTTAAAGCATTAGCAGATCCAACAAGGCGAAAAATATTAGATTTATTAAAAGAAGGGAACTTAACAGCTGGCGAAATTGCCGAACACTTCAATATGACAAAGCCGAGTATTTCGCATCATTTAAATGCATTGAAAAATGCTGAATTAATACAAGATGAAAAAAGAGGACAATTCGTTGTGTACTCCTTAAACACAACCGTTTTTCAAGATTTATTAACTTGGGTGTTTACGTTTACGAATAAAGGGGGAGATGAGAAGTGAAGAAACATATCTTTGCAATTATATTAATTCTTACAGCATGTTTAGCATGGGCGATTTCTTGGTCACATTTGCCTGATACGATTGCAACGCATTGGAGCGGTGGTACCGCAGATGGGTATTCGTCTAAATTAACTGGAATGATGACCATGGTTGGTATCATGATTGGTTTATAGGTATTTCTGAATATCTTACCGAAGATTGATCCAAAGAAAGAGAATTATAAGAAGTTTCCTAAAGGCTTTATGATGATGAATAATGCATTATTAGTAGTCTTATTTATAGGAAATATGGCTGTTATCACAAGTGGACTGGGATATAATATATTTCTTCATCGGGTGCCAGAATTACTTGTTGGTATTTTATTTTTAATAGTCGGTAATTATTTACCACAGTGTAAACCAAGTTTCTTCGTTGGAATGCGCAATCCATGGACATTGAGTAATGAAGAAGTATGGCGGAAAACACATCGCTTTAGCGGAAAAGTATTTGTAGCTTTAGGACTTATCATGATCGTAAGTATTTTTGTACCAGCTGATTGGAGATCTTATTTGATGCTTGCAATGATATTAGTTGCTGTCATACTGACTAATTTATATTCTTATGTTTTATATAAAAAAGAAATGCAATTGTAAATAGAAGGAACTACTCTTTAGGATAGGTTGGAAGTAATAAAAGTAGGTGTTTCGTAATTACTCAGCGATACTAGTCAAATTATGTATTCGTATTTTCTATGTGCTAACGGGTAGTAATACTCAGTGGGGGATGGAAAACAACCCCACTGAGTAAAATTTCGCTTTAAGAGTCTGAATATTTAGATTGATAGCGTTTTAATTTTGAAGAGGTTTTATCCTGATATTCGATTATTAAGTATTATATATGTTTGCTGAATGGAGGAAAAGATGATGAAAAAGAAAATTGATTTAACATGTATGATAAGTTCTGTGGTTTGTTTATTACCAATGATATTATCGGTTGTTTTATATAGTGATTTACCCGAACAAATCCCAATTCATTGGGATGTTAAAGGGAATCCTGATAAGTATGCAAGTAAAACGATAGCAGCTTTTGGATTACCATTGTTTATGTTCGTTGCTAATGTAATCGTTCATTTTGTGTTGAATTATTCTTCTAAAAATAAAAAAATGTCGAAAGCGAAAATATTAGTAACGAAGTGGTTAATTCCTGTATTATCGTTAATCCTTATTCCGGTATGTCTACTAATTTCTAAGTGATGCTTTAATGTAAAATAAAAGCCCTAGAATTTATCCAATCTTTAAATCTATGGTTTCCTTTCAAACTTATTGAAGAGATTCATATATTCTTCAATATTAAATAGTAATAATTCAAATAAAAATTGTGTGAATTTTAGAAAAATAATGTAAGAATTGTATTCCTTGTCATGTAACTTAAATACATTTAGTTGATTCTATACTAGTGCAGATAGTTTGGAGGAGAGAATAATGTTAGAAATAATCAATTTTAGCAAAACATACAAAGGTGGTAGGAAAGCAGTTGATAATTTGAATCTTACTGTTCAAGCAGGAGATATTTTTGGATTTATCGGACACAACGGTGCGGGGAAAAGTACAACGATTAAGTCACTAGTGGGTGTTATAGACTTCGAAGAGGGTGAAATTTTTGTTGATGGGCATTCAGTAAAAAAGGATCCTATTGCGTGTAAGAAAGTAATGGCATATATTCCTGATAATCCAGATTTATACGAGCAATTAACAGGAATTCAATATTTAAATTTTGTTGCTGATGTTTTTGGAGTGTCTGCAAAAGATAGGGAAGAACGGATACAAAAATATGGGGATGCTTTTGAGATTACGGCATATTTGGGAGATTTAATATCTTCCTACTCACACGGTATGAAACAAAAAGTAGCGATTATATCGGCAGTTTTGCATAATCCGAAATTATTAGTTTTGGATGAACCTTTTGTCGGTCTTGATCCAAAGGCAGCTATAGTATTAAAGAATATTATGAAGGAACTTTGTGAAACGGGCAGTGCGATTTTTTTTTCTACCCATGTCTTAGATGTGGCAGAAAAATTATGTAACAAGATAGCGATGATCAATAAAGGAAAACTAGCAATTTCAGGGGAAGTAAAGTCTCTCATAAAGGAAAATTCATTAGAAGAGCTCTTTATGAAGGTGCTTGCTGATGAAAAATAATACGCTCGCTCTTTTAAAAATCCGTCTGATAACGCAGCTAGGTCTCAATACTTTTAAATATGAAAAAGATAAGAAAAAGAAGCAGAATAAAATTTTGATTTCAGTATCTCTTACCTTGGTTGCTGTAATGTTGATGTTATATTGTGGAGCCGCAGCATATGGATTGGTGGAACTTAGAATAACAGAAGTCATTCCAGTTTATGCACTCGTTCTTAGTAGTGTATTGACTTTAGTTTTCACCATGTTTAAGGCGAATGGAGAGCTTTTTGCTTTTAAGGATTATGATTTCGTGATGTCATTACCGATTCGCGTAAGTACAGTTATTGCTAGTAGATTTTTGTATTTATACGTGCTAAATACGGTCTTTTCAATGATAGTCATGTTACCAATGGGCGTTGTTTATTGTATATATGCGAAACCATCAGTTTCTTTCTATTTTATGTGGTTCATCAGTCTGTTTACAGCATCTTTAATTCTAACAACGATTGCAGCAGTTTTTGGAGCATGTATTACAGCAATCGCCTCTAAATTTAGAAATACGAATAGAGTAACGACGATTTTAAGTATTATGGTAATTGTTATATCTAGCTTCTTCATGATAAAAATGAGAAATACGAAATATAGCTTGAATGATCTTAATGGGATTGGAGCAATCGTTTCAGAGCAATTGGCTAAAGTGTATCCGCCCGCCAACATTTTTCAAAAAGCAATTGTGGATGCTGATATGGGAGCTTTTATCTTTTTTGTTGGGATATCAGTTATTTGGTATTATCTTTTTGTAAAAATACTCTCTCTTAAATATAAGCAAATCAACACAGGTATTTCTACGTATCATATGCGTTCAAATTATAAGATCGATAGTATGAAAAAAGAAAACGTATTGATTGCATTATATAAAAAAGAATTGACGCGTTTCTTTGGTTCTTCAGTATATGTAATAAATAGTGGCATGGGCGTTGTGATTGCGATAGCTTTCTCACTTGCAGTAGTTGTGGTAGGGCCGAGTAAATTAATAAGCTATCCTGGCATCGAAATGATTTTGCCAGGGGTTGCACCATTTGCGATTTCAGCAATAATTTCGATGACATGTACAACTTGTGTGTCATTGTCGTTAGAGGGAAAAAACGTATGGATCATCAAGTCATTGCCTCTTACACCCAAAGTTATTTATGACAGTAAGATTTTGATGAACCTTTCGCTGAGTATACCTGCATCAATTATTAGCGCTATACTTATGATTATAGGTTTAAAGCCAGATGTTTGGACTTCTATTTTAATCGTAATTACCCCGTTAACATATTCATTTTTTTCAGCGATATGGGGGATCTTTATTAATAATCGATTTGCTTATTATGACTGGGAGTCAGAAACACAAGTAGTGAAACAGAGTGTGGGATCTTTTGTTGGCATGTTTGGAGGCCTGATTATGGCTGGTATACCTGGCTTATTAGTAGGTACTGCTACGATATCGAACTATAGGGTATTTACTTTTGTAGTTGTTGTAGCACTTTCTATTATTACCACGTTACTGTATAACAATGAATCTAGAAAAAGTATAAGGTGAAACGATAGCACTAAGTTTGTAATTCATAATTGAATCGTAACTATATTCTAAAAAGCACTCATTTATAAGATGGGTGCTTTTTACCTTACAGAATTGTAAGGTTCATGTAATGAGAATGAATAGATGCCTCTATATCCGAATGCTATAGTAACAAAGTAGTTATTTCATCATGTTAAGTTTAGTTTCTTCTTCTGGTTGCTCTTACATAACTGTCATGTTTGTGTAAGAAACATCGATAGTGACAACAGTAGAAGTGAGATATAGTCAGAATAGAAATGAGATGAAGTGGGGGATATAGAGATGAAAACGATATTAGAAGCGAAAAATATTACAAAAGTGTATGACACTGGTGGAAATAAATTTGAAGCGTTAAAAGGGATTAACTTACAAGTACAAGAAGGCGAGTTCGTTGGGATTATGGGGCCGTCCGGATCTGGTAAAACAACATTATTAAATGTTCTTTCTACAATTGATACAGCAACGAACGGTGAAATTTTAATAGATGGAAAAGATATTGTAAAAATGAATGATGATAAATTAGCGTTGTTTCGTCGTGACCATTTAGGGTTCATTTTCCAAGATTATAACTTATTAGATACGTTAACGGTGAAAGAAAATATTGCACTGCCACTTGCGTTATCAAAAGTAAAAGCAAGTGAAATTGATCGCCGTGTTCTTGAAATCTCGAAAAAGTTTGGGATTGATCATATCTTGCAGCAATATCCATACCAAGTATCTGGTGGACAGAAGCAGCGCTGTGCAGCATCTCGTGCGATTGTTACAAGCCCCAGTATGATTTTTGGGGATGAGCCAACAGGTGCATTAGATTCAAAATCAGCAACAGATTTATTAGAAAGTATGAAATCACTAAATGAATACGATAATTCAACAATCTTAATGGTAACGCATGATGCATTTGCAGCAAGTTATTGCAAACGTGTTATTTTCATTAAAGATGGTGAGTTATATAAAGAGTTACACCGAGGAGAATTAACGCGTAAACAATTCTTCCAACAAGTATTAGACATGATGTCCACAATCTCCGGGGGTGCAATAGATGACGTTATCTAGCATTGCCCTCCGCAATATACAGCGGAATTTTAAAGATTATTTTCTATACTTTGCTTCCATGATCTTTAGTATTGTTATTTACTTTACGTTTAAGGCACTAGAATACAATTCGCAGATGGAAAAAGCAGCGGAAGGATCGAAGAAGATTAGCGGTGCTTTCCAAGTTTCCAGTGTGATGCTCATTATTTTCGTTGCGGTATTTATTATATATTCTAACGGTTTCTTTACACGTAAGCGTAAAAAGGAAGTTGGATTATATTCATTACTAGGAATTCGTAAAAAACAAATTGGTAAAATGTTATTTTATGAAAATATGTTGATGGGGTTAATGTCATTAGTAATCGGGATTGCAATCGGTAGCTTACTTTCTAAGCTATTTCTTGAATTATTAGTAGGTATGATGGGACTCAACTTAAATGTTCATTTTGAAGTACCAATGGGAGCAATTATTGATACAACGCTTGTCTTTTTTGTCATTGTATTATATACATCGTTCCAAGGTTATCGCTTAATATATCGTTTCAAATTAATTGAACTTTTCCGTGCCGAGCGTGAAGGGGAAGTAATGCCAAAAGGCTCCATTGTTGTAGCATTACTTTCCGTCTTTTTAATTGGTTCTGGTTATTTCTTATCGCTGACATTTATAAAAGCTGTTAAGTACGCAGACTTTATGATGGTTGCTTTGTACATTCTACTTGCAACTGTGCTAGGTACGTACTTACTGTTTATGTTCTTTACAGTTATTGTTCTAAAAAGAGCAAAAAATAAGAAGTCGTCGTTTTATAACGGTATGAATATGGTAACAACGTCTCAGTTGTTATATCGTATTAAAGGAAATGCAAAATCACTTGCAACGATTGCGGTGTTAAGTGCTGTAACACTAACTGCGGTTGGTACATCTGTAACGATGTATTACAACGTGTTTACACAAGCGAAAACGTATGCACCATATAGTTTCTCTTATGAAAAGAAAGACGCGGCATTGGATAGCAAAGTAAATGCTATTCTTGATGAAGAAAAGAAAAATCATCCAGTGACGGATCAGTTTGAGATAGAGATGGTTCCTGTTAAAGGGAAGTTTGAAGGCGAAAAAGCAGATATGGGTATGAATACTCATTATCTTGTAACAGAGAAATACCAATTAGTATCACAATCAGCTTTCAATCAAGCTGCGAAAAAAATGGATGCAGAAGTCGTGAGTTTAACTGCAGGAGAAGCATTTGTATATGACGGAATGTATATCGAAGGGCATGAATTTAGTACGGTATACAAAGGAAATAAAGCGGTATTCCCTATTGGAAATGAAACAAAGACGTTAACAATTAAAGATGCAGAAGGTCGTAATGTTACGAACTTAGGTGAATTAGTTGTTGTTGTTCCGGATGAAGTGTACGAAGGAGCAAAAAAAGTAGCTGGAACACGCACTGTCAAAAATATTAATGTAAAAGATGAAAGAAACAGTAAAGCATTAACTGAAAAATTAACAAAAGTAATGCCGGCTGCAGAATCAGAAATTGTAACACCGTTTAGAGATTTCTACACTGGATTCCAAGCTGGACTTGAAGGAACTGGCTTGATGATGTTCATCGGTATTTTCTTAGGCCTCGTCTTCTTACTTGCAACAGGTTCTATCATTTACTTTAAACAATTAACAGAAGCAAGTGCAGACCGTGATCGTTACGTTGTACTTCGTAAAGTCGGTGTAACGAAACAAGAGATGAAAAAGGCAATTGCAAAACAAGTAAGATTTATCTTCGCAATTCCATTAGTAGTAGGGATTTTACACAGCTTGTTTGCATTAAAAGGTTTATCAATGTTAATGCCATTTGAAATTCTTATTCCGTTATTAATTAGCATCGGTGTGTATGGCGTTATTTATATTGGATATTACTTCTTAACAGTTCGTTCTTACTTTAATATCGTGAACTCGAAGTAATGAAAGAAGCAGCTATTGTTACAGGCAGTAGCTGCTTTTTTATCCTTTCCAATATAAGCGTCTGTTATTTCATAGAACTGCCCTGGTTTTAAGATATTCATAATGTGTTCTAAATCAACTTTGATGTACTGAGACTGTTTTTTTACTGTCTCATTTCGAAAGTATTCAGGAAACTCATTTTTGATATACACTATATTATTTAATTTAAGCCGCGATATATAATACACGTCACGTTGGTCCATTTGATCTAAATCGTCCAGTGAATAATAGCCTAAATCCCGAATACATAGGTCGCCAGGTCGTAATGTCGCTAAACACTCTGTTCCAAAGGTCTTCTGTTGTGATACCTACTTATCTTTAGTCAACTTCCTCATTATTTTCTATAAACATTTGAACTTGACAACTATAGGATTCTGTATTGAAGAAATCATTAAATAACTCCACTTCAATAAAACCTTTAATTTTTAAATTATTTTCTTTTACATATTTAACTATTTTTCTTCTACGTTCCTCCTCATTATCTTTACTATAGGCTAAAGTTAAATACTTCCCCTTTGGTAATATTTTCATATTTTGTTCAACTTCTATATTAGAATTCCCTTGAAATCCACTAAAAACATATTTTGGTTCTACATTACCATCTGAATTAAAGTTATATATGATTCCTCTTTCCATTGACATTTTCCACTCTTTATCTTGAATGATTTTCTCTAAGTCTGAATAGTAAAGTAGCTCCTTTAAACTTCCTACTTCTTTACATGGTGCTACAATTACATAACGCTGTTCAAAGAATTTAATAGATATTTCATCATTATTTAATATATCCTTAGAATTCTCTACCTGCGTATTTAAGGTATCAATGCTTTTGATTATTTCTTGCATTTTATTTATGTTTTCTTCTGCTTCATATCTTTTTAATTGTAAAAATTTTAGTAATTTATCAGTATTACAGTCCTTAAAAATCTCTTGAAGTTCTACTATACTAGTTCTTAACTCTCTACAATTTTTTATAATATCTATATAAATAAATTGATCTATAGAATAATATCTATAACCTGTTATTTCATCAATATATCTTGGAATGAGAATACCTATTTTATGGTAATATCTTAACGCTTTTATTGTAATGCCTTTCATTTTAGCAACTTCCCCAATAGAAAATAAGTTTTTCACCCTAATCACTTCCTTTATATTTTTTCTCATTGACTCTCCCCTTAGAGAAGACCTTATTATCATAATAAGCTATTTACAATACTATATATACATTTTAATTTTTCGACATATAAATCGCTGCTATGGAAAATACAACATGACCGCTACTTGCTTACTCCTTTTGTATTAAACCTTGCATCTGACCGCCTAAAAAGAAGGGGGTTTTTATGTCGGTTTTTTAATTCGTATATAAAAGGGAGTTTATAAACATGGATGAAGTAATATATAGAGGTCTAGTTAAAGAGGATTATGAATCTGTTAAAGAATTGATTGGTGAAGCATTTGGCTTCAATGAATTTATTAAAGATAGTAAATTTTTAGATTCAATATTAAACATCTATCTACAAAGTTGTATTTTAGGAAGTTCATTTAGCAAAGTAGCAGAAAGAAACAATAAGATTATTGGTGTTATTTTGGGGGATTCAAAAAAAGACAAGAATCGTTTAAAGAAAGCTCATAATACTTTAAGTCTTGCCTATACCATGCTTAAAGTGCTCATGGCTAATAAGGAGAATAAAAAATTCATAAAAGAATTCTCAAAAGTTCAAGACACATATAAAGAACTTATACAAGGAAAAGAAGATGATTTTCAAGGTTCTGTACAGTTATTTATTGTATCAGGGGAATCTAGAGGTCTTGGGGTTGGAAAGGCTCTAATGAATCATTTGTCTAATTATATGAAAAGTACGGATGTGAAATCTTTATATTTATATACAGATACTAGATGTAACTATGGATTTTATGACAGCCAAAACTTTGAACGTAAAAATGAAAAAGAAATTTATTTTGATTCAATTCAAGCAAAACTTAATGTATTTTTATACTGTTATAATTTTTAACTAATAGGGGTAGCACCATGCCCATCAACTCAAAAAAGTATCCTCCTCTCCAAATAATAAAAAATGTTATTCTTTCTAAACAAGTTAGCTGAGAAAGGCTGACGTTTTCTTATGAATCTACTGATCCAACATCAGAAGAGCTATATTTGTATTTACTGTATTGACATTAAAGTAACTTGAATGTTTACACTACTTATTAGTACAATAAAAAGTTTTTTTACGATTGTATTTAACTAACCATAGAATGAGGGAAGTAACATGATTGTAGGTAACAGAAAAAAATTATCTTTAGCCTTAGTATTATTCAATTTATTTATTGTATTTTTAGGTATTGGTCTTGTTGTTCCCATAATGCCATCTTATATGAAGACATTACAATTAGGTACTGACATTATGGGATATTTAATTGCTACGTTTGCATTTGTTCAACTACTAACATCCCCCATTGCTGGAGTATGGGTAGATACATTTGGTCGAAAGAAAATAATTATACTGGGATTATCCCTTTTTTCTTTCTCTGAATTTTTATTTGGAGTTGGAAATCATATATGGGTATTATTTCTTTCTAGAGCATTAGGCGGTATTAGTGCCGCATGTATGATGCCGGCAGTTATTGCTTTTATAGCTGATACAACTTCATTAGAAAACAGAGCAAAAGCATTAGGGTATCTATCAGCATCTATCAGTGCAGGGTTCATCATTGGCCCTGGGATTGGTGGATTTATATCTGATTTTGGCATACGTGCACCGTTCTTTTTTGCAGCTGTGATTTCCGGTATCGCTGCGTGTTTTTCAGTATTCATTTTGAAAGAACCTGTGTCTAAAGAGCAACGAAATAAAATGAGAGATAACAAAATACAAATAAGCTTTTTACAGGAAATTAAACAATCTTTTCACCCTTTATACTTTATCCCACTATTACTTGTCTTTGTTCTAGCATGTGGTTTATCAGCTTATGAACATATGTTTAGCTTTGTTGTTGATAAAAAGTTTGGTTTTACGCCCAAGGATATATCAACAATTATTGCAGTAAGCGCCATATTAGGAGTAGTAGTACAAATCTTATTCTTTGAAAAACTAGTAAAAAAATTTGGTGAAAAAAGAATCATTCAATGTAGCCTACTCATAGCTGCTATATATATTTTTGAGTCTGCATTTATTAGTAATTATTGGGCACTTATGATTGTAACGTTTATCGTCTTTTTGGCATGTGACTTACTCCGGCCGGCAATCACAACGTTACTTTCTAAAATAGCTGGAGAAAATCAAGGATTTGCCGGAGGGATGAATTCTACTTATACAAGCCTCGGAAATATGGTAGGGCCAGCACTGGGAGGTATCTTATTTAATGTAAATGTTAATCTTCCATATATCTTTGCGGGATTAATTCTTACTGCTGGTTTTGGCATAACTGTATTATGGAAGAGTAGAGCAAAAATGAATTAACATTTTTTGTACCAGAATTTAATGTAGTTCCTAAAAAAACCTGATGAATTGAACAAATAAAAGAATTGTAACCACAAAATATAGTGTGGTGAAAAGATATTTACTTATATATTATTATGATATCTAAATAATAATATATTTATTTGGAAATTGAGGTGAACATTATGGAAAGTTTAAAAATATTGAAATTTAACATATGCATTTTTGGAATATTATTTGTTACTAATAGCATTGACTTTATTTCTGAATTGCTAAAAGAACACACATTCAATTGGTTAGAGTTTCTATGTGCAATTGGATTTTTATTTGTATTTATAGTAGATTCGTTAGATCTTAAAAATAAAAATTATGAAACTCCATAATAATAAGAACCTACTAGAGGTACCGCCACATCGCTATCAAGCTAACAAAATAAAATACTCCCTAAAATGAAAAAATACGCTATTCTTTCTGTTGAATCATAGGAAAGGATGGCGTTTTTGTATGTCTATTTCTGTATCTGATGAATAAGAATCCCTGTGAGGTTAACATAATTGGTGTTAAGAAAAGTTTACATAATGTCCAAACCATATAATGTTGCTTAGAATATGATATATGAGAGAGATATGTATAGTTTGCCTTATACATACAAACATCTCCACCCTACATGGTAGCAACATTCGAACAAGCCTCCAATCTTGGAGGCGTTCCCCCCCTTTTTTCGTAAACGAGAAAGGTTTTCTATTTACACCCGAATTCAAATACTAATTGTGATCCGATTGTCGCAAAGTCAGTATGAGGGATAAATATAGTGGGCTCTGAGTATTCGCTCGCTTGGTTAGGTTCAGGGCATTGGTGATGGGATCGAAATAGCTGTAGTGGTTTCTAATTATTATCGCTTAATTTATTTGTGTATTTAAATTAAGTGAACTTTTCCACGCTGAGCGCGAAGGCGAAGTGATTCCGAAAGGATCAATTATAATGATGTTAATCTCAGTTTTCCTAATCGGTTCTGGTTATCGTTTATCCGTAACATTTGTAGAAGCAATTAAGGGGACAGATTCTTTCACGGTTGCTCTTTACATTTTATTTTCGTAATTCCATTAGTAGTTGGGATTTTACACAGCTTGTTTGCTTTAAAAGGGCTATCAGCGTTAATGCCATATGAAATTCTTATTCCATTATTAATGAGTATCGGTGTGTATAGCGTTATTTATATTGGATATTACTTCTTAACAGTTCGTTCTTACTTTAACAGTACTTCAACAGAAGTCCCCCTTCCTCAAGCACATGCAGGGCATAGCCCAGGTGGTAGGGAGGGGATGAATGTTGGTCGTGCATAGCACGAAATTTCTATTTCCTTTTTATGTCACATCATGTATGATAGTACTAGAAATAGATACGAACGTGTATTCTATTTTTGTGTTTAGGCATCTGAAACACTACAACGAAAAAAGAGGAAGGTGATGACAATGTTGCTAAGTCAAAAATACGAAATTTTCCCCACCAAAGAACAAAAAGAAATGTTAGAGCGTTGGCTACAATATTGCCGTCAAACCTATAATTCTGCTCTTTTAGACAGACAGAGAAAATATAAAGAAAGAAAACAAACAATCATACACACGTTCTGACATGCAAAAGCAACAAACAATAGATAAGAAAACCCATCCTTTTCTAAAAGAAGTGCCATCACAGCCTTTACAAGAAGTATTTTTACGACTGAAAAAGGCATATGATGGCTTTTTTCGTGAGGATTCCAAATATCCAAAATTGAAAAAGTATAAAGAATATAACAGTCTCACTTTCCCACAATTTGGATTCAAACTGAATGGGAAACACCGTTTCGCAATGTCATTTGCGGATAACGGAAAATTATATAACAAACGACTAGGAGAAATCGATATCCTTCTTCATCGTCCGATAGAAGGAACCATCAAACAACTGATTATCAAACGCCAATCCAAGAGATGGTACGCTGTTTTTAGTGTCGAAAGACAAGTTATACCTTCCTCTATTGATATGGCAAATACAATTGGTGTAGATGTTGGACTAAACAAATACGCTGTTCTTTCAAATGGAACGGCATTTGAAAATCCAAGATTTCTTCGTCAAAAAGAAAAGCAACTCAAAAAAGCACAGCGTAATCTTTCGAAAAAAAAGAAAGGCTCTGCAAACTATAATAAACAAGTAGAACGGGTTCGAAACCTTCACGAAAAGGGTTAGAGCAATTACTTGTGAGAACGACTGAAGCTGTAGGGCAAGGTTGTGTCCAAACAGTATAAACGACGCCTGTGGAGAGTATGTAAGACTGCTTGGGTAACCCCCCAAGCAGCAACGCTCTATGAAACAGGAAGCCCCTTCTTCAAACAACTCGTAAGAGTGTTAAGGAGGGGTCATTCACGATTGTGAGCGGAAAATAATGAGAGAAGCAGCTATTGGTACAGTTCTTATTAGTAAATAAAGAAAAGGCTTTGCGAGGTACGCAAAGCCTTTTTTGTACCTTTTATTTTAGATTCACATTTAGGAAATGGAATTGTATCGTAGGTAAGGAGAAAGAGAAATCCCTAAATGAGGGAAATTTCACTTCATTTGACTTCATAGTTGGGGAATTTAGGAGATGAAAAAGGTTTAGTTATTTTATAACTTCTGTAATAGGCGTTCTCCGCTTGTCATTTTACCTTTACATAAAGGACACTTTGGCTCTTCATCAAAAGAAAAGTTTTTACGCATCCATCCTAAACAGTCTTCCGTTTGGCATTCCCATACAGCTGTTTCCACGGGTTCTTCTACAGGGGTATTATTTTTTCTCCAATACATAAAATCGCTCCTCTTAAGTAAAGTATCATTTTAAAAAAAAAATAAAAAGGTTGTTAACGTTTTTGTGTTAACAACCTTTAATACTTTTAATTATAAAGTTTTTTTTATAAAAATGCGAACTTTAATAAATTCCAAAATATAACGGAGTAAATTATCACGCATTAATGATAGTAATATCGCCACCTTAAAGTTCTGCAAGAAGCAAGGAAGTTAGGTGGCGGATAAGCTAAAAGCCCGATAGGTAAAGACTAATGATCAGTGAAGGATGAAGAACTCACCACTGATTAAAGTTTCGCTTTATATGAAACAGTTCAGTCTATCTATTATTTATCTGTTGCAACCGCCGCGATATATGGAAGGTTACGATATTTTTCTGCACAGTCGATGCCGTAGCCAACAATAAATTCATCCGGAATTTGGAAGCCTACGTATTCTGCTTTTAAATCGACTTTACGGCGCTCTGGTTTATCAAGTAATGTACAAAACTTCAATGTTTTTGGTTTATGCATGAAGAAATGGTCTTTTAAGAAGTGAAGCGTTAAGCCAGAATCGATAATATCTTCCACAACAATTACATTTTTACCTGTAATGTTCACATCGATATCTTTCAATAATTTTACTTTTCCAGTTGATTCTGTTTGGTTGCCATAACTAGATGCAGAGATAAAGTCGATTGTTACTTCGTTTTTAATGTGGCGAATTAAATCAGCAGCAAAGACGAAAGAACCTTTTAATACAGCGATAACAACGATTTCTTCTCCTGCAAAATCGCGCTCGATTTCTAGAGCAAGTTCTTTTACTTTTGCTTGTAATGTTTCTTCAGAGATTAAAGTATCTTTTATTTCAATATTCATTGGGATCCTCCTACAGTGTAAAACTTATGAACATTTTGACTGTAAAGGATTGATGCGAAAAAGTCAAAAAAGAGAAGTAAATAACGATTTTACGGATATTGATTACGGAAAATTTAGATTAAAATAAATTTAAGAAGAGGGAGGTTAGTTATGAAAAAGATAATCTCAAGGATTGTTATGATTCCCGTTGTTTTTTATATGATACTTTTATTTTGTATGACGAAAATAGTCAATGGATATAAAGCGAAACTTTGATCAATAGGGATTTTCTTCATCTCGTATCTATATAAATCCATTTTGATTTTTCGACATATAAGCCGCGGCTATGGATCACAAAAGGTGACCTGCACTCGTTTTCTCTCTTTGTTTTCACTATGTCTGGGCAGGAAAAGGATCTGACCGCTTCTATGCATGAACGGATGCTCTCTCCCACCTAAAAAGAAGGGTTTTATGTCGTTTTTTTAATTTGTATTTATATAACTTCTTTTGCTGTTTACATTTTTGCTGCGGCTTTTTATTTCTTACAAAAATGTAAGGTAGTTTGTAAGACAAATCGATAGTTGAGAAGCATAGTTTTGTATACACTTACATATGTAAGGTAAAAAGGCAGACACATTTTAGGTAAGGCAAGTTTTAGGCACTATATGTGAAAAGGAGTAGGAGGGAATGGAAAAACGTTGGACGACCCTTGCTTTGTTATCAACTAGTCATACTGTTACGTTAGCAGGAGATATGAGTTTTTCGTATTTGTTTGATCGAGAAAAAGATCATTCTTCTTCAAAGTTTACAATGAAGTGGTGTAAATGGAATGAGAATTGTAAAAAGAGAGAAGAGACCCCTAATAAAGAGCGAAGAGTCATTTTTACAAACCCTATTAAAGCATGGGTTGTTCAGCGTCATAAGTGTAACGTCAATAATCACTTAAAGAAAACTGAGCCGAGACAAATAGTTATCGTTCCGGACTCTTCTATTCTGAAATCACATGAAAGTAACAATTAGATACTGAAACACCGGGAAAAGTATTGTAGAGAAAATCTACAATGCTTTTTTGTTCTTTTTGGATCCCTTTTAAACGGAAAGGCATGCTATTCACAATAGGGGAATTTTGTATTTTTAATATAAATTTAATCTTTAAAAGAAATCCATTTCATCTGCATCTCATATTTACATAACGGATATATTCTATGAATACATCCGATGCGATGTGAAAAAAGTATACTAAGGAGAGACATAAAATGAAAAAGAAACTTTTACCAATCTGTGCGATGGCACTTTTATCAGTAGGGTATTCTTCAGTGGCAAGTGCGTCTACTGGAACAATGACAAAAGAAGAAGTAGCACAAGTACAGCAAGATACGACGAAAAAAGAAGCAGCAATGCAAGAACAACAAAAACAAGATCAAATGAAAAAAGAAGCGGCAATGCAAGAACAACAAAAACAAGATAAGATGAAAAAAGAAGCAGCAATGCAAGAACAACAAAAACAAGATAAGATGAAAAAAGAAGCAGCAATGCAAGCTACAAAAGGTGAGAAGCTACCAAATACAGCATCAAATAGCGTAACAATGATGGTATTAAGCGCATGTCTTGTAGCATTAGGATCAGTATTTGGATTTACTCGCCGTAAAATCAAAGCGTAAAACGAATTTCTTATTAGCCTATGGAAAGTAGGATAATTTCATATATTAAAAATGGTAGGATAACCCTACCATTTTTTGCATGGAGGGATTAAAAGTGAGACTTGTAAATCGTATTGGATTATGTTGTATGATAGTTGGTATTTTTATGGGAACGTATTATTTTTTTGAGTGGTACAAAGGGAAAAGTGCTGCGCAAGATTTAACAACAGAAGAAATAAAGCATTTTGAGAAGATAGAACCAAAACAACATTCCGCGGAAACGCTTGTGAATTCTCAAGTACCATCCTCTCAAATGCAATATAAAGAAGGGGAGAAAGTAGCTATATTAAATATCCCAAAAATAAAGAAAAAGTTTTCTGTATATTGGGGAGCGAATGATACCACGTTAAAAAAAGGAGTAGGTATGTTTGTGAGTGATATTACAACTGCTCCATCTGAAGGGGGTCACACAGTACTGAGTGGACATCGCGATACTGTATTTACAGAGCTAGGGGAGCTTAAAGAAAAAGATAGCCTTATTGTAGAATATGATAATAATATTTACACGTATGAAATTCAAAAAATGTGGATTACACATGCAGATGATCGTACAGTTATTGTAAAGAAAGAAGAACCAACATTAACGCTGACAACTTGCTATCCATTCGATTATATAGGTGATGCACCAGATCGATATATTATTGAAGCGAAGTTAATTTCTAGCGATCCGAAAGTGAAATTACAGTAATCTAACTGCTAAATATTTTGGAATCAAAAAGAAAAAGAAGATAATCTGTTGCTTAGAATGAGAGAAGGGGAAATAAAACATGACAAAAACAATTTTAATTGTTGAGGATGAAGATATTTTACGCGAAATATTGAAAGATTATTTTCTAAATGAACAATATAAAGTACTTGAGGCAAGAGATGGGAAAGAAGCTTTATCCTTGTTTGAAGAAAAAGAGGTTCATTTAGTTATTCTTGATATTATGTTACCAGAATTAGATGGTTGGTCTGTTTGCCGAAGAATTCGTAAGACATCTCAAGTTCCAATTATTATGCTGACAGCACGTGTAGATGAAGATGATACGTTACTTGGATTTGAGTTAGGTGCAGATGATTATGTAGCAAAACCATATAGTCCACCGATTTTATTGGCAAGGGCAAAGCGATTACTTGAAAGCCGAGCGCTTACAAGTAAATCTCCAAGTAATGATAATGATACGTTATCTATTAAGGGGATTTGCGTCCACTTTCCATCACGTATCGTTACGATAGATGGAGTCGATGTTAATTTAACGCATACGGAATTTGAGATATTAACGTATTTCATGAAGAATCAAGGAATTGTTTTGACAAGAGAGCAATTGATTTCAAGAATTTGGGGATATGAATTTGCTGGTGATGACCGGACAGTGAATAGTCATATCCGTAATTTACGAAATAAATTAGGAGATAAAGCAAAGTACATTACGACTGTTGTTCGGATGGGGTATAAATTTGAGGGGAATGTATGAGAAAAGGGATTGTACTCAAATTATTTATTCTTACAACAGCACTATGCATGTTGATTTTAGCGACGATTTTTATTGGACAAACGATATTTTTTAAACAATATTATGCCAACAGAAAGGTAAATGATATTCAAACGAACATAAGCTCTTTTGAGAGAGGATATTTGAATAGCGGAGGTAACATAGAATCAATTCGAAAACTTGAGCAAGATTTTTATCGAGAAAATAATACGTGGATCACAACATTAGATAGCGATGGGAATTTAAAACATGCCGATGATTTTTATTTAGAAGTAAAGCTGGATCGACTGTCCCAGAAAGAGTTTGGAAAAACAAACATTAAAGTTCCTCTATATAATCTTATGGGGATAGAAGAGGTTGAAAATGAAAAACTACCACATTTTTCAGGATTACAAATTTCTGTTTATGGAATAAATAGAGATTCTACCTTCGTTCCGGCTGGATTAAGTCTATACAAGGGAGGGACAAATTGGTCCAATAAACCCCTGAATAAGAAAATAAATGATATGCAAACTAAAGTTAAAGAAGAAAAGAAAAGTGCTGATCAAGTTCCTAGTACTGCTTTTTTAGGAACTATTACAAAAATTCAACTACCTGATAGCAAAGGAATGTCGAATTTCCTTTATAAAAATACTCTATTTTTGGAGAGTATAAAAGAGTTTCAAGCAAACTTACTGTTAAATGAAAGTAAAGATACCAATGATTCCTTACAGATAATTGACTATGAAAAAAATGATATAAAATATAAATTGTTAATAGAACCGATAAAAGAAAAAGATGGCTCATTCACATATATATTTGCAATGGCCTCCTTACAGCCAGTAGATGAAGCAGTACAAATGGTAAAGGATTATTATGTATATATCATTGCGTTTGTATTAGTACTTATTTTTCTTGCTTCTTTCTATTATTCAAAACAAATTGCAAAACCGTTATTACGAATAAATGATACAACGAAAAAAATTGCACATTTAGATTTCACGGAAAGAATCCCGATTACTTCAAAAGATGAGATTGGAGATTTATCGGAAAATATTAACATGCTATCTAATACACTACATTCACATATTGGACAACTGGAACAAGACATCGAAAAAGAAAGAAAGTTAGAAAACACACGGAAAGAGTTTATTGCAGGTGTATCACATGAACTGAAAACTCCTCTAAGTATTATGAAAAGCTGCATTTCTATCTTAAAAGATGGGGTCGCTGAGCATAAGAAAGAATATTATTTTCAAGCGATGGAAAAAGAAGTAGATAAGATGGATATGTTAATTTTGGACATGCTGGAGTTAGCTAAATTTGAATCCGGCACATATAAAATGAAAATGGATACTTTTTATATTGATGGAGTTATTGAGCATATATGTGAACAGCTATCATTAGAGATAGAGAAAAAAGAACTACATGTTTACAAACATGTATCTCCATTTGAAGTTATTGCCAATCAACATCGCATTGAACAAGTAATTATCAACTTCATTACGAATGCAATCCGTTATACGCCGGAAAAAGAAGATATTATTATTTCCACAATAGATGAACCAAATCGAGTAAAGGTTTGTATAGAAAATAAAGGTGCTCATATTCAAGAAGAGCAATTAGATAAAATTTGGGATCGTTTTTATCGGATAGATACGGCTCGTCAGCGTTCAAAAGGTGGAACGGGGCTTGGGCTTGCCATTTCTAAAAATATTTTAGAACTTCATGGCGTAGAGTATGGTGTAAATAATACAGAAGATGGTGTGCTGTTTTATTTTTATTTACAGAAAAAAGTGTAGAAAGGACATTCTACACTTTTTTTAATTTTTTTTGATAATATCTTTATCTTATCTTTATGTTTCAAACGTATAATTTCAATAGAAAATGAGTTTTTTAAGGAGTAGATTAGCCGTGAATAGCAATTTACTAAGTGTAATGGTATTTATTTTCTTTTGTGCATTTATTATATTTATTATTGACATAACTCAGTGAATCTATTAACAGAAAATATGAAAATACAATTTTATAGGTTGAAAATTCTCCGTATTGCAAGAGTATTATTGTAGTAGGATGAGTACATTTCTTATATTGAATTGTCTTTCGTCTTACTTACATGTATGTAGTGTTTCTGAAAATATAGTTTGATTTAGTGAAAAAGAAGGGTGCTATTTAGGCACTCTTCTTTTTTGAATTCATATGATGTGCACCAATACTTTTGAATAAGCGAGGTGATGTTGTAAATAAAAGGAGTAGTAACACTGTACATAACCCGAAAGAAGCAAGCATTGTACTACCGTTGACGATTAACGAATATAGGACAGCGGATTGTCCTGGCGGTGCGTATTTTCCAAAAAAGATAACGCCAGCAATAAAATGACAGAAATAGCGTGCAAAGCTACCGATAAATGTAGCAATGATAATATATACAAGAGCTTTTTTTCTTTGATTGCCCGCTGATATAGGTTTGTCTTTTCGACTATCAAAGTTAGATTCGTCTTGATTATTTTTTTGCTGATTTGCAAGTGCCTTTTGAATGGGACGATAGAATAAACCAGCAAAACCGATAAAAGCAAATGCAATGAAGTACTCAATAAACGCTTGTACAGGCGTTAAAATATAAGCATCGCCGACTACGATTTGTAGTAGCCCCCAAATTAAGCCGCCTAAGAAAGCCTTTTTAAATCCCCAGCGGTAAGCGATAATAAAAATAGGAATCATAGCAAATGAGATAGAACCGCCTGTTGGAAGTTTAATCGATAGTGGTAAAATGTCGATGATCAAGGCAAAGGCTGCAAGGATTGCAGATTCAATCATCGCTTGTAAATTGGTGTTACGCATGTTGTTATTCCCCCTAGATCCAAGTTGCACAAAAAAAGAAGAATTACCATAGGGAGATATGAAATACGTATGTAGAAAATGATGAGGTATGTATTTCAACGTTTGCACAATTCCTACGTTAGCATTAACTAACAGGTTCAAAGGGTCGGAACGAAGTGTTCCCTCTCAGCAACGGGGCTCCCCCTGTGATAACGAGATTCTTTATTTGTTAGGTTCATTGTAATGGAAATGGATGAGAATGACAAATGGACATTTAGGTATTTAAATATAATTGTACGAAAATGTTAATAAATATGAAGGGAAAAGCTATAGTACTTGATAAATAGAATATGATACAATTTTTTTGAAAATAATTATCATTCTCTTTTGAGGGGGGAGATTATGAGTTTAGTTGAGATAAGTATAGGTGAAAAGGTACGAGTGAAAAATTTACAGGCGCTTGATAAATTATTGAAAAGACGTTTAGCTGCATTTGGCCTATCAGAGGGTTGCGAGCTTCGTATAAAACAAAAGGCAATGTTCAATGGCCCTTGTACATTAGAGTGCCGTGGACAATTAATTAGTATTCGTCATTGTGACGCGAAAATGATAAAGGTGGAATTAGCGTGAATAAGGTTGCTTTGCTAGGGAATCCGAATACCGGAAAAACATCATTATTTAATGCGCTTACTGGTTCCTATGAATATGTAGGGAACTGGAGCGGAGTAACGGTAGAAAAGAAAGTTGGTAAGTTAAAAGATAAGCAAGGAACATTAATTGATTTACCAGGCGTATATGACTTAAATCCAGTTTCCCGTGATGAAGGAGTCGTTACCAAATTTCTATTAACAGAAGAATTTAATCATATGCTAAATATTGTAGACTCTTCTCAATTTGAGCGTAATATGCATTTGACTCTGCAATTATTAGAATTTGGTAAGCCACTTTCTATCGGGTTAAATATGGTCGATGTTGCGAAGCAGCGCGGGATTATAATTGATGCAAAAAAACTAGCGGAAATGCTCGGTGTAACAGTCGTTCCTGTTGTTGCGAGAAGTGGAAAAGGCTGCGATGAATTACTAGCTACTCTTCATGAGAGTGGGAAGAAGAAAGGAAAAACTTTTATTCTTTCTTACGGTAAAAACGTAGATGCAGGCATTGCACAATTAATAGACATATTAGGGCAAGCAAATTATGAGCATCCAAGATGGCTTGCACTTCAATTTTTAAGCAATAATGAAGTGGTAGAACAAGAGTTAAATCAATTGTCTACTTATAAAGAACTGGTAGCCATTCGATCGGCACTAGAAGCAGAACTTGACGTGACGTTGGAGCAGTATATTTATAATGCACGTGCAGCGTATATTGAAAAGTTAAAAACGAGTGTCATTCGTCGTGAAAAAGAAGGGAGTATTCCTTTTTCTGAAAGAATTGATCAGTTAATTACACATAAAGTTTTAGGACTTCCAATCTTTTTAGCAGTTATGTTTTTTATTTTTCAGGTTACGTTTACGTGGATTGGGACACCTTTATCGGATATACTTGATGGATTTCTCGGTGGGCAGTTCACAGATTGGGTCACAGCAGGACTTGCAAATATCGGAGCATCTGAGTTTATTCAAGCTCTCGTTACAGAAGGGATTATTGCTGGTGTTGGGGCTGTATTAGTATTCGTTCCACAAATTTTTGCGTTGTTCTTCTTTATTTCGTTATTAGAAGACTCAGGTTATATGGCACGAATTGCCGTTGTAATGGACCGTATTATGGAGTACTTTGGTTTAAATGGAAAAGCGTTTATTCCGATGATCATAGGTTTCGGTTGTAACGTACCAGGGATTATGGCAGCGAGAACAATTGAACAAGAGAAAGAGAGATTACTTACCGTTTTAGTAACACCATTTATGTCTTGTTCGGCACGGTTACCTGTATATGCATTATTTGCGGGAGTCTTTTTCCCTCATAGTCAAGCGATGGTCGTGTTCTCTTTATACATTGCAGGTATTGTACTCGCATTATTAGTTACAAAGGTAATGTCTCTTACCGTTTTAAAAGAAGAAAAATCTATTTTTGTTATCGAGCTTCCACCTTACCGTGTGCCACAAGCAAAAACATTATGGCTTAGTACTTGGGAAAAAGGAAAAGGTTTCGTACGTAAAGCAGGTACGTTTATCTTTGGTGGTTCTGTCGTCATTTGGCTACTAAACTACGCGGGGCCATCGGGATTTGGCGTAGATATGGGGGATAGTTTCTTGGCGATGATTGGTGGTTTCGTGGCACCAATTTTAGCGCCGCTCGGTTTTGGAACATGGCAAGCAGCGGCGTCATTATTAACAGGATTTTTAGCAAAAGAAGTTGTCGTTTCTACAATGGCAATCATTTATGCTGTTAAAGAAGATGTATTAGGAAATGTAATGGGTACGCACTATACTGCATTATCAGCATATGCGTTCATGTTCTTCATTTTGTTATACGTTCCATGTTTAGCGACAGTAGCCGTTATTCGCCGTGAAACAGGATCTGTAAAGTGGACAATTTTCTCTGTTGTTTATCCACTTATTGTTGCTTATGTATTAACGTTCGTTATATATCAAGTCGGATCCTTACTTGGATTCTAGAAGGAGATGTATCATAATGATAGTCAATATTGTAATTGGAGCTGTCATTTTTGGGTATGCAGGATATACGTTAATCAATTTTGTAAAGAGAAGTAAAAAAGGAAAATGTGCAGCGTGTTCGCTGAATAAGTCATGTCAGTCAAATAGTTGTAGTCCTGATATGACTGCTCATAAGTAGTTAAACGGAAGTTAATCTAGATATTTTATCAAAAGTCAAGGTTATAGGTAATTAACTTAATACTAAAGGTATATAATGTTACACATTATATATACAGTAAAAGAGAAGGATAGATACAAGCAAAGAATATTAGCTTTATCTATCCTTTTTTGTATTACATATGACCTCATTCACACAAATGTTTGACTAGACGACGAATGCCTATTTTCCTTGTTCTTTTTTATAATGGGAGAGCTCTCGTCTTTGCGTACTTCAAAAAAATCATTTTTGCACAGGTATTTAAAAATTTTTTGTGTAACTTGTTCCTCTTGATGTAATAAGAAACGATGATCAAAGGCATAGAAAGATTGTCCCTTAATTAATTTCACATAATACATCATACATACCTCCACTATATCAGGATACGGATCTAAATAGTTTTTATTAGAATAACCCATAAATTGGTTATTGATACCAAAATATTAAAGGGATTTATCAGTGATTTTTACAAATGGAAGTTTCACTTTATCGGGTTGTAAAAAGATAGGAAGAAAAGGGATCTATATAAATCCATTTTGATTTTTCGACATATAGCCGCGGCTATAGATAACAAAAGGTGACCTGCACTCGTTTTCTCTCTTTGTTTTCACTATGTCTGGGCAGGAAAAGGATCTGGCCGCTTCTATGCATGAACGGATGCTCTCTCTCACCTAAAAAGAAGGGTTTTATATCGGTTTTTTAATTTGTATTTATATAGTAAGTAATTGTATGCAAGCACTTTCTTAAGATAGATATGCTAGGTTCGTTAAAATATAAAAGGGAGAAGAATGATAAACATTCTTCTCCCTTTGTGCGTAATTAGGGTTGCATTATTAATAGATATGCGTTGTTATGAATCGTTGGATGAACAATTCACCTTTATAATTATAACAAAATAAACCATTTATATTTTATGAAATATTGCATATTAAAATGTATTGATATTGATATAAACGCTCACTATAATAGGGATATAAAGATTCACTACATTTTAATATAAGATAAAAGGAGGTAAATAGTATGGAAATCGCAATGGCTGTTTTAAAATTTGTAGGTGCAGTAATTCCAATGGTACAAGAACTTTTAAAAGCATTCATGTAAGTTTATCATTTTGCACTTATCTGTAAAAATTATCACACAAATGATCTGTACATCAAAGGATAATTGATGTACAGATCATTTGTGTGGGCATTTTTTAGAAAAGAAAAAGGATCCCAATAGTCAGAAGGGATTCTTTTTTAGTTTAATTACGGCATTAATATTTTTGCTACCTATAACGGATTTTATGTCAACCTCGCATAAATACGGTATACAATGTATTTTCTTCATTTTTTAATAGGCTTTATTAAACTTTAGTGTTCATTTTTATACCAAAGTAAAAACACTTTCTCGTAAACGAGAAAGTGTTCTAATGCCTCCAAGATTGGAGGCTTGTTCGAATGTTGATACCATGTAGGGTGGAGATGTTTGTGCGTATAAGGCAAACTATACATATATCTTTCATACATCATATTCTAAACAAAGTTATATGGTTTGGACATGTTGTGTGAATTTCCGATAAAATTGATTATATAAAAGAAGTTGACTTGAAATTTCCAATAGCCAAAAATAATAATTGTAATTAACTACCATATTAGATAGATATTAAATCAAAATTGACTGGCTAATCATTCTGAAAAGTAGCAATATTATAGGGTGTAGAAAGTAAGTATGTAGTATGAGGAAATGTTGTGAAGAGAATGTCATATTATAATTTATATATTCAAGAAATAATATGTAAGGGCATTTTAGTTTTGTTATAATAAACAAATAGGCTTTGAAAATGAATATTCTTACTGTAAAGGGAGAATTCTTTAATTTTTACGGAAGTTGAATTTGAAATATGAAGTAATTAATAGGAGGAATTTGAATGTCTGTTTTTAAACGATTAAGAGATTTAACGATGTCAAATGTGTATGCATTAATTGAAAAGGCAGAAGATCCAGTTAAGATGACGGATCAATATTTACGCGATATGCAAGAGGATGTACAAGAAGCTGAGAAGAGTGTAGCAGCTCAAATTGCGCTTGAGAAAAAGTTTAAATTATTATATGAAGAACAAGAAGCGCTTGTAAAGAAACGTGAAGAACAAGCACATATGGCTGTTCAAGCAAGTAACCTTGATCTTGCGCGCCGTGCTCTAGAAGAGAAGCAAAATGCAGAGCAAAAGATGAACGAATATAAAGCGAGCTACGAACAAAATAAAGCAGCTGCTGATAATCTGCGTGCAAAATTAGAAGAAATGCGTAAGCAATTAACTGAACTGAAAAATAAACGTGAAACACTTGTAGCGCGTGTAAATGCAGCGAAAGCACAAAAAAATATTAATAAAGCAATGTCTGGATTTGATGCAAATACAGCAAAAGCTGGCTTAAGTCGTATGGAAGAAAAAGCTCTTCAATTAGAGGCAGAAGCAGAAGCAAGTGGAGAAATCTACAAAAAAGAAAAATCATTAGATGAGGAATTCGCAAGTCTAAATAAAAACTCAGCTGTAGATGATGAATTAGCTCGCATTATGAAGCAGTATGAGAAATAAGATAGAATAGACAAAGGAACCGACATGTCATGGAAATCAATCATGTCGGTTTTCTATTATTTTCCCTGAGGAGGTTTTGGAATGACATGGATGAATGTTTTAGCCATGCTTATCTGGACAGGAGCAGGTGCTGTTCTTTTATTTGCACTTATGTGGATTGATTCTATATTTACAAAATATAACGATTTAGCGGAAATCAAAAAAGGAAATATAGCTGTGACAACGCGCTTTATTATGAAGTTGTTTGCGCAAGGATATATTTTGTCACAATCGATTACGAAAGCAAATGATTTATGGCAGGCACTGTTTGTATCGGCGGTTTCATTCGTTATTTTATTAGTTGTAGAAATGTTTATCGAACTTATTTTGAAAAAAGTAGTTGGTTTAGATTTAGAAGAAGGAACGAAGCAAGGGCATGTAGCGCATGCTTTGTTGGCCGGTTCGTTACATATTGTCGGTGCCCTTATTTTAGCAGCGTGTCTATAACGAGAAAAGGTGGGATAGTTCCTTGAGCTTATTTAAACGAATTAAAAATATAATGAAAAGTCCTGAGCCTGCGAAACCAGAGAAAACTTTACTCACGTTAGCGCCTGGGGATATGATTGAAGTTTCATTAGTGATGTACGAATTGATCGGAAAAACTAGTATGCATTCTCGTGGTGAAATTGTTTTAACATTGCAGGACGGAAAGACAATTCGCTATTTAAAAATTGAAAACCGTGAAAGCACTTATTATAAACTGTATGCACCAATCGATGGGCGTTTAGATTCTATAAATGAAGTTCCAACGACAATTGAAATGGATGATATAGAATATCATATGGAAGAACAATATAACGGGCGCGTTGTCGTGATGGGTAAGACTCCATTTGCAGTATCTGATGAACAACACGTGTGGGAGTTCCAATCCGACAATCGTAAATTATTGCGCATTGAGTGGCAAGATGGACGTACGATGATGTACGAGGGAGAATCGATTCTTACTGCTGATGTACAAATTATAAGGGCAACGTAAGGGGGCGCAATCATGTCAAATCGATTGTTTACCATGATTAAATCGTTCGTAATCCCTATCCTTGCCATCGTTACGTTGCTTGTAATTGCTGGCTATGCTTTATCGGGTTGCCAAAATGGTCAAAATGAAAAGTCTATTCAAGACCGTTACCCATTAGAATCTGTTGCAAAAGACGGCAAGCAGGAATCATATGTGTATAGGGCCGCTAATCGGTCAGTTCCTCAAGTTGCGAAGGAATTGATTGATGAAAAGGAACCAAAACAAGCATCTAAAGAAGATGACAATCAGATGTTCCTTGTTTATTCTGATAAACTATATAATCTTCAGAAGGATAAAGAGAAGCCGTCGGATACATTAATTGAAATAAGTAATAATGAGTATGTTCGTCAAAATTATCAGCCATCCTTTTTACAAGGTTATATTTTGGCAAGTATATTAGATGATATATTTGATTCACGTAAATCCTATCATGGCGATTACCGCGGATATACAGACCGGAAAAATCATAAACCGGTTATTCCAGAAAGGCCGCCTACAAAAGAAGAGAAAAAAACACCACCGCCAATTACGAAACAAGGTAAGGGCTCTATTATTAAGAGAAGTGATAAGATACAAGAACCAAAAACATCTGTAGGTGATAAAGGTAGTGTTACGGAAAAAGGAAGTAAGACTATCCCGCCGTCTACAGAGAATAAAGGGAAAATCATAAAATCACCGGGTGGTTCTAGTGGATCAGATGTAAAACCGAAATCATCAATTAAAAGCCCGCCAAGAAATACGTCTCCCCCTAAAACAAGGGTTGGCGGTTCTGGGAAGATTATGAAGAGAAGATAAAGAGGAAAGCCCAAGAAGCAGAGTATATGCTTCTTGGGCTTTTCTTCTATAAGTTAACTAAATAAAAAGCTAAGGACTGTTCCAAGGATAGAAAGACCCAAAATGGCTCCTACTACCTTAGTATGACGCTGACGCCCCATAACAACAATCGCAATATATTCTCGAATCATTGCATTTGGCCAATAATAGAAAGCTGTTTTTGATCCGATTCCTTGGCTCTTGAGTCCAGCTTGTCTCGCGTATAAGCCAGCACGGAAAAGGTGGAAATTGTTCGTTGTAAAGATACTTCTATACTTGTCTTTTAGCGAATCCATAATTTGTTTTGAGAAGAGCATGTTCTGATACGTATTTACAGAACGATTTTCTTGTATTGTATGTTCAATAGGGATGCCTTTTTCAACAGCATACATTTGCATCGCTTCTGCTTCAGGAAGATTTTCATCTGGACCTTGTCCACCAGAGAAAATGATTGTAGGTGGAGAAGAGATAGCTGCTTGTTTTCGATAAAAATCAATCGCTTTATTGATTCTACTAGCCAAAAGTGGAGGAACTTTATCATTAATTAATCCGCTGCCAAGAACGATAATAAAATCTTGGTTGTATTTTGGTCTGTTGAATTGATAAAGGAAATAGGCTGTTAAGAAATTCGATAAGTGTATAAAGAAATATAAAATAATAAAAGACACGCCTGTAAACATAGGCTGAAGATTAGGCGATAAAAAGCGAGTTGGATCAATGATAGAGAATAATATAAATATCAAAAGTCCTATGCCTAACAGTAAAGTTAAACAATTAGAAAAACGCCGACCTTCTTTTCTCATCAAAATTTTTGCATTTAAAAACATACCGATCATTAGGGCAAATAAGCCAAAGGTTAGCATAAAGAGAATGGTAAAAAATGGTATAATAGCAATCATTCTGAATAAAGAACTATTTGAGCTAAAAGCTAAATAAAGGCAAAGAATAAGAAACGAGCAAAAAAACATGTTGAATAGAAAACCGTTTATTATTCTTCTAGGGTCTTTTAAATAAAAAGTTAGAAAAATAATTAGTAAAATAAGAGTAATGATTTCAAAAAACATAATTTCTGTAAACACCTCATTTTTTATCCCGCATTAACGGGCAGTAAGACCCCCACCTCAAGATTCAGAGAGAAACAAAGAAGATAGGTGGGGGATAAACTGCCCGTAAAAGCCCGATTGGTTCAACTAATAATCAGTGGGGGATGAAGAAAACCCCCACTGATTAAAGTTTCACTTTATATGATTGTTATAGATTCAAGTTTCATTTCACTATATTACATTATTTAGAAGAATATAGTTAGAAAAATAATCATTTTAAATTTTCTCAATAAACAATATAGATAAATATGGTAAAATATATTCAAAGCGATATATTAAAAGTAAAGTGGTTTAAGTTAGGGAAGGGCACTCTTTGGAGTGTCTTTTTTTTTCTAAACATGCTATTTTTTTAGGCGTTCTTCATAAAATGAAAAATAACATAATGAAAGTGAGTGATACGATGCCTGCTGTTATCGATGGTGTGATTATAGAAAACTGTAATGGTTCAATTAATCTAGGGGATAAATACAATGTACACCCAATAGAGCAAACGAAAGCATATAACGGTTCCGGATCCTCTAATGTAGGATTTACTGTGAAAGCTTTTAATGGGATTAGTGCTACAGATGTCTATGATAAGGATGCTAATGATCAAGGATTACAATTTACGCTATAAAAGCTATATGTAAAGTTGCATAGAGTTGCTGCATATTTTGTATGATATGGTTTCAATGAAAGCTGTTGATCATTCTTCTTTGGCAAAATCGTTGAATTGGAAACTTAACATCTTATTGAAAATCATACGTGTAGGCAAAAAAGACACTCATTTCGAGTGCCTTTTTTCATTTTAGTGATATCCTTTCGCAGAATCTTTATGAATTTTTTCTTTGAAGATACTGTAGCTCCATAGCTGATATCCGATAACGATTGGTACCATTACCATCGCGACGAAGAACATAATTTTTAAGTTTAATTCACTGCCGGCCGCTTGATATAAAGTTGTACTATATGCATCGTTAATACGTGATGGCAACATTCTTGGGAACATGCCTGCAAAACCAGTTGTCATAAACATTGCGATTGTTAGACAAACAAATGTGAATGCGAATCCAATTTTGTGTTTTAAAATCATAATGATTGTTATGACGCTCATTAACATTGCAAGTACTGGAAGAATGAATAGTACAGGATATTCGGTAAAGTTTTGGAATAAGTTTGTACGGTTTGCAGTTGCCACATAGAAGATAGCTAGAATAACTGCAGCTGCCATTGAAAATGGTTTTGCAATTTTATAAGCGCGATCTGATACTTCGCCAGACGTTTTAATCATGACCCAAAGTGCACCAGATACGACAAAGATTGCTGTGAAGAAAAGACCGCCTAAAATACCGTAATGGTTTAATAAGCTGAATAATGTTCCTTCATAGCCGTCTTTCCCGATTTGCAGTCCATAGTATAGATTTGCAAATGTGACACCGAATAAGAATGCGATGAGGAAGCTACCAATTGCGAATGCCCATTTACAAACACTTTGCCAAATTGGTGAATCATCTTTATGCATAAATTCAAGTCCTGCTGCACGAGCGAAAAGAGCGAGTAATACTAAAAATAATGGTGTATATAAGTAACTAAACATATTTGCATATGTGATAGGGAAAGCGGCAAATGTTGCACCGCCTGCTGTAATTAACCATACTTCATTGCCACCCCAGAACGGTCCGATCGCTTCTTGCATTTGATTTCGTTCTTGGCGATCTTTTGTAACGAACGGGAAGATCATTCCGTTACCAAGTGCATAGCCATCGAGAATAAAGTAAACTGTCCAAATCACGCCCCATAAACCGAACCAAATAACTGCAAGCATATCATGAGACATGAGCTGCACCCCCTTGATTAGATTCTTCTAATGCCGCTGGTCCTTTTTTCGCGAACTTCAGCATGAGGTATACATCGGCGATTAAGAGTAATGTGTAGAATAATATTAAACTAATTAACGAGAACCAAATTTGTGGTACTGAAATTGGTGAGACAGCTTCAGCGGTACGCATCAATTTGTATACTGTCCATGGTTGACGCCCTGCTTCTGCAACAATCCAACCAGCGTTAATCGCAATATATGGAAGTAATACAGACCACATTGTAATTTTTAAGAATCGTTTTGAGTTTTCTAGTTTTCCTTTACGGTTTAAATAGAAACCAAACCATGTTAGTGCCATGAAGAATACGCCAAGCGCGACCATTAAACGAAAGCTGTAATAAACAAGATTTACGTTTGGACGATCTTCTTTCGGAATATCTTTCAAACCGACAATTTCTCCATCAAATGAGTTTGTATAGAAGAAGCTGCCGAGTTTTGGAATTGTGAAAAGTTCGAAGTTTTTCTCGTTTTTCACATCAGGAATTTGAATGATTGAAAAACCTTGTCCTTTTCCAGTTTCCCAAACTGCTTCCATTGCTGCACCTTTTGCAGGTTGCATTTTGGCAGCGAAGGCACCGGATTGGTGACCGATGAAAGGTGTTGCAGTTGCTGCTAATAATCCTAAGATTAATCCGAATTTAAAGGATTTCTTAAAGAATTCCACGTCATTTTTGCGTAACAAATGATAGGCACTAATCGCCATAACGAAGAATGCTCCAACGATATAGCACCCAACAACTGTATGGAAGAAGATATGCCATGCATATGGGTTTGTTACAAGTGCCCAAAAATCATTTAATTCAGCACGATTGTTACGTATCACGTAGCCAACAGGGTTTTGCATAAAGCCGTTTGCCGTAATAATCCAAAGTGCCGAAATATTTGTTCCAAGAGCAACCATCCACATACAAAAAGCACGGAACTTTGGTGAGATTTTATCTTTCCCAAACAGCCAAATTCCCATGAAAGTAGATTCTAAGAAGAAAGCAACAAGTGCTTCTATTGCGAGTGGTGATCCGAAAATATCTCCCATATATTTCGAGTACTCAGACCAGTTTGTTCCGAATTGGAACTCCATTGTAATCCCGGTTATAATCCCCATGACGAAGTTAATTGTAAATAGCTTACCCCAGAAATTTGCCATTTTTCTATACGTTGGATTTAATGTACGTGCATATTGTGTTTCCATACACGCTACTAAAATAACAAGTCCGATTGTTAACGGTACAAACAAGAAATGATAAAAGATAGTAATTGCAAATTGAAAACGACTTAGTAATAGAACGTCGGACATAATAAAGATTCACTCCTTTTTAACATTATCTACATATAGTTTATAGTGAGAAGATGAGCAAAGTGGAGGGGAGTTGTTACAGAGGTGTGTGTATATTTTGAAAGAATTATGTCGATTGTCTGAAAAATTATATATTTACAATAAAGTAATATACTTTTGGGATTTTTTAGATTTTGGTACACTTAGTATGTAGTTTAAATGAGAGAAAAGAGGGTCTTTTTACTATGAAGTCATTAGAAGAAATTTTGCAGTACAATGAAAAATTCGTTGAAGAGAAAAAATATGAAGAGTACGAAACTGGAAAGTTTCCAAATAAAAAAATGGTTATCATTTCTTGTATGGATACACGCCTTGTTGAATTATTGCCAAAAGCAATGAATATGCGTAATGGTGACGTGAAAATTATTAAAGTAGCGGGTGCTGTTATTTCACATCCATTTGGAAGTATTATGCGTAGTATTTTAGTTGCTGTTTATGAGCTTGGTGCAGATGAAGTATGTGTTGTTGGTCACCATGATTGTGGGATGACAAAAATTCAGGCGAGCAGTACAATTGAAAAAATGAAAGAGCGCGGCGTGACAGAAGAAAAATTAGATACACTTCGTTATTCTGGAATTGATTTAGAGAAATTTTTAGGAGGATTCCCTAGTTCAAAAGAAAGTGTAAAGCACAGCGTTTCTGTACTTCGTAACCACCCGCTACTTCCGGCAGAAGTACCTGTACATGGTCTTGTGATTCATCCTGATACAGGTAAATTAGACCTTGTTGTGAATGGCTACGAAGCTTAATTTCCTTTTTCCTTTTTGTCCGGGACGGGGTCAAATCCTCCTGGATGAAAAGGATGACATTTTAAAATACGCTTTACTGTTAGCCATAACCCCTTTAATGCACCATGTTTTTGAAATGATTCTAATCCATAATGGGAACATGTTGGATAGAAACGGCATGTTGGTGGTGTCATCGGGGAAATAAACTTTTGATAAAAGCGTATAATACCGATAAAAATCTGTTTCATAACGATCTCCTTTTCAGCATATTCTTCTAGTATTGTAGCATAACTGTACATAATGCTTTACTATTTGTGAATTCCGGTATATCATATTGGATATACCGGAATTAAAATGAAAGTGGGAGAGATGATTATGCCATCAGTAGAAAGCTTTGAATTAGATCATACGATTGTAAAAGCACCTTATGTAAGACATTGTGGTGTTCATCAAGTGGGTAGTGACGGTATTGTAAATAAATTTGATATTCGTTTCTGTCAGCCAAATAAACAAGCGATGAAACCGGATGTTATTCATACATTAGAGCATTTATTAGCATTTAACTTACGTAAGTATATTGATCGTTATCCACATTTTGATATTATTGATATTTCACCAATGGGTTGCCAAACAGGATATTATCTTGTTGTAAGCGGTACGCCAACTGTTCGTGAAATTATTGATTTATTAGAACTTACGCTAAAAGATGCGGTACAAATTACAGAAATCCCTGCGGCAAATGAAACGCAGTGCGGTCAAGCGAAGCTTCATGACTTAGAAGGAGCAAAACGTTTGATGAATTTCTGGTTAAGCCAAGATAAAGATGAACTTGGGAAAGTGTTTGGTTAATAGATGAGGAAGCTGCCTGTGAAAGGGTAGCTTTTTTATTTAGCGAAGAAATTCTAATATAGACACGTACAAACAAAGTCCAGAAACAAAGAAACAACCAATACCTATGAATTTACGGGTGGCCTTTATTTCAGAAATGCCGACAATAATCATCATGCAGGCTAACGCTAATTGCATGTAAGGGAATACAGAGAAATCGTCAGTATAAAAATAATAAGCGGCACAACTTAACGTGATGAGTGCTAAGAGAATTCGTAATATGTTTAGCATATTCTATACCTCCGTATGCGAGTGTTTTACATGAGATACTTTATGATGAGAACGACCCACACGAAAATTCCTACACCAATGAAGATAAAACCAGTGCCTTTATCTTCCTGTTTTATCTGTTCAATCCCCATGATGAAGAATAAGATTCCTAAGAAAAATTATGAAGGTTTAAGAAATGAATTGTTATTTGCAAGTAGACTATACAATGATAGCAATTGAAACGCGCAGTATTCGCAACATACTATCTATCACTATCCTTTTTATTTGCTACATAAGGATTATCCTCTGCAGAATCCACTGAATGTTTATATGAATATCCTTTATTAATCGTCAGCACAGAGAGTACCAATATGGTGATGACGATAATAACTGCGATAATTAATATTTTAATCATTCTAAAATCTCCTTTTCTTCATTTTATCATGAAACAGAACTGTGATTTACATAATTTTGTAATTGTTGAAAACAATAGAAAGTAAAATGATGAAAGAAGGAACGTTATATGGATAAGAAAACCTACTATATATCGGTAGGAAACGGCGAGATTTCACAGGTGAAAACGGCAGATACGTATAGCTTTGCCATTCAAGCGACAGAGGAAGAGATTATCGAACTACGTGAATATTTTGATCAAGCATACCGCGAAGATCTTGGTTCTTTTGTACGCTCGCATGTGCCATATGTCGAGTATCATCATGATTCTAATAACGATAGGTATGACGAACAATTACAAAAAGCATATAAGCTTATTTATGATCTAGGAGATCACGAAACGAAAGAATTAGTCGCGCAAATGGGAATAATCAATGGATTGTAATCGTATAACATTATGCATACAAGCCAGAATGTGCTACAATTTGTGGTAAGAAAAAACTTGTAACCATCAATAGGGGAGTAATGGCATGTACACATTTAAAGATTATTACCACAACACTGTACAATTATCGTTTGAACGTTACCCATTTTCTCCTGAGCCAAAGCATGTTTGGGTTGTATGCCGGTACGGGGATCAATGGTTATTAACGCATCATTTACGTCGCGGTCTTGAATTTCCAGGTGGTAAAGTAGAAATTGGGGAAACACCGGAAGAAGCGGCAGTTCGAGAAGTTCATGAAGAAACCGGCGGAATTGTTTCTGATTTAACTTACATAGGACAATATAAAGTATCTGGAAAAGACAAAATAATCATTAAAAACATTTATTTCGCAACAATTCGTGCAGTAGAAGCACATACGCACTACGAAGAAACGAAGGGGTCTGTTTTATTAAAAGATATCCCGAATAATATCAAAACTGATAGAAAATTTAGCTTTATTATGCGTGATGACGTATTAGCACGCACAATGAAACATATAGAAGAACTCGGCTGTTTTACGAAGTAAAGGAGCCGAGTTCTTTTTGTTTTGTCTAAGAAACATACGCTTTTAGCTTTCTCCCGTAAAAGCTTGATTAAAGTTTCGCTTAGAACTGCACGTATCATATTAGGCCTCCCTAAAAAGTAGCAAACTCTTTCAAATAATTATCGCGTATTTTCAAAAAAATGATTATTATATCTAATAAGAATGGAATGAGGGAGGTCTATATGGGGAAGTTTTATGTAAAACTATTATGTTTCATTGCAGGCATTTGCTTAATCGCAGGTTGTAGTAAAGCGGTAGATGCCGTAGAAGAAAAAGAAATATGTAAAAACCAAGAAGAGTGCACTAGGATTGGCGATGAAATGATTCAAAAAGTAAATAAAAAGATGGAAAGTCTTTCTAAGCTAGAAGAACCTATAGAGGATATAGAAAGTATAGAAGAAATTAAGATGATAGAACAAAAGAAAGATGACGATGAAAATTATTTCTTTCTAGCATCTTATTACATTGATAATGAAGAAATAACAGATCCTTATTTTGAAAAGCTAGATAAGAAGCGTTTAAATAAAGTGTTTGCTGAGGATAAAGAAGCAAAGGATGAAGTTGTCGCACAACATGAAGATATGGATTATCATGAAACATTATGGGAGATCTATCGTACACTCATACCCGCTAAATATCGAGAAAGTATGAAAGAGTTTGATATTGTAACAGATGGATATGATGGCATGCTTGCTTATGTGGCACAAAATCCAGAAGAACCAAAGGACTGGGTATTAAGTTTAGATACGCTTGATTCAGGTGTGAATATAGAGGAAGTTATGAAGACGCTAATTCATGAAACAGCTCACGTGTTAACGTTAAATGATGCGCACATTCCGGTAGATAAAAAGTATTTACAAGCATTCGAAGACGATAAAGATATTTCCTCTTATAAAGAAAAATGTAAAAATCTTTTTTTGCAAGAAGGTTGTACGAAGGCAGATTCCTATATAAATAAATTTTATGACTCGTTTTGGAAACAAATCGAAAAGGAATGGCAAGAAAAACAGATTGAAACAAATTTAGAAGCACAAATACAATTTTTCAAAGAGAAGCATGATCAATTCGTTTCGGAATATGGAACAACTAATGTAGCAGAGGATATCGCTGATACATTTACAGCATTCGTTTTACAAGATTCGAAGCAAGTGAAAGAGGGAGAAGAGTTAAAATATAAAAAGATGGCATTCTTCTATCAGTTTCCTGAACTTGTAAAAATGCGAGCAGAAGTGTTATCTGGTTTATATAAAATTTCCAAGGAAGTAAAAGAAATATAATAAAGTGAAACTTTAATCAGTGGGGGTTTTCTTCATCCTCCACTGATTATTAGCCCCCACCAATCGGGCTTTTACGGGCAGTTTATCCCACACCTATCTTCTTTGATTTTCTTAGAATCTTGAGGTGGGGTATTACTGCCCGCGAATAGCGGGATAAAGAAAAAGAGCTGACTCAAAAAAATTATTTTGGGTCAGCTTCTTTTTTTCGTCTTCACTATAAGCTTCTCAAATCCTTCAACGAACACATACATGAGCGTTGCGAGGACACATGTGAGTAAAACACTTAGCAGGACAAGTGTAAAGTTAAATACTTGGAATCCGTAGCTAATTAAATAACCAAGCCCTTGCTTTGAAACAAGAAGTTCTCCGAAAATGACCCCAACCCAAGATAATCCAACGTTTACTTTTAGCGTTGAAATGATTGCAGGGAAGGAAGAAGGTAAAATGACTTGTTGATAACATTGCCATTTATTAGCACCGAATGTTTCCATTACTTTTATATAATTTGAATCAACTTCTTGGAAGGCGCTGTAAATGACAAGAATGGTAACGATAATCGAAATAATAACGCCCATTGCGATAGAAGAGGAGATGTTCGGACCAAAAATAACGATAATAATCGGACCAAGCGCTACTTTTGGCATCGCATTTAAAACCACAAGATACGGATCTAATACACGGGCTAACAGTGGCAGCCACCAAAGGATTGTTGCAATGAAGGCGCCGAGTGCGGTTCCCAGTATAAATCCTGCACTTGTTTCAAGGAGTGTCGTCCACATGTGAACCCAAAGTGATCCATCGCTCCATTTGCTCAAAAATAATTCCCAAATACTTGATGGAGAGCTGAAGAGAAGGGGATCAATCCACTCTTGTTTACTTGCAATTTCCCATAAGGAAAAGAAGAGGATCATAAGCAATAACTGTAAGATTGCAGCCATCCAAGTGCGCTGCTGTTCTTTTTTTCGGAACTGTTCATGTAATGCTTTTATATTAACCAAGGCGTTCAAGCTCCTTCCATATGACTTGAAAGAGAGCGGGAAAGTCAGGATGCTGCCGTGCTTCTAACGGTGACAAGGAACGAATGCTATCCGGTACAGTAAAGATTTTTGCGATTTTTCCAGGGTTTGCTTGCAGTAAATAAATGCGGTCGCTCATGGCAATCGCCTCTTCAATATCATGTGTTACGAGAAGGGATGTTTTCTTATATGTTTGTAATAGAGAGAAAACGAGTTCCTCTAATTTTAATTTCGTTTGATAGTCAAGTGCTGAAAACGGCTCGTCAAGTAAAAGTATTTTCGGGTTCGTTGCGAGTGTACGAACGAATGCTGCCCGCTGACGCATACCGCCAGATAATTCTCGTGGATATTGTTTTTCTACCCCTTGTAAGCCAACTTGTTGTAAGAGCTGCAATGTATGATTTTTCGCGTCGGACTGATATGTTTTTGTAATGTGAAGTCCAAGCATAATATTTTCTTCAATCGTTTTCCAGGGGAACAAATAATCTTGCTGCAGCATATAGCCCATGGAAGACGTGGATTTTATAATCGGCTCCTCATCAAGAAGGACGATACCTTCAATGGGCTTTAATAAACCTGCAATAATAGAAAGGAGCGTTGTTTTTCCGCAGCCACTTGGGCCAAGGAAAGAAATAAATTCGCCTTCTTCTACGTGCAAGTTAATATCTTCTAAAACGAGACGAGCATGTTTTTTTGCAAAAAAACAGTGTGAAATGTTAGTGATTTGTAAAAAACTCATAAGGTTCGCCTCTATTTCTTAATAACGCTTTCGGCAATTTTTGTATTAACGAGCGCCTCGTGTGGGGCTTCTTTTTGTAATTCGCCAGCTTCTTTCATAATCTTTTGCAGCTGTGTCCATTCTTCCGCATCTAATAATGGATTTGTCGCATAGGAATGCTGCTTTTTGTAACGCTCAATTACTTTTACGGTAATATCTTTTGAAGTATCTTTAAACAGTGGTGTAACAGCTGTTGCGATTTCTTCAGGGCTATGTGTATCGACCCATTGCTGTGCTCTATATAATGCACGTGTGAATTTTTCCGCAGCAACTTTGTCTTTCTTTAAGAAACTTTGTTTTGCCATAAAGGTTGTGTACGGGACAGTTCCAGACTCAGCGCCAAAAGAAGCAACGATGTAGCCCTTTCCTTCTTTTTCAAAAATGCTTGCTGTCGGTTCAAAGAGCTGTACAAATTCCCCTGTACCAGATGCGAAGGCATTTGCAATATTTGCAAACTCAATGTTTTGCACTAAATTTGTATCTTTGTGCGGATCAATACCATTTTTTTTCAGGACGTATTCACCGACCATTTGCGGCATACCGCCTTTTCTTTGGCCAAGGAATGTAACACCTTTTATATCGTTCCAATTAAAGGAGTCTAATTTTTTGCGTGAGACAAGAAATGTGCCATCTGTTTGTGTGAGCTGTGCAAAGTTAATAATTGGATCCTTTGCTCCTTGCTGATGAACATAAATAGATGTTTCGGAACCGACAAGTGCGACATCAATCCCGCCTGATAACAGTGCAGTCATTGTTTTATCGCCGCCAGCCGTCGTTTGCAGGTCAATGTCTAGTCCTTCCTCTTTAAAGAAGCCTTTTTCCATGCCGACATACAGCGGTGCATAGAAGAGAGAATGCGTGACTTCACCGACGCGAATCTTTTGCGTCTGCTCTGTATCATCTTTTTTATTACACGCCACAAATGTAAAAACGGTAAGTACAAGTATACAAAAGACAGCTATAAATTTTTTCAATATCAGACACCTCCTAGAAATGAATCTACTGCCATGATATGTAGATAAGTGCCTAGATGTGAGTGGACAAAGGAGGAATTTTTTAGGAGGGAAAGAAGTACAATTATAAGGGGTGATTGAGATGAAATATGAATATGATGATAACATGCATTTACATCTCGACTATTTTGGAGATGAGTATGATGTGGAATCGGTTGCTTATAAAAGAAAAGATGCAGATGTGTGGGATGTATTTTTTAACTTTGCATTTTATGGGATTCAGCAGGTTGAATTACAGGAAGATACGTATATGGATGAGCATTCAGGGTATCGTGTGTTTTCCGTACAGGCCAATGATTTAAGTTGGGAATTTGGTAGTGCTAAGTTTGAAGAATGGCTACTTAAGCATCGTATATTAGAGAAAGCAGTACAGAAATAAGGTGATCGATTTTCTAGTTTTAATACTTATATTTGTAGCGGGTTTTATGATAATGCAAGTTCTTATTTACCGATTTGCAAAGAAAACTGTTCATAAATATAGGGAAAGAAAACTGATTCATATCTGGTTGGATATGAATGTAAAGAAAGGCCCAAAATTAGATTTTACTGATTTTACATTTTTATTGATTTTATGCATTATATGGAAAATTTGGCTTTTTCCCCTCATAAAGTAATTGATAGAGGTGGATAAAAGTGAAAGTATTAAAGTCATCCAAGGTACTTTTAATATTATTAGCATTAAATATTCTATCATTTTTCCCCTTAATAGAAGAGCTACATGATGCATCAGATCCGAATTTTGGTGTAATTAGTTTGGTTTTGATCCCGACTTTAGCGTTGGTATCACTTATCATTATTTATAGACAACGAAAAAATAGAAATGTTAGTAAAGGATTATTACGATTATGGTTTGTCATTAACATACTTTTGTTATTTTTCCCTTTTGCGCTCATGATTTTGATGGGGCTGGTAATACTCGGATAAAAAACATTAGCATATTATTACTGGGGATAAAAAGAATCCGTCTAGGGCACGGATTCTTTTTTGCTGTATTGAGAAGAGTGATTGCGGAATAGAAAATACGATAATTATATAAATACAAATTTAAAAACCGACATAAAACTCTTCTTTTTAGGCGGGAGAGAGCATCCGGCCATGCATAGAAGCGGTCAGATCCTTTTTCTGCCCCATGCGAAGTGAAAACAAAGAGAGAAAACGAGTGCAGGTCACTTTTTGTTATCCATAGCCGTGTTGTAAAAGATATTTTAACAAATTCAGAAACTCATACGTATGGTATTAAAGTACGATTGCAAGATGGGCAAATTGGTAGAGTTCAGAGTGTTGGCTAATAAGAAAAGAGGATGTCTTAAAAGTAAAGCTTTTAGGGCATCCTTTTTTTACTTCGATGAGTAGGAAGTCATTACAAGAGAAAGTTTATTCATACAAACTATTCTACGATACCGGAGGACATGATAAAATTCTATATACTGCGTATGTTATCGTAAAAAACAAGTATTTTTGTTGGTGCGTTTTGTGATATTTTTGTAACTTTTTTATTTTTTATTTATTTTATACTTTTTAGGTGTAAAACAGAAAGAAATGATTGATAGAATCTTATAGTATAATTATTTTTGGAATTTTCAAATGGATATGGAGGGGACTGTGAATGCCCACACCAATAAAAAAAAATAGTCGCTATATGGTTGGATTAGATAGCCTAAGAGGCCTAGCTATACTAGGTGTTATTTTGTATCATATCAATTTTAATTGGATGCCTGGGGGATTTCTAGGTGTTACTGTATTTTTTGTGCTTTCTGGTTATTTAATTACGGATATTCTTGCTGCTGAATGGATACAAAGTGAGAAAATTGATTTGAAGAAGTTTTGGCTCAGTAGAGCAAAGCGATTACTTCCTGGAATGCTTGTTATGCTCATAGTAGTCTTGGCATGGATTACAATTTTCCATAGTTCTTTACTAGGAAAGATGCGTGGAGATTCACTCGCAGCTTTATTATATTTCAGTAACTGGTGGTATATTTACCATAAAGTATCATACTTTGATAGCTTTAGCCAACTTTCTCCGCTGAATCATTTTTGGTCGTTAGCTGTTGAAGAACAGTTTTATGTAATCTGGCCGTTTATGATTAGCCTAGCATTCCGTTACATAAAAAAGCAGTCGCGCATCATTTTATTCATTCTTCTAGGAGCAATTGCCTCAGCGTTAGCAATGGGAATCCTGTATGAACCAGGGGCTGACCCGAGTAGAATTTATTACGGTACTGATACAAGGGCTTTTTCATTACTTATTGGCGCAGCACTGGCTTTCATTTGGCCGAGCAGAAGGCTTGCTCATAGAATTTTGCCGCCAGCACGTCTCGTTTTGGATATTATAGGCGGGATTGCTCTAATCGTCATTCTCATTATGTTTTGGAAGACGAATCAGTATGATCCTTTTCTATACCGAGGAGGAATGGTCCTTTTATCGGTTGCGACTGCCTTGTTAGTGGCAAATCTTGCTCATCCTACAAGCCGAATCGCTAAAGTTCTAAACTTTAGACCTTTACGGTGGATGGGTGTACGATCTTATGGAATATATCTTTGGCATTATCCGATTATTACATTGACGAGCCCGCAAGTAAGTACGGGTGAATTTCAGCTTACGAGGGCGATTTTGCAATTTGTACTTATTATATTTGTTGCACAAATTTCGTGGAAGTTTATTGAAAATCCAATACGTCAAGGGGCACTGAAGAATGTTAGTTTCAAGAACTGGAGAATAAGAAATTTAGTATTAGGTGGTAAGCTAGCTTTAGTAAGTGCACTATTAATTTCTGCGGTAGCTGCTTTTGGTTTAACAACGGCTAGCCAGGCAAAGAATAATCCGAAGAAAGATACAGTGGAAACGGTGCAACAAGAGCAGCCTAAACATCCAACTATAGTAAGAGAGGAACCACCTCAAAATAAAGAAAAAAAAGAAGCTGTTTCCTCAAAGCCTGAAGAGCCTCTAACCGTTACGGCCATTGGTGATTCAATTATGATTGACATCGCTCCATATTTGAAAAATACTTTTCCTAATATTAAGATTGATGCAAAGATTGGTCGACAAATGTCTGAAGCAATTACCGCGGTAGAGAAAATGAAGAGTGAGGGGAATTTAGGAAATCGTGTCATTATTGGATTAGGTACCAACGGAGCTTTTACCAATGATCAATTGGTATCACTAATACAATTGATCGGGAATGAACGTAAAATTGTGTTAATCAATACAAGGGTACCACGTCCATGGGAATCATTGGTTAATCAAAAATTAAAGGAAGTAGCATCAACTTACCCAAATGTGACGTTAGTCGATTGGTATTCAGCAAGCGCTGGAAATAAGACGTACTTTGAACCAGATGGCGTACATTTAACGAAAGTGGGTGCAGAAGCATACGCTTCACTTGTAGCAAATCAACTTAATCGTTCTAATGAGTGATTCGATTCAATCAAGAATGTTAAGAATCCTGGTATAACTGTAAAATGGTATTTGGCTTGATTTTGAATAGAATCACTTACAAACAGATTCGTGTATGTATCTTAATACGATGTTTTTTTATGATATTAGGATCATTAAAATATAAATAAATAGATTTAAAAAGAACTTGTAGCATATCTACAAGTTCTTTTTTTTGGTTATATTGGATAACAGGGTAATTAAACAAAACAGTTTAAACAGGGAGTGTTACTTAGGAACTTATAAGTCTAGTATATAACAGGTCGCAACATTTATAGGAGTTGAGTATTGAAAATTATGTGAATTTAAAAATTCGCGAGTATATATTTCATAAACTCCTCCAATTAGTCTCGCATACTAAACCTAATTACTTTCTTTGTTTCCATATCAACAATTGCATCTAAATTACCTAGACCTGGAGAGCGATTGGATGAAAAAGAGACGCGGTATACTTCTTTTCCAATGTAAGATGAATCTTTTACAGAAGATATTCCTGATTGTAATGCTTCGGTTGTAACTTTAGCATTTTTCCAGTCACCAACTACTTCTTCTTTATGATGTTCAGCTAATTGATCCCATACGGCTTTCTTTATTTTGTCATCTGGATTATTTGTACATGCGCTTAACAGAAAACACGCAACAGCTATGATACTGAATAAGAATATTCGGATACGTATTTAATACCACCATTTTTTCTGCGGTAGTAAAACAATGTCTGCATTGAAATTTTGTATAAACCAGTCTCGCATCAATGTTTTCTTCACTAAGTATTCGGAAGCGGAATGTGAAACACCAATGAGTGACATGTTCGTTTGTGTGACATAATCTTCAATTAATGAATATTTATATTGTCCATATTCGTTATCAATATGGCAATGAATTTCTCCTGTGATATATGCTTGCGCCCCTTTTGTTTCTGCTTCTTTTAGTAGATCAACTTTATCACCACATCCAGCAATAATGGCAACTTTCGTAATTGCTTCGTGTCTTTTTCCTTCAAAGTCTATATATGGAATCTCAAACATTTCTTGTAGGTGCTGCTCAAGAACACTCGTTGTTGTTTCAGAGATTTCGCAAATTAGTCCAACTGGTTCATCCGTTCCGTCGTAGCAAAATCCATCTACTACATGTGCTTGCAGTGCTTTGGCAATAGCGATGCTTGTTCCGTAAGTTTGATGGTGGTCCATAGGAACGTGACATGTGTATACAGATAGTTCTTTTTCCTTGATAGCCTGTAAGTAGCGAGGAGGGATGGAGACAAAGCCTCTACCTGATTTTCCAAGTGGATCACCGCATTCCATAACAAGTGGATGATGCATAAACAATAGATCTCCTGGCTGAGCCTGCGTGATAAACTTTTCAAGGACATCATCTGTTGGGAATACTGCTAAAAAGATGGTATTTACTGTTTCGGCACCTTTCATCATTAGACCGTTAAAATAAGTAATAAAATCAGTTTCGAAGAATTGTTGCCAAGGGAACTTAATTGAATCATATACAGCAGGAATAAAGCGGCTGAAGGCAGTGTCCTTTCCGTACTTTCTAATTTGAAATAAATCATCTAATGCGTGTTGTACTTCTTGTAAAGCTGACATTGTACATCCTCCTTTATGACATATATTGTATATTAGTCTTAATTTTCTGTATACAATAAGCGGATAGAATTCACAAAAAGGATGGTACAATATAAGAAGTGCTATGTAATGACGTAGGAGGAATAATATATGAATGTTACCGTAACAGATGCAGCATATAAAAAAATTGTGGATACGATTCCAAGTGATGCAAACTATATTAAATTATTTTACGATATAGAAGGATGCGGCTGTGTAATGTGTGGGATTATTGACTTAGTTGCTGTATCAGAAAAAGATGAGCGTGATGTGGATATTGCATCAAACAAGTTCCAGTTTATTGCGGATCGAACGAAGCTTGTTTTCATGGATGATAACTTGACTGTTGATTTGCATAAATCAGGGGGGCATTTTCAATTAAAAAGCCCGAGTCAATTTTATAATCCGAACATGAAACTTCATATTAGAGTGTAATTAATTTAGAAGGAGCGAATTGTGCGCTCCTTTTTCTTATGAAACTTTGTTATATAAATACAAATTAAAAAACCGACATAAAGTGAAACTTTAATCAGTGGGGGTTTTCTTCATCCCCCACTGATTATTAGTTGAACCAATCGGGCTTTTACGGGCAGTTTATCCCCCACCTAACTTCTTTGCTTTCTGCAGAAATTTGAGGTGGGGGTATTACTGTCCGTTAATGCGGGATAAACCCCTTCTTTTTAGGTGGGAGAGAGCATCCGGCCATGCATAGAAGCGGTCAGATCCTTTTCCTGCCCCATGCCAAGAGAAAACAAAGAGCGAAAACGAGTGCAGGTCACCTTTTGTTATCCATAGCCGCGGCTTATATGTCAAAAAATCAAAATGGATTTATATAGTTAATAAAATGTACACTAGATTGAATCTTCTGTATAATTTTCTTTGCAGAGGGGGGATTATACATGAGACGATGGGGGATTGAATTATTACTATTAAGTGTTGTCATCATTTGGGGTGTGAATTATACGATTGGGAAATATGGACTCGAGGAGTTTACGGCGGTTGAGTTTACCGCACTCCGTATGGTTTCAGCAGCACCGCTATTATTATTGCTTACATTGTATATTGAAAAATCATTGTACATGGAGCGAAGAGACATACCAAGGCTCATTGTTGTTAGTATTGTTGGCATAATACTGTATCAAACATTATTCATGGAAACTATCAAATATACTTCCGCTACGAACGCTTCGTTACTCATTTCTATTTCACCTATTTTTACAACGATGTTTGCAATTTTTTTGAAACAAGAGAAGTTTTCCTCGCGAAAGTTAGTTGGTTCTGTTATAGCTTGCACTGGTGCGGCACTGGTTTTATTAGCAGGACATTCACTTGCCGGGTCTTTTTACGGAAATGGAATTGGGCTTATTACATCTATTTGCTGGGGAATGTACCCAGTGTTGGCAGCGCCGCTGATAAAAAAATATTCGGCACTGCGCGTTACTGCATGGTCAGCTGTTGTTGGGGCGATTCCGCTCGTTATACTGAGCGGGTGGCATATTGTTTGGTTGCCGTTTAGGGTTGAACATGGAATTACATGGTTCGCGCTATTATACTCTATTTTTTTTGTAACGGTATTTGGGCTAGTCATGTGGTATGTAGGGATTCAAAAAATCGGTGCGTCTCATACGATGGTGTATATGTATATTACACCGCTTGTGGCGGTTGTATTTGCGGCTGGATGGGCAAAAGAGCAAATATCATTGCAGCAAATCATTGGCGGATGTATTATTTTTCTCGGATTATGGTTTGTGAAGTCTGAAAAGTTGGAAGAACAGCCAGTTATACAAGGAAATATATCAAAATAGGAAAACAGATCAGAAATGATCTGCTTTCCTATTTTTTTATTTTAGGTAATAAAATTAGAAACAAAATAGAGGTAATAAACGGAATTAAGTTGAGAAAAGGTAAGCGGAAAAATGCGATGAGTATAATACCAGTAAGAAGAACACCGAGAACTGCATAGAAAATGCTATGGTTTTTTGTGTACCAATATAAAGTTAATCCAATAAGTGCCGGAATGAGAAAATGAATGAGAGCCATTAAAAGGTAAATCATCATACGCCCCCTTCTATTTTTGTACTTACTACATAATATCCATGTTTTTGTAGATTGATATCATTTTTTTTTATAAATCTAGAAAAATGTTTGCAAAAGCGTCACAAAATCCCCTGCCACTATATAGAAAATCTTGTATAATATTATTTTAAAAAAATATTTTAACACTATAAAAACTATGTTTATAGTGTTTTGAATGTATATAAATCCATTTTAATTTTTCGGCATATAGCCGCGGCTATGGATAACAAAAGGTGACCTGCACTCGTTTTCTCTCTTTGTTTTCACTTGGCATGGGGCAGGAAAAGGATCTGACCGCTTCTATGCATGGCCGGATGCTCTCTCTCACCTAAAAAGAAGGGTTTTATGTCGGTTTTTTAATTTGTATTTATATAACAGATAAAGTCTGATGATATGTAAATATGATGATAGTTGTAAAGGAGAACACCATGATTAGTATGTCATTACGAGCATTTAAGGTACAAATGTACTATTTACTAGGTGCGATGTTATTAGGATGGGCAATGACCCCTTTTTCCGCACATTTTTTAGGTGTAGGAATCGGTTTACTTGTTAGTATGTATTGTGTATGGATTTTAGGAAGACGGATTGAAAAGCTTGGAGACAGTATTGTAAAAAAGAGCAAAGCGCCATCGTTAGGTATGATTAATCGACTTGCTGCAGCAATACTAGGTGCTGTTATTATGTATGAAATTGAACACCATATGGTCATGTGGGCATTTGCTGTTGGGATTATGGGTGGTTATTTTTTAATCGTGATTAACTTAGGATATTACAGTATGAAAGATGAGAATAAAGTGAAACTTTGATCAGTGGGAGACATTCCCGAATGATCATTAGCCCTCACTAATCGGGCTTTTACGGACAGTTTATCCCACCTAACTTCGTTATTTCTTGCAGAATTTTAAGGTGGAGGTATTACTACCTGTTAATGGGGGATAAATAAAAAGAAGAGGCTTACGAAAAACTCGTAAGCCTCTTTTTATCTAAGTGTGTGTAATTGCAAAGCCGCATGGGTTTTGTCGGTGAGTACGCGGACTTTACAATAACAGCATACTTATTCATATGAGTAAGGGTTATTTCAACAGTAAAATTCAAATTAAGCGATTGGGCCACCAAGTTTTATGATATTTTCAGAAACGGTATCAAACTTCTTGAAGTTTTCTTTGAATTTACCTGCAAGCTCATTTGCTTTTGCGTTGTAAGCAGCTTTATCAGCCCATGTTTGTTCAGGCATTAATACTTCATCAGGTACACCAGGAACATGAAGCGGCACTTCAAGACCGAAGATGTCATGTTTAGCTGTTTCAGCGTTATCAAGTTCTCCGTTTAATGCAGCTTGCACCATTGCACGAGTATAGCCTAAGTTCATACGTTTACCAACGCCATATTCGCCGCCAGTCCATCCTGTGTTAACTAAGAACACTTTTGCATCATGTTTCTCAATTTTTTCACCAAGCATCTCTGCGTAGCGAGATGCATCAAGCGGTAAGAATGGAGAACCGAAGCAAGTTGAGAATGTAGCTTGCGGAGATGTAACACCGCGTTCTGTTCCAGCAAGTTTACTAGTGTAACCGCTTAAGAAATGATACATAGCTTGCTCTTTATTTAGTTTACTGATTGGAGGTAATACACCAGATGCATCAGCAGTTAAGAAAATAATTGTATTTGGATGTCCTGCAACACTTGGCACTACGATATTATCAATCGCATGAATTGGGTATGCAGCACGTGTATTTTCTGTTAACGCTGTGTCATTGTAATCTGCTATGCGTGTTTGGTCATCAATTACAACGTTTTCTAATACAGATCCAAATGTAATGGCATTAAAGATTTGTGGTTCTTTCTCTTCAGAAAGGTTGATACATTTTGCGTAGCAACCGCCTTCAATGTTAAATACGCCGTTATCAGACCAGCCGTGCTCATCGTCACCAATTAATTTACGGTTTGGATCAGCAGATAATGTTGTTTTACCTGTTCCAGATAAACCGAAGAATAATGCTACGTCACCTTCTTCACCTACGTTTGAAGAACAGTGCATAGAAAGAATATCTTGTTCTGGAAGTAAGAAGTTCATAATAGAGAAGATTGATTTTTTCATTTCTCCAGCATACTCAGTACCACCGATTAATACGATACGTTTTTCAAAAGACACCATAATAAATGCTTCAGAATTTGTACCATCAATTTCTGGATCTGCTTTAAAGTTAGGTGCAGAGACAATTGTAAATTGTGCTTCATGATTTTTTGCCTCTTCTTCAGTTGGGCGAATGAATAATTGATGTACGAATAAATTATGCCATGCGTATTCGTTAACAACTTGAATTGGAAGACGATAGTTATGGTCAGCACCAGCGAATCCTTTAAATACGAATAATTCTTCTTTTTCTTTTAAGTATTCCAACACTTTCGTATATAATTTATTAAAATGTTCTTCAGAAATCGGTTGATTTACAGGTCCCCAAGCAATTTTATCCGCAACCGATGTTTCTTTCACAATGAATTTATCTTTAGGAGAACGTCCTGTATATTTTCCTGTTGAAGCAGAAACTGCACCAGTAGAAGTTAATTTTCCTTCATTTCTCATTAGTACTTTTTCCACTAATTGTGGAACGCTTAATTGAACCTGTGCATTGCTTCCGTTCAGTAATTCATGTAATCCAATTTGGACATTCACAGTACTCATAGTTACATACCATCCTTTTTAATTTAATGAATTATTTCTCGTAATCCCCATCAAGAGTATAACACAATCATATAAATAATGTATACTATTTATTTGTTTTTGTTTGTGCGAATGTATTATTTCTTTTCTAGATATTTCATTCGACAAAAAATGTGAAAAACTTGTAGGAATATGTGAATATTAATTGACAAATAAATATCATTTCTTTAGTATAGGTTGGGACGGATACTCTCTTATCCCGAGCTGGCGGAGGGACAGGCCCGATGAAGCCCAGCAACCTCACTTGTACGGTAAAGACAAGTGAATAGGTGCTAAAACCTGTGCGAGGCTTATTGGTCTCGAACGATAAGAGCAAAGGGCAAAAAGCAGTATGCAAGTAGCAAATTAAACCTTTCCTCTATTATAAATAGGAAAGGTTTTTCTTTATACTTGTGGGAGAATATATGAATGTCGCAGTTTGTGGCAAATTAAGGATGAGTTCCGTACAATATATACAATTACTGTAGGGAGGTTTACCACATGACAAAAAAACGTCATCTGTTCACATCTGAGTCTGTAACTGAAGGACATCCAGATAAAATTTGTGACCAAATTTCTGATTCAATTTTAGACGCGATCTTAGCAAAAGACGCAAATGCACGTGTAGCTTGTGAAACAACAGTAACAACTGGTTTAGTATTGGTAGCGGGGGAAATTACAACTTCTACTTATGTAGATATTCCAAAAATCGTTCGCGAAACAATTCAAGGCATCGGCTATACGCGTGCAAAATACGGATTCGATGCAGAAACTTGTGCAGTTTTAACAGCTATCGATGAGCAATCTGCTGATATCGCAATGGGTGTTGACAAAGCGTTAGAAGCGCGTGAAGGTCAAATGACTGATGAAGAGATTGAAGCAATTGGTGCGGGTGACCAAGGTTTAATGTTTGGTTTCGCATGTAATGAAACAAAAGAATTAATGCCACTTCCAATCTCACTTGCTCACAAATTAGCTCGTCGTTTAACGGAAGTTCGTAAAGATGAAACATTAGAATATTTACGTCCAGACGGTAAAACGCAAGTTACAGTTGAGTATGATGAAAATGGTAAACCAGTACGTATCGATACAATTGTAATTTCTACACAGCATCATCCAGAAGTTACATGGGAACAAATCGATAGCGATTTAAAAGAGCACGTAATCAAATCTGTAGTACCAGCAGAATTAATGGATGAAGAAACGAAATTCTTCATTAACCCAACTGGCCGTTTTGTAATCGGTGGACCACAAGGGGATGCTGGTTTAACAGGACGTAAAATTATCGTTGATACTTATGGTGGATATGCTCGTCACGGCGGCGGTGCATTCTCTGGTAAAGATGCAACAAAGGTTGACCGTTCTGCAGCATACGCAGCTCGTTATGTTGCGAAAAACATCGTAGCAGCGGGTCTTGCTGAAAAAGCAGAAGTACAACTTGCATACGCAATCGGCGTAGCGCAACCGGTATCAATTTCAGTTGATACATTCGGCACTGGTAAAGTATCTGAAGATGTATTAGTAGAACTAGTACGTAGCAACTTCGATCTTCGCCCAGCTGGTATCATCAAAATGTTAGACTTACGTCGCCCAATTTACAAACAAACAGCAGCTTACGGCCACTTCGGACGTACTGATGTAGACCTTTCATGGGAACGTACAGACAAAGCAGCAACTTTAAAAGAGCAAGCTAGTCTATAATATAAGAAGAAAGAAGCTTTGCGTGAAGGCGCAAAGCTTCTTTTGAATTAATTTCCGTTTTTCTTATCAATGTTATTTCTTATTTCCTTCGTTTGTAATTTCACTCCATTTATTAATTCCATTGTTAACAGATTCGCTCCAAAGCTTACTTCCATTATGGACTGCATAGCCAAAAGTCTTACTGCCGCGATCAATAATCATATTGTATGTACCGCGAATCGGATGATCAGGAGATTTTCCAATTTCATCTTTTACATATTGTTGTGCTTGCTTTAAGTGTTCTTTTTCTGTTTGAGAGAGCTCTTTTATTGCTTCTTTCGTATCAGTTACTAATTTCTTCTTTTGTTCTTTTTTCTCTAGTGCTTCTTTTTGTCCTTGTTCTTTCCATTGTCGCCAATGAGTTTGTAATTCTTCATATTGTGCGCGGAGATAATCATTTAACGCACGTTCATCGTCAACTGATGTAAATTCACCTTTTCCCGCACTTGCAACTTCTTTTAATTGTTTTCTTCCCTCATCATCTACATCGAATCCAATAATATTTACAACTGTTTCTATATTTGGTTGGTTATTCAGGTCTTTAGCAGCTTGAACAGGATTTCCATTGCAAGTTTCAATTCCATCACTTACAACATAGACGATAGCCTCAGGGGTGTCTTGGGGAATATCTTTTTTCGTTTCTTGTAATGCGCTGGCAATAGGTGTCCATCCAGTTGGTTTTACGCCGTTAAGAGCGTTTTTAAGTGCTATTTCATCATGTCTCGCACTACGATATATTTCTTCTGTTGCGCCACAAGATAACGCCTTATCTTTTTCTTCATTACTTCCTTTATGTCCATATACTCGTAAAGAAACAGAAGCATTTTTCGGAAGCTGGGCGGAGAATTGTTCAATTGCTTCTTTTGCAGCATCCATCTTTGTTTTTTCTCCCACTTTTCCAGCCATACTTCCGCTCGTATCTAGTAAAATAGAAAAGTGGATTTTTTTCTCTTCAGGCAATGTAATTTCATTGCTTGGTTTTTCATTGTTTACTTCTACAGATGTATTAAAGTTAACGAAAATTGGAATATATGGACGGTAATCTTCAGCTAAAAGACTTAACATGCGATTATAGTATTCTTCTGATGTTAAATCTTTTGGAAGTTTATCGAGTTCCTCTTTTACCTTTGCCTCATCATAGTTTTTTCCAGCATATTTTCCGGGTGGTTTCATCAGCATTTTCTCTATGTCAGTTAGTTCGCGGTTCAATTTTACTTGTTGTTCTTCATTTGGTTTTGTTTTTTCTTCTTTCTTTTCTTTTTTTGCATCTATTGTATTTGTTGTCTCGCTATTTTTCTTTGTATTTGTTTCAGTAGAATGGCTGCAGGCTGTTGTGAGAAGAAAAAAAGTAGCAATAATGATTCCAAATTTCTTCATATGGATCCTCCTAATGAAAATTTTAAAAAGTATTTTCCATTGGTTAGTATGAAGAGAAATATATTGAATTTCTGTTGGATTGTACTAGTCTTTTTCTCTAATTTTCGAACAAATAACGTGCAGTATACTTCTCCATCTAGCTCAATATATTTTTTCATATTCGTCATCCCACTTGCAGGAAATGGCATATGAACTCATGCTTTTTCATATGTTTCCAAATTCAATCAACTAAAAATGCCAGTGCTAGGGGAATTGCTGTACGAGTCAAATAAGAGCGAGTGAAGCCGTCCGGCATTGATACGTATAATTTTAGAAAGTTGATATCATCTATAGAAGGGAATTAGGATTATAAGAAAAGGAATCCGTGGGACATGTTGTTTCAATAAAGTAAAGTTCGAAGTGCAGATAAACCCCTTTTTATGGGTATATATACTTATATTGTATCATGATGCTTTGGTCATGCAATAGAGAATTGTATGTGATGTATCTCATATTTGTTAGAGTGTCTATACGATATGATAAAATCATGAGTAGTTTATTAAGAAGGGGAGAATACGAATGAGTGTCACAGAACATAAAAAACAAGCACCTAAAGAGGTTCGTTGCAAAATCATTACAATTTCTGATACACGAACAGAAGAAACGGATAAGAGTGGTAAGTTATTACACGAGTTATTAATGGAGGCTGGTCATGAAGTGACAGCTTATGAAATTGTAAAAGATGATAAAGAAAGCATTAGGCAAGCTGTATTATCTGGCTATCATCAAGAAGATGTCGATGTTGTATTAACAAACGGCGGAACAGGTATTACAAAGCGTGATGTAACGATTGAGGCAGTTGGAGCACTCTTAGATAAGGAAATCGTCGGGTTTGGTGAGTTGTTTCGCATGATTAGTTATTTAGAAGATATCGGAAGCGCAGCAATGTTAAGCAGAGCAATTGGCGGAACGATTGGGCGAAAAGTTGTTTTTTCTATGCCAGGTTCAACAGGAGCGGTTCGTCTTGCGATGAGCAAATTAATCTTGCCAGAGCTGGGGCATATTACATTTGAGTTGAACCGTCAATGAAACGTATTGCAGGGATCATTTTAGCGGGAGGTCAATCTCGGCGTTTTGGAGAACCGAAAGCATTGGCAGTTTGGCAAGGTCAAACATTTATAGAGCATATTGCTACGGTGATGCAATCAGTCGTGCAAAATTTGGTGATTATTAGTCATGCTGATACGAAAGAGCAAATCACTACTTTAGTTCATGCACAAGTAGTAGAAGATATTCCTCTATATAAAGGAAACGGTCCACTTGCAGGAATTATAACAGGAATGGAGTGTGTGGAGGCAGAGTGGTACATTATTACTCCGTGTGATACGCCGAATGTTTCAAAAGAGTGGGCAATGGCGTTAGTAGCACGAATGAGTGAAGAATGTGAGGCGATTGTTCCCATTATAGATGGAAGAAAACAACCGCTTTTAGCTGCGTATCATCACCAGGTAAAGGACAAATTGTATGCATTGTTGAACGAAGAAAAAAGAAGTATGGGGCAACTTTTATCACAATGTAACGTACAGTATGTGATGGAGGAAGAGTTGCATTTGCCAAAAGAGTTGTTTTTTAATGTAAATACAAAAGAAGAATATGCTCGATTACAAAATAAAAGGTAAAGTCAATCATTATGCAAGTAATTCTGTTTTATTTTGTTGAAGGGTGTCTTCATATTGCATGATTAAGTCATTAAAAATCTCATCCCAGCTTTTTGCTACAGCATAGGATTTAGCCGCTATCTGCATTTCTGTACGCATTTCTTTGTTATCTAGCAATGTATAAACAGATGATAAAAATGAATCTGGATTTTTAGGTTCACAGAGGAAACCAGTTTTTCCTTCTGTAATAATATTTTTAACACCGCCCGCATTTGCACCAATAACAGGGGTACCGCATGCGAGTGATTCGAGCACAACATTGCCGAATGTTTCTGTTGCAGAGGGAAAGACCATCATATCAGAGCAAGCATATGCCTCTGCTAACTGCTCTCCTTGTAAATATCCAGTAAACGTTACTGCACTTGGTACTGCTTCACGCAATTCTTCCGCAAGAGGGCCATCTCCTGCAATGAGCCAATGAATATCATTTTCTCTCTCCTTTATTGTTGTTTGAATGAGTGTACGAAGTGTATTGATATCTTTTTCCGGTGCGATGCGACCGACGTAGGAAAGAATATAGGGTGCGGTAATATTATATTTTTTTCGAAATGCTTCTTTATTGTACCCTGGATGGAATAGGGAGCAATCAACACCGCGGCTCCATATATGTAAATTGTGAAATCCCCTTTGTTTTAATTGCTGCAATGTTTCATGAGATGGGGACGAAGTTTTTTTGCATGGTACTATGAAACCACTTTAAATAGTTCCATAACATATTGGAAAACAATTCGATTTTATAATATTGTAAGTACGCATCGAAGTCGGTGTGATAGGAACCGACAAGAGGGATGTTTAATTTTTTTGCGTAATACATGCCGTACAGTCCCATATTAAAAGGAGTGGCAACATGAATAATATCAGGCTGAAAATGGAGAAGTTCCCGCTTGATGCGTGGGGTTGGAAAAGCGAAGCGACATTCTGGATAGAGTACTTTTAGTGGAATACTTTTCATTTTATTCACATTGGCTACAAAATCATCTTCTGCTGTATGTCGCGGTGCAAATACGGAATAGGCGATGTTTTGTTTTTGTAAAAAATGAGTCAAGCGATCGAGTGTTTTTGCAACACCATTAACTTGTGGTGTAAATGTATCGGTAAATATGGCGAGTCTCATCAAATCTCTCCTTTACAAAGCTCTGATAGAAATATTCTCAGAGCTTTTCATTATATAAAAAGCGGAATGAATTGATAAAAAGAAATAATGCCAGCAAATGTGCCTAAACACATACCTACAAATACATCTGATGGATAATGAAGCCCAAGATAAATGCGGGAAACGCCCACACTAATTGCTAATGGAAGTAGAAAAACAAACAAATTTGGATCGTAACAAATGAAAGGAACGATAAATGAAAAAATAGCTGTTGTGTGACCGGATGGAAAAGAATGATCCGTTAATGGATGTAATGGATATTTTGCATCTTGAATTGTTAAATAAGGACGTTTACGCGGGTACCATCTTTTTAAAATTTGTACCGGAATATGACTGAGTGCTAATGCAATTGCACTTGCAATTGCAGCACCATGCAAAGAGCCTCTTGAAAATAAAAGAAAACATAAAGCGAGCGAGATGGAAAAACGAGCCCCGCCGATATGTGTAATGGTACGAAAAAAGACGTTTAATGCTTTTTGCTCAAAGTAACGATTAATTCCCTTGAAAATGTAACATTCTATTTTATATAAGGAGCTGACGGATTTTACCTTCACGAAATCTCTCCTCCTCGTTTATATATATATTGAAATCTTATCTTTTATTTTAATAAGATTTTATTGAGGGGATAATAAGATTTTGTAAAGAAAAGGTAGAGTTTTCAAAGAAAAAAGCTGCCGATATGATGGCAGCGATAGATTATCCAGCTATGCGTGGACAGTAAGATTCCCACCCGAGGATTCAGAGAAATCAAAGAAGATATATAAATACAAATTAAAAAATCGATATAAAGCCCTTCTTTTTAGGTGGGAGAGAGCATCCGGCCATGCATAGAAGCGGTCAGATCCTATTCCTGCCCAGACATAGTGAAAACAAAGAGAGAAAACGAGTGCAGGTCACCTTTTGTTATCTATAGCCGCAGCTTATATGTCGAAAAATCAAAATGGATTTATCCCGCATTAACGGGCAGTAAGACCCCCACCTTAAGATTCAGAGAAGAACGAGGAAGATAGGTGGGGGATAACTGCCCGTAAAAGCCCGATTGGTTCAACTAACCATCAGTGGAGGATGAAGAAAACCCACACTGATGGAAGTTTCACTTTATTTTTGCAGTGATTTATAATATTGTCCTTTTTCTACATATTGGCGACGGATGCGCGCCATATCTTTCCGGTCTTCGTCTGTTAATTCACGAATCACTTTCGCTGGTCGGCCGAATGCCAGTGTATTGGGCGGGATTTTCTTTCCTTGTGAAACTAAGCTACCAGCACCAATAAAAGCACCTTCACCAACTTCAGCGCCATCTAAAATAATGGACCCCATCCCGATTAAAGCATCTTTTTTTAGTGTACAGCTATGTAAAATGACTTGATGTCCAACTGTCACATCATCTTCTAAAATAAGAGGATAGAGCGGACTTTGATGAAGCGTACATTGATCTTGTACATTGACCCGGTCGCCAATTATCGTTTTGGAAACATCACCACGAATGACCGTATTAAACCAAATACTTGATTCTTCGCCAATTGTCACATCGCCTGTAATAGTAACGTAGTCAGCGATAAAAGTACTATTAGCAATTTTCGGATTTTTATCTTTGTAAGGATATATCATATAAAGCCTTCCTTTCCTAGAAACTATTCTTAGTGTAACAAATTACAATACGGAGTGAAACGGAGGATTTTTCATGTGGAACTATGAAGCAGAAGAGGCGAAAGCTGTGCTCGTCATTGTACATGGTGCGATGGAATACCACGGACGTTATGAGGCGTTTGCTGAAATGTGGAACCATTTCGGTTATCATGTGGTAATGGGTGACTTGCCAGCTCATGGAACAACTTCAAGAAATAGAGGACATATTGATTCGTTTGATGAATACATAGAGGAAGTCAAAACTTGGATAACAGAAGCGAAAAAATATAGGTTACCTATTTTTTTATTCGGACATAGTATGGGCGGATTAATTTCAATCCGTGTGATGGAAGAAACTAAGATGGATGATATACAAGGCATCCTATTAAGTTCCCCGTGCTTAGGGGTGTTATCTGTACCAGCAGCACCGCTTCGTGCAATTGCAAAAGTGTTAAATGTCATCGCGCCGAAAATGCAATTTCAGTCTCATATTACAGTAGAAATGTCTACGCGAAATAAAGAAGTTCGAGATGCGATGGAAAATGATTCATTGTTCTTGCGTAAAGTGTCAGTTCGTTGGTATAGTGAATTGATAAAATCTGTTGAAATTGCTCATGAAAAAATAGCTGAATTTCCAGATGTTCCGCTCTTGCTAATGCAGGCATGTGAGGATAAACTTGTAGATAAAACACGTGTCCGTGAATGGTTTGATAGGCTGAAAATAAATGATAAAACATACAAAGAATGGCCGAAATGTTATCATGAGCTATTTAATGAGTATGAACGAGATGAAATTTTCACCTATACGAAAGCATTTACTGAAACACATGTAAATAACATAATAGAAACAAATGAATAATGAAATGGATAAGCAGTACTATTTCTTACTTATTTGTACATTTGATAGAGGAGATGAAGGAAGAAGTGAAAGTACCGAGTAACCCCATAACGCTCATGGCGAAAGTATACCGCGATGTGTTTCCGGTTGTACACCATGAGCTAGCAATGTGGAAAGAGCGTGCCTACCATATTCCTAATGATGAGCTTCATAGCCAAGCGATTGCAAGTATTGAGAATAAAACGTTTCATTGTGAGGGCGGTGGTATTTTAGCGCTGCTTGCAAATGGACATCGCGAAGAATGTATTCGCTTTATTGTAGCGTATCAAACGATTAGTGATTACCTAGATAACTTATGTGATCGCAGCACATCGCTTGATCCAAATGATTTTGCCGCACTGCATGAATCAATGCTGACGGCATTAACGCCAGAGAGTGAAGGAAGCAATTACTATCGTTATCGTGATGACCAAGACGATGGTGGTTACTTGGATGAACTTGTTGCAACATGTCAGGATGTTTTAAAGAATACAAAACACTATGATAAAATTGCCCCGATTCTTCACGAGCTCGCTTGTTATTATTGTGATTTACAAATTCATAAGCATGTGAAGCAAGAAGAGAGAGAACCGCGTTTGCAAACATGGTTTGAGGCTCATAAGGAAAAGTTACCACCGATGAGTTGGTTTGAATTTTCAGCATGTGCAGGATCAACGCTTGGAATTTTCTGTCTTGTGGCGTATGCGTTTCATGATGAATTATTGGATGAAGATATTGCGAAGATTAAGCAAGGCTATTTCCCATACGTACAAGGACTTCATATTTTACTTGATTATTTCATTGATCAAGAAGAAGATCGACTTGGCGGAGATTTAAATTTCTGTAGTTATTATGAGAATGAACATGTAACATTAGAGCGACTCAAGTATTTTGTTCTAGAAGCAGAACGAAGTATTGAACAATTACCGCATGCAAAGTTTCATCGTCTCATCAGCCGCGGTTTATTAGGGATTTATTTATCTGATCAAAAAGTATCGCAGCAAAAAAACATGCAACATATGGCACGGCGCATTGTGAAATACGGGGGATTCACTTCACGATTCTTCTATTGGAACGGGAAGATGTACCGAAAGAAAATGGCGCAGTGATGAAGAAAAACCACTCTTTTTAGGATTGTAAAAAGAGTGGTTTTTTCTATTTAAATTCGTTGTCTTAATACACGAATTGTAACAGCATTTCCCGTCATAACTACAGCCATCCAAACAGTAACATATATTCTCATAAATTCTAGGTCAACATTTGCATATCTAGAAAGAAGAGAGTAAGTGATAAAACCGAAAAGAATAAAAACAAAAGAAACATTAAAAGCTTTTCCGAGGATTTGTTGCCCGCGCTCATCTTTACCCTCTGAAAAAGTGAAACCTACAAAAATACCACATGCAATACAAAAAATGATTGTTGCTGCAATGAAAATTGTATCCCCTAACATCATTATTCCTCCAAGTATTGAAAAATGTCTGTAATTTCTACTTCAAATAATTTTGCAATTTGAAAAGCAAGCATAAGTGACGGATTGTATTTATTGCTTTCTAACGAATGAATTGTTTGTCTACTGACACCGAGCATCTCAGCGACATACTTTTGTGACCAACGTCGCTCGGCTCGTAACAAATATAAGTTATTTTGCAATGTTCCCTTTTTGCCCATAAGCACCTCCGTAATGACTTAAATAAATTACTTATGTAATATATTTTTAACTTATGCATAAAATATATTACATTCAGTTCGAGGTGTCAATTTAAATATGAAATTTATGGTAAAATATAGAAAAGGGAGTGATAAAGTGAAACGTTTCTTGCAAAAATCATATGAACATATTGATATCGTATTGTTGGTTTGTCTTTGTGTTTCATTTACTCTTGGGATTTATAATATGGCAACGAAAATTGGTGGGCCAACAACAATGGATTATGTTGCACATGGAATATTAGGAATCATTATTATTGGATTGATTTATTTTTTAGCTAGTGAGAGAGTTTGAATGTGAAGTATTACACTTAAACTAATGGTGCAGATTAAGTGAAGAAGAATGGATTCCAGAAGATCGTCATTAGAGTTGATCTTTTTTCTTTGTCACTGTTTCAGATAAAAGAGTTACTATTTGAAGCGCGTTGGAACCCCATTTATAGTGATAATATTTTATGAATTGGAAAACAATACTTAGGAAAGGAAGGATTGCGAATGTCTGTGAAAAAGTGGTTAACTGGACTGGTCGTTTTGCTTGCGATGATTGTGGTTGTGACAACTCCAGGTTCACTCAGTGTATTTGCCGAATCCGGCGTCGTAACACAGCCTATTGAGTCAGTGAAAGTGATTGAGGTCGAGTTGAACGATGATTATTTTAATCCGAAAGTCATCACTATTCCGATTGGAAGAACGACAACGTTGATATTGAAAAACCAAGGTAAGAAAGAGCACACCTTCACAGTGGAAAAGCTCAGAATTGACGCCGAAGTCCAGCCGGGTAAAGAAAAAACCATTACCGTGAAACCTAAAGAGCCCGGTACATATGAACTGATATGTCGGTACCATTTCCAGAAAGGAATGGATGGAAAAGTAATAGTCAAATAACAAGCAGGGCCAATCGGGCCTTGCTTGTTTAATAAGCAACGGTAACTTACTTATTATTACCCAGACATCATTATAACAGCTAACTCCCCTCCGCAAACAGAGGGTCTTATAAAAAGGTAAATGCTCACTTTTTGTAAAGTAAAGAGGTAGGTTTGTTCAATAAGACATAGTAATTAAGATTTTCCACAATCGGGCGCGTTTGTGGAATAAATATAAAAGGATCATACATATTAGCAGGACTAATATGTATGATCCTTTTTTCTTTTCACGCAAAATAAGTATTAAAAAAAGTGCGAAATAAATGCAAAAGTTATAGAGATTTTTAATCAAATTTTATTTCAAAGCTACATCATCTACAATGTATAAAACTGTATAAACGATAAAATATGAATAAACACCAATCCCTTGAACCGTAAGGGATTAGTGTTTTTGCTCACTTCATATAGATTAGCTAGTATACAACAGGTATAAAATTTAATAAGGCATCTTTTAATATAAAAAATGAAATCACTAATTTTTATCGCGAACTAAGATTTACAACTGAGTCTATAATTTGGTCCCAGTCTTCACTATGAATCTCATGACCTGATCCATCAAGAGTCACTAATTCAGCATGGGGAATAGCTTTCGCAAGAGCAAGTCCATGCTCGTATGGGAGAGCTGGATCTTCTGTGCCATGAATAATGAGGACAGGTATGCTAATCTCACCCATTCTATCGTAATACTCGTCTCCGCCTTGCAGCATGGCATGATTGAATCTGCTCGGCAGCTGTTTAGCGCGGGCAGCCTCTCTTTCCGCCAGTTTATACATTCTTACCTCCTCGTAAGGTTTGGAACCACATAAAGTTTTCCATCCACCCGCCAGATAGGAAATGACCGCCTCCCGATTTGACCAATCTATGGAAGTACTCTTCGCATGGTAATCCAGTATGCTTTGGTCCATTGGAGGCAGTTTTTCCATCTCAGTCCCGAACATACTTGATGCAATTAGGGTAAGCGTAAATATGCGTTCTGGATATCTCAGGGCAAGAATCTGACCGATCAAACCGCCCAGGGACATTCCAACGATATGGACCCGCTCTATGGAATAAGCATCCAGGACCCCAACCGCATCGTCAGTCATGTCCGTTATTGTATAGTTAGAAGTACCAGGTTCATAAGTGACGGATCTCCCCAAATCACGATGATCGTACCGAATGACAAATCTCCCCTGATCAGCAAGGCGGAGGCAGAAGTCCTCATCCCACCAGTCTAATGAAGACATCGCTCCCATAATTAAAAGCACAGCAGGATCCTTAGGATTCCCAAAAATTTCTGTACATATACCTACTTTATTTACTTTCAGTATTTGTTCACTCATGTTTTTACCTCCTTTTAAATGTTAAATGATTTGGAAATCATAACCATACTTATTCCTGTTAATATAGGGGTATTCCCTCCATACTAAAGTTTTCTTTACCTCTTTTATTTCTTATGCTGCTATGCACACTATTCCTTTTAATTCTAGGTATTTGAAAATTAATGTTTAATGGTTAGTACTTATAAAACTATTACATCGTGGAAACAATCTTCATCTACTAATGTGATTGATAAAACAATCTCTAAAAACGCAAGTTATGTTATTCCATTAAAGGGCGCGTTAGTTGAATAAGAAAGGACATTACATATTTTATATGACTAATATGTAATGTCCTTTAATTTAGGTCTTGATAAATCACTATGTACAAATGCTTTTTTATTTGAGGAGGTTTTAAAATGGATAATCAAATACAACAGACGATTATGAACAAAATTAACACTGTTTTTATTCACGTAAAAGATTTACAAAAAGCAGTAGATTGGTACGCTGATGAGCTCAATCTGTTTTCGTTCATATGTATTTCCAAAAAAAATTTACATCTCAGTTATTGATTCTCTAATAGATAAATACTTTTTTACAACGGCCCTTGCAAGACAGGTAGAAGAATCAACAAAGCAAATATTATCCGATTTCTTATCTAATACAACATTCAAATCTGTACATGCTATGATTACGACATCTACAGTAGTAGCTAATTCTGTGCAGAGCTTATTCCACAATTGACTTGATTCGTTTATTTGACCTATTTTTATTTTTGATATGATTATATTTACATCAGTTTGCCAACTGTCTTTGTAAATATAATTCATACCAGATTTCGAAAAAGCCTCTTGATACATACCAGATTGAACAGTGGCATCGGTAGCTAAAAGGGCTACTCTCTTTGCGTGATTAGGTATTTCTTTTATAGTCTCATCCACCATGTTTAATAGGGGAACTGAAACCGAATTCTTTACCTGATTAAAGTAAAGATGTGCCGTATTACAGGGTATTGCAATAAAGTTGATACCAGTACTTTCAAGCTTTTGTGCACCATGTATAATGGCTTTTTCCATATCTTCATGATTAATAGGCCGATCCATGTAGAATGGCGTTGGACATGAATAAATCATCATATGAGGAAAGTCCATGTCGTCTTTCGCACCATAAATCTCTTGGCACTGTTCGATTACTGTATCAACGAATGGTCCTGTAGATTTTGGTCCCATTCCTGCTAGTATTCCAATCATAGTTGTACATCCTCCTGTAAGATCCATTTAGTAATTCTAACTCTATGGATTCTTGTCTTTATTTAAAAGTTCCTTCTTTAAAAACGTCTTTTCCGAACAAGATAAAGAAATAAAGCAATTAATACAAATGAATATACAAGCGCCCATGCAGTGAGCCAAAGTGTATGCGAGAGCAATTCCTGCTCATAATGCCCTAGCATCATGAAACTGTCGATAGGCGGGAAAAACCATAATAGTTCTGGCGTCTCTTTTTTTAGACGAATTGACGCAATCGTGATAAGTAGTACAAAAGAAAGGCTAAGCCAAGCGGTATTTGCTTTTTTGATGATGTTTCGTGTAAATAATGTTGCAATTGAAATACCAAGTATAGATAAAGAAATGTGTGCAAGGATACCAATTATAAAAAATGACATTGTCATTTTTTCATGAAACATATCAAAGACAATTGGATATATAACAGATACAAAGGACAGAAAGCTACAAATGAGAAGCACTGTTACATATTTGCCAAGATATAGGGTGTGTATATTTTTTGTATGAGAAAGGGTAATTTGTTCTTGAACAGGGTCTTCCGTATGAAACAGTGTCACGGTAATCCAAGCTGAAAGTAAGTAGAGCGGAAGTGCTGTTTCTAAATATGTTGGAACAATTGGATTTGGTTTATAGGTATAGACAAAAAGTAAACTTACAATGTACATCGCGATGGGCGGAACGTACTTATATGACTTTGTATAATCGAGAAAATTGTAACGAATGAGCGCGAGCATAAAGAGCCTTCTTTCGGTTTAGGAATTAGGGTGTAACAACGTAATGAATGCTTTTTCATGTAATAAATATTGAAGTATATCGCCTGTATAATTCTTTTCAATTTGTAATTGAATGAGATACAGTTTTGCGTTATATGCAACATGTATGTAGCCGGATTGCTTCTGTAACTCTGTGATAGAAAATGTGTGAGGCACAGTTGCTTCTATATAGATGTGCTCTTGCGGGATTTTATCGGATAGTAAAAGTTTATCCTCTGCAATCGTATGATTAGCTAATGTCACAACTCGATCTGCAAAGTTTTCTAGTAGCTGCTTCTCATGGCAAGTAAAGAGAACGGTGAGTCCTTGTTGTTTTAATGTAAGCAATATATCCTCGAGTTCCTGTTGTGATTTCGGATCAAGTCCAGAAAGGGGTTCATCTAAAATTAACATGTCTACGTTACTAAGGAGTGCTTGCATGATACCTGTTTTTTGCTTCATTCCTTTTGAAAAGTTTCTTATAACGGAATGATTGGCATGCTCTAAATGAAAGAGTTCCAGCATTTCAGGGATTTTCTTTTGTAAGTGTGTTTGGGATAAACCGTGAATACGACCGAGATGATACAAATAGTCTTCAAGTGTAAAACGAATATCTTCTGGAAAGTGCTCAGGTACATATCCGATTTTTATACCCGGTTGTTTCTGGATTGTTCCAGTTGTAGGGGCAATAAATCCGGCAATCATTTTGAGTAAAGTGCTTTTTCCAGTACCATTTCCACCAATAATGGCAGATGCTTGTCCTTTTGGAATAGATAAGTTAATGCCTTTTAAGATAATTTGTTTGCCGTATTTCTTTTTTATTTCTTTCAGTTCTACCAACAAAATATTTACTCTCCTTCTGCATAGGATTTATATATCCATTATATGGTAGGTGTTGTTCTTGAGACAATAAAAAAGACGTGCATACATTGCACGTCTTAGCGTTTCTCAATCGCCACAATAAATGGTGGATGATTTTGTTGATTGATAAATCCATATCGGAGTACGTGTGCTTGTTCTTGATCAAGCTCTTCTGCAAACTTCACAACGGCATCGCGTTCTACTTGTCCTTCTGGGTGTCCATGATAGATGACAAGGACGATGATGCCTTCTGGTGCCATCACTTCTAATAATTGCTCGATAGCAGAAATTGTAGAGTTTGGTTTTGTAACGATATGTTTGTCACCCCCGGGAAGGTAACCTAAGTTAAAAATTGCTCCGGTTACATTTCCTTTTGCCTCCTCTGGCAATACGGATGACAAAGTATCATGACTATCATGAACGAGAACTGTTCGCTCTTCGAGTCCTTTTTCTTTTAGCCGAGTAGCTGAGCTTTCAATGGCTTCACGTTGAATATCAAAGCCAAAGACTTTGCCGTTCTCCCCGACAATCTCCGCTAAAAAGCAAGTATCATGACCGTTGCCAAGCGTTGCATCAATCGCATAGTCGCCTTCTTTTACAGCAGTTTGCAGTAGTGTACGTGCAAATGGTAAAACACGTTCTAATTTCATAATGGCTTCACCTCATTTGCATATTTCCCTTGCCAAGTGCCGCGGCGTACAAATTCTGCATCGATGGAATTTAATACTTCCCATTTTTTTAAGCTCCACATTGGACCAATCATTAAGTCTGGTGGACCGTCACCTGTAATACGGTGCACAATGACGTCTGATGGGATGATTTCAAGTTGATCGACAACAAGACTTACATACTCTTCAAGAGAAAGGAATTCGAGTTGTCCTTTTTCATATTGTTTCACCATCGGCGTTCCTTTTAATAAATGAAGCAAATGAATTTTAATACCCTGAATATCAAGCTTTGCTACTTCACGTGTTGTTTCCATCATCATGTCGTAATTTTCAAGAGGAAGGCCGTTAATAATATGGGAACATACGTTAATATTATGCTTACGGAGTTTGTTCACGCCTTCTACGTATGAAGGATAGTCATGCGCGCGGTTAATCAGGTTAGCTGTACGCTCATGAACAGTTTGTAGTCCAAGCTCCACCCAAAGATACGTACGTTTATTTAAATCCGCTAAATATTCCACAACATCGTCAGGTAAACAATCTGGACGAGTGGCAATAGAAAGACCAACAACGTCATCTTGTTCTAAAAGCGGTTCGAATTTTTCTTTTAACACTTCTACTGGAGCGTGTGTATTTGTGTATGCTTGGAAGTAAGCGATACATTTTCCATCTTTCCACTTCTCATGCATTTTTTCTTTCATTTCATGATATTGCGTTACAACGTCGTCACGGCGATCACCAGCAAAATCACCAGAACCAGCAGCACTACAAAATGTGCAACCACCGTATGCCACTGTACCGTCACGGTTTGGGCAATCAAAGCCAGCGTCTAACGAAACTTTAAAGATTTTTTCACCAAATTCTTTGCGTAGATGATAGTTCCACGTATGGTAACGTTTATTGTCATTTGTATATGGAAAAGGGTTTTGGCCTTTCATTACATATCCCTCCTAAATCAAAAACATTCTATTTTATTTATGCTATACAAGTAAAAATGAAACAAAATCCATTATAACATACTCATAAGGTTCATATGGAAGGGACAAACTAAAGGGGAAATAAAGTAAAACTTCCATCAGTGACTGATGGTTAGTCGAACCAATCGGGCTCTTACGGGCAGTTATCTCCCAGCTATCTTTTTTGATTCCGCACAATCTTGAGGTGGGAGTTTTACTATCCGTTAGAGCAGGATAAAGGCAAGGAGGAAATAAAATGGCAGAGCGTCAATCACTTGAAACATACATTACGCAAGCTGAGCAAGCGATAGAATATGCAAAAGAGCAATTAGACCTTGGAATGAGACAAGAGCATTACAACACGATGGAATATTCTGATGCGCAATTACAATTAGAACAAGCTTATAACGATCTACAAATCATGCAACAACATGCGAATGATGAGCAACGTGAGCAATTAAACCGTGCTCGTATGGCAGTTCGTCAACTGCAACATCAAATGATTGTTACGCCGCATTAAGAAGGAGTGAGCTAGAAATGGCAAAGCGTTCAGATCAAAATAACCCAGAACAAAAAACACAAAATGGACATAATGCTGAGTTTTCCAATGAACTCGATCCAGTTGTAGAAGCGAAGCAACGGAATCGTAAAAAAGGACAACCGCAAAAATCAAAGCAATCAGAGTAAGCCAGGTCGCAGTATGACCTGGCTTTATTTTTTTATATTACAAAAATGTAAGGTAAATGTAATGTTAACCGATGGCAGATAATGTCTAAAAAGAGCAAAATAGGAACAGGAAAACAAAGAGGAGGATCTATATGAAAACACCAGTAGTAGACGTGAAAAACGTCAAAAAAGTATACGGTAAAAAAGGCGAGAGCCAATCGCACGCATTAAAGGGCGTGTCATTCTCAATTCAAGAAGGCGAATTTGTTGGAATTATGGGACCATCTGGTTCAGGGAAAACAACATTACTAAATGTAATTTCGACATTAGATAAAGCGACGGACGGTGTTGTTGAAATTGCAGGTACAGATATTACAAAAATGAAGCAAGGTGAGCTATCTGATTTCCGTTCACAAAAACTAGGATTTATTTTCCAAGACTTTAACTTGCTAGAAAACTTATCAATCTATGAAAACATTGCATTACCACTTTCTCTGCAAGGCGTTCCTTCAAGAAAGATTGGACCAAAAGTAGAAAAGGTAGCGGAAATGTTAGGAATTTCAGAAATACTTCAAAAGTATCCATCTGAAGTATCTGGTGGACAAAAGCAACGTTCAGCAGCAGCGCGTGCACTTGTACATGAACCAGCAATTATTTTAGGAGATGAGCCAACCGGAGCACTTGACTCTAAAAACGCAACTAGTCTTTTAGATGCAATGACAAACTTAAATGAAAAGCAAGGCGTTTCGATTATGATGGTTACACATGATCCGTTTAGTGCAAGTTACTGCCGACGCATTCTATTCATTCAAGATGGCGAATTGTATAAGGAAATTCACCGCAGTGGGACGCGTGAAGCGTTCTATAAAGAAATTTTAGATGTGCTTGCAGACTTAGGCACACAAAAAGCATAAGAAAGGAGGTTCAGGCATGTTATTTAAGCTTTCTATGTCAGGACTAAAAAGTAAGCTGAAAGACTATATCGTCTTACTTGTTGGTCTTGTAATGTCTATTTCAATTTTTTATATGTTCCAAACGCTAGCACTGAATAAAGCATTTATTGAAGCGAATTCTGTAATTAGCAGTATTCAGTTCGTATTCCATGCTGGTGCAGTACTATTAGCTATTATTACATTCTTCTATATTTTATATGCAAATTCTTTCTTACTATCACTTCGTCAAAAAGAATTCGGTATGTATATGATGTTAGGAGCAAAAAAACATAAGGTTACATTGCTTATGTTTATTGAAACAATTGTATTAGGAATTGCATCTCTTGTAGTTGGTATTGCAGTTGGTGTAGGGCTAGCACGAGGAATTGGTAAACTACTTATGCAGCAGCTTGAGTTTACTGCAGGTGGCTACCATGCATTTTATGTTCCATCTACGATTGTTACTTGTATTTTCTTCCTTGTACTATTTGTTTTATCAGCAATTATGAATAGTATCAAATTATCACGTATTACGGTTCTGCAACTGGTTCATGCAGATTCCAAAACGGATCGTATTTCTGTAAAAGGAGCAAAGACTGTTGCACTTGCATTCGTTGGAATTATTCTATTAGCAATCGGCTATGCTTCTATGGTTTACATGGATAAGTTGGCGCAAGTCGGGATTATTATTGCATTAATTACCGTAACGTCAGGAACTTACATGTTATTTGGAACGTTCCTTCCGCTTATTATTAAGAAGCTAAAAAGTAATAAAAAACGTACTGAAAAAGGACTTAATGCTTTTACATTTGCACAATTAAACTTCCGTATTAATAGCTTAACAAAGGTACTAGCGACAGTAGCGATGTTAGTCGCGCTTGGAGCAGGTGCGATTTCTGGCGGTATGGCTTTTAAAAATAATGTTATGCTGACTGTAGATGGTTTGGCAATTTATGATGTAGCGATTCATAACCCAACAGCGGAAGAAAAGAAAATATTAGATGGTATTACATTTAAAGAGAAAAATGAATATCGTTACAAAGTAGATGATAAGTTCGTTTACTACTTAAAAGAAGACCTAGAAAAAAATCGTCCATTAGTACAGGATGGTGTAGGAAAAGAAAGTGTTGGTAAATTTAAACCTGTTTCTGAAGATATTCCAGTAGGTGCTATTTCAAGATATAGTCAAGAAAAAGATGCGAATGCAAAGGTAATTCCGGAAGAGTGGGATAATGCTTTAAGGTCTATCCAGCCGTTCTATGTACATCCTGATCAAACAATCAAAATTGTAGATAAAAAGATGTATGATGGTGTACAAGGTAAAGAAGGCGTTGCATTACTTGGAAAAGTAGATAATTTCTTAACATATAAAAAAGAATGGGAAAAAATTGACGAGTTGCAGATAGCTAAATATAAAAATGTAAAAGAAGGTTCCTTGCAAAGTAAGAACCAACTGTATACTGGATTTTACGGCATTGCAAGTGGAACAGTATTTATGGGCTTCTTCCTAGGAATTGCTTTCCTAGCCATGATGGCAAGTTGTTTAATGTTTAAGATTCTTTCTGGTGCATCAAGCGATATTACGCGTTATCAAATGCTTCGTAAAATCGGTGTTCGCCGTGAGTTATTAACGAAGTCCATCTATAAAGAGTTATTCTTAGTGTTCTTATTCCCAGCAATCGTAGGTATTGCCCACGTATTAATTGGTATGAACATTTTCGGGTTCATCTTACTTGACCCGTATTTCCGTATTTGGCTTCCGATTGTTATTTTCTTAGTCATTTACGCGATTTACTACTTCATTACAGTTCAATTGTATAAAGGAATTGTTCTTCCGAAAGAGAAATAGAGTTTTGAAAAGAAGTCGAACTAGATGATTGTATCTAGTTCGACTTTCTTATTTTTATAATTCCACTGAAACCAATAACAATATTAAATATTAAGAGCCGTAAATCAGTATTTCCCTGATGCTGCCATAATTTCCGGAAATAACATTACACATATTGTCATATAAATTTGAAATTATTGTGACGATTCAAAAAAATTCAGATTTGTATGCGCTTTTAATTTATCATGTAATTGTATTTACAAAATTACCTTATATGAGGAATAAAGTTCGGGTGCAAAACGTTTATAGCACATAGAATTCTAGAATAAATATTCAAAATTTAATCCAGATAATGAACTTATAGCAACATTGCGTAGAGAGTATGCAAATTTTACCCCGCATTAACGGGCAGTAAAACCCCCACCTCAAGATTCAGAGAGAAACAAAGAAGATAGGTGGGGGATAACTGCCCGTAAAAGCCCGATTGGTGAGGGCTAATTATCAGTGTGGGATGAAGAAAACCCCCACTGATAAAAGTTTCACTTTATCCCGCTATTTGCGGGCAATAATATCTCTATCTCAAAGTTCTGGAGAAAGCAAAGAAGTGAGCTGGGAGATAAACTGCTCGTAAAAGTCCGATTCGTGATTAATGATAATGATCAGTGGGGATGAAGAAAACCCCACACTGATAAAAGTTTCACTTTATTGTTGTACCAGAACTTAATTTATCATTTGAAATTATGCTAGAAAAGATAACGATAATATCTCAATATGTACGTAACATGAAGGAGGAAATTTAGAAATGGGACTATTAGTAAAAACAAGAACGTTAAACGCGTTATTACAAAGTACAGCAGGACAAACTGTAAACTTTAGAGAAATGGCAGATACAATGTGTGAAGTAATTGAAGCAAACGTATTCATAGTAAACAATCGTGGTAAGTTATTAGGATATGCAATTCATCAACAAATTGAAAATGAGCGCATGAAACAAATGCTTGCGGGGCGTCAATTCCCAGAAGAATATACACAAAGCCTATTCAATATTACAGAAATATCTTCAAACTTAGATGTAAATAGTAAATATACAGGGTTCCCTGTAGAAAACAAAGAATTGTTTGGTCAAGGCTTAACTACAATTATACCAATCGTTGGTGGTGGCGAGAGTTTAGGTACAATAGTATTAGTTCGTACCCATCAAGAGTTTTTAGATGATGATTTAATTCTTGCTGAGTATAGCTCTACTGTAGTAGGTATGAAAATCTTACATGAAAAAGCGGGAAAAGTTGAAGAGGAAGCTCGTAGTAAAGCAATTGTTCAAATGGCAATCCGCTCATTATCATACAGTGAGTTAGAAGCAATTGAGCACATCTTCGAAGAATTAGATGGAACAGAAGGATTACTTGTTGCAAGTAAAATTGCTGACCGTGTAGGTATCACTCGTTCTGTAATCGTAAACGGATTTCGTAAACTCGCGAGTGCAGGTATCGTTGAATCTCGTTCTTTGGGTATGAAAGGAACACGTATTAAAGTATTAAATGACAAGTTTTTACCAGAACTTGCAAATTTAAAAACTAACAATAAGCACAGAAAAATAATTTAAAATAGAGCTGTCTCTTTTAGCAGTAATACCCTCACCTCAAATTTCTGCAAGAAGCAAAGAAGTTAGGTAGGGGCTAATGATCAGTGGGGGATGAAGAAACCCCCAACTGATCAAAGTTTCACTTTATAAGTTGGGAATCGACTTCTTTAACATTGTTACCAATACAAATTTGTCTTGAGTATGTATCCCAGTTGTATTTTGTAGAGTCGTCGATATATTTATATCATCCACATGAGCCCGATTTCACGATATTATCAGAATTTCACCAACTATTAATCAGTTGCCTTCCTATTTAAAAACGAATACAATTCTAATGTTATATACGAACGAAAAACAACAGAATAGGAGGGTCGAACTATGCCAAGAAAAGTATGGCTATTAGTAGCTGGGATGATTATCAATGTCACGGGTGCTTCTTTTTTATGGCCTTTTAATACAATTTACTTACACGATCATTTAGGAAAATCATTATCAGTGGCTGGTATGGTGTTAATGATTAACTCGTTAACTGGTGTAATCGGTAACTTGCTCGGCGGTGTGCTATTTGATAAATGGGGCGGATATAAATCTATTTTAGTTGGAATTATCATTACATTAGTATCGATTCTCGGCCTTGTATTTTATCATGGCTGGCCGTTATATGTCGTCTGGCTTGCATTAATTGGATTTGGTTCTGGTATGGTATTTCCATCGATGTATGCGATGGTTGGAACGGTTTGGCCAGAAGGTGGCCGGAGAGCATTTAATGCAATGTATGTCGGACAGAACGTTGGGATTGCTGTTGGAACAGCGTGCGGTGGTTTAGTTGCTTCTTACCGTTTTGATTATATTTTCTTAGCGAACTTTATTTTATATTTTATTTTCTTTTTAATTGCCTTTATTGGATTCCGTGGTATGGAAGACAAAAAGGAAAAAAGTTTACAAACACCAGGGGAAACGAAGAAAGCATGGTCACTTACACCAGGATTTCGAGCACTTCTTATTGTGTGTGTCGCATATGCTTTATGCTGGGTTACATATGTACAGTGGCAAGGTGCAATTGCAACGCATATGCAGGAGTTAAATATTAGTCTGCGCTATTACAGTTTATTATGGACGATAAATGGGACGATGATTGTTTGTGCACAGCCACTTGTCAGCATGATCATTCGAGCGATGAAACGCTCTTTAAAACAACAGATTATGATCGGAATTTGTATTTTTGCTGCGTCCTTTATTGTACTCAGCCAAGCGCAACAGTTTACGATGTTTCTTGTCGCAATGGTAACATTAACAATTGGTGAATTATTCGTATGGCCAGCTGTTCCAACGATTGCAAACATATTAGCACCAAAGGATAAAATCGGTTTTTATCAAGGAGTGGTTAATAGTGCAGCAACTGTTGGAAAAATGTTTGGACCTGTTGTCGGTGGAGCGATTGTTGACATATATAATATGGAAGTATTGTTCATTGCCATAATGGTAATGCTTGTAGTAGCGATATTAGCAGCGAGTATATATGATAAACGAGTAAAAGTAGAAGAAACTCCCCAAGAAAAAATTGCAGTTTAGTTTGACGGAACATGTAACATGTTTTAGAATATATTTAATATAACTTATATGTAATAACAGTGAGAAGGAGTAGTAGTAATAGAAGCTGGTTTAGAGAGTTGACGGTCGGTGCAAGTCAATCCACGTTTCATTATGAACTCGCCTTTGAGTTGCAGTTGTGAAATGAAGTAGCAATTGCCGTCTATCCACGTTACGGATCTAAGCGAATGTATATATTAGTGCTTGTTCAAAAAGGAGGATAAAGAAATGCGACAGCTATCTTTACCGGACGTTTTGAACATCCTCTATTACATTAATTTAGGGTGGTACCGCGGGAATCTATAACCTCTCGTCCCTTTTCTGGGATGAGGGGTTTTTTGTATTTTAGGCGGTGAAAATATATAGAATTTGAATGGAGGGTGTTTAATGAGTTTTAATCATCAAGAGATTGAGAAGAAGTGGCAAGCGTATTGGGAAGAGAATAAAACATTCCGTACGCCAGATGAAACAGACAAACCGAAATTTTATGCACTAGATATGTTCCCATATCCATCAGGTGCAGGCTTACACGTAGGGCATCCAGAAGGATATACGGCAACAGATATTTTATCTCGTCAGAAACGTATGCAAGGTTACAACGTTCTTCATCCAATGGGATGGGATGCATTCGGTCTTCCGGCAGAGCAATATGCACTTGATACTGGAAACAGCCCAGCAGAATTTACTGAGAAAAATATTAACACATTCCGTAACCAAATTAAATCATTAGGTTTCTCTTATGATTGGGATCGTGAAGTAAATACAACGGATCCAAGTTATTATAAATGGACACAATGGATTTTCTTAAAGCTATATGAAAAAGGTTTAGCTTATGTAGATGAAGTACCAGTAAACTGGTGCCCAGCCCTTGGTACAGTACTTGCAAACGAAGAAGTAATCGATGGCAAGAGTGAGCGCGGTGATCATCCAGTTGAACGTCGTCCAATGAGACAATGGATGCTAAAAATTACGGCGTATGCAGATCGTTTACTAGAAGACCTAGATGAGCTTGATTGGCCGGAAAGCTTAAAAGATATGCAACGCAACTGGATCGGTCGTTCTGAAGGTGCAGAAGTACACTTCAATATTGACGGTACAGAAGAGAAATTTACAGTTTTCACAACGCGCCCAGATACACTATTTGGTGCAACATACTGCGTATTAGCTCCAGAGCATACGCTTGTTGCTGGGATTACAACTGCAGATCAAAAAGAAGCAGTGGAAGCATACATTGACTCTGTAAAAGCGAAAAGTGATTTAGAGCGTACAGAGCTTGCAAAAGAAAAAACAGGCGTATTTACAGGTGCTTATGCAGTTAACCCAGTAAACGGTGAGAAATTACCAATCTGGATTGCTGACTATGTTCTTGCAACTTATGGAACAGGTGCAGTAATGGCAGTTCCAGCACATGACGAACGTGATTATGAATTTGCACAAACATTCGAGCTTCCAATGAAAGAAGTTGTAGAAGGCGGAGATATCACGAAAGAAGCACATACAGGTGATGGAGCGCACGTGAACTCAGCATTCTTAGATGGTTTAAACAAAGAAGAAGCAATTGCCAAAATGATCGAATGGCTTGAAGTAACAAGCGCAGGAAATCAAAAAGTAACATACCGCTTACGTGACTGGTTATTTAGCCGTCAACGTTACTGGGGTGAGCCAATTCCAATTATCCATTGGGAAGATGGCACAATGTCAGCTGTAAAAGAAGAAGAATTACCATTAATTCTTCCGAAAACAGAAAACATCCGTCCTTCTGGTACAGGTGAATCGCCACTTGCAAATATTGAAGAGTGGGTAAATGTTGTAGACCCTGAGACTGGCAAAAAAGGTCGCCGTGAAACAAATACAATGCCACAATGGGCAGGTAGCTGTTGGTACTATTTACGTTATATTGATCCAACAAACAGCGAACACCTTGCTGATCCAGAAAAAATAAAACAATGGCTTCCGGTTGATATTTATATCGGCGGTGCAGAGCATGCGGTACTTCATTTACTATACGCACGCTTCTGGCATAAGGTGTTATACGATGTAGGAGTTGTTCCAACGAAAGAGCCATTCCAACAACTATTTAACCAAGGTATGATCTTAGGTGAAAACAACGAAAAAATGAGTAAATCAAAAGGTAATGTTGTAAACCCTGATGATATCGTAGCAAGCCATGGCGCAGATACACTTCGTCTATACGAAATGTTTATGGGACCATTAGATGCTTCGATTGCTTGGTCTGAAAATGGTCTTGATGGAGCTCGTCGCTTCTTAGATCGTGTTTGGCGCCTATTTGTTCAAGAAAACGGTGAATTAAGCGAGAAAATTACAGGTGCAGCAAACAAAAATCTTGAAAAAGCGTATCATCAAACAGTGAAGAAAGTAACAGAAGACTATACAGAGCTTCGTTTTAACACTGCGATTTCTCAAATGATGATGTTTGTGAATGATGCATATAAAGCAGAATCACTTCCAAAAGAGTATGTGGAAGGTTTCGTGAAAATGTTAGCACCAGTTGCACCGCACGTTGCGGAAGAACTTTGGAACAAGCTTGGATATAACGAAACAATCACATATGCAAGTTGGCCAACATTTGATGAGTCTAAACTTGTAGAGGACGAAGTTGAAATCGTTGTTCAAGTAATGGGTAAAGTACGTGCGAAGTTAACGATGAAAAAAGATGCATCAAAAGAAGAAATGGAACAACTTGCAATTGAAGCAATTCAAGAGCAAATTGAAGGGAAAACAGTACGTAAAGTAATTGTTGTTCCTGGAAAACTTGTTAATATCGTTGCAAATTAATGAGAAAGAGCAGTCCTGTTAAGGGCTGCTCTTTTTTTTAGAGACAACTAAGGAAATAGCGAAATTCAAGTATAGACAAACACCTATTCTTTCTTCTGAAATATGATAACAAGGGCACGTTAATTTAGGAGAAAGAGGTGAAAGAAATGAAGGGGATAGATAATAACGCACAGCATGCTGCTATGCATAATTGGACGGATGGATATTCTCATATGCTAATGGGAGGAGCGGAGCATCCAAGGAGTGGTGGTGGCTTCCCAACAATGGTAGGAGGAACAGGGCATCCAGGGAGTGGTGATGGTTTCCCGACAATGGTAGGAGGAACAGGGCATCCAAGGAGTGGTGGTGGCTTCCCAACAATGGTAGGAGGAACAGGGCATCCAGAGAGTGGTGGTGCTTTCCCAACAATGGTAGGAGGAACAGGGCATCCAGGGAGTGGTGGTGGCTTCCCAACAATGGTAGGAGGAACAGGGCATCCAGGGAGTGGTGATGGTTTCCCAACAATGGTAGGAGGAACAGGGCATCCAGGGAGTGGTGGTGGCTTCCCAACAATGGTAGGAGGAACAGGGCATCCAGGGAGTGGTAGTGCCTTTCCAACAATGGTAGGAGGAACAGGGCATCCAAGGAGTGGTGGTGGCTTTCCAACAATGGTAGGAGGAGTAGGAACTTATCCACAAGGAGTTCATGGGTGGCATGGTCATCATCAACATCATGGTCATCACCAACATCATGGTCATCACCAACATCATGGTCATCACCAACATCATGGTCATCACCAACATCATGGCCATCACCAGCACCAAGTTCATCACCAAATACATCCGCAAGCGGTTCTTTATCAAATGCAGCATCATGGTCACCAGCATCATGGTCACCAGCATCATGGTCACCAGCATCATGGTCACCAGCATCATGGTCACCAGCATCATGGTCACCAGCATCACGGTCACCAACATCATGGTCACCAGCATCACGGTCACCAGCATCACGGTCACCAACATCATGGTCACCAGCATCCAATATGGTATGGCGGTGCTGGAAGCGCTGGAAGTACTGCAGGAACAGTTGGAGCGGCAGGGCATGCCGGACATGTTGGTCATTAAAAAATTAAATAAACAACATATTAAAAAAATTCTCTTGGATGCAAGGGGATTTTTTATTTTGGGAATAGTAAGGGTGAGGGGAGGTGCATTACATATGGGAAAAGGTAGAAGCAATAATGCTGGTAAAAAGCAACCAAATTTCGATGATTCATCTAATTTCTCTAAAGGGAAACAAAGTCAAACGACAGAACCGAAGAAGAAATAAAGACAAACGTCCATCAGTGGAGGTTTACTGCACGTTAATGAGGTATACAGGAAAGGGAGCTATCTATAAGGATGGCTCCTTTTCGTATGAAACAGAACAGTTAAGAGTGATGTTAGATGCTTGATCAATTCTGTGTGGGGCTTTTTTTCTTTGAGGAGTTTTTTGTGCGCCCATGTATTCTTCTTCTCTATATTTTTTAGCAAATTATTATATTCTCAGTGTTAACAGAAATTTGTGGATATAATTTGAAAAGTAAAATATGGACCTATTGATCTAATTTCTCAACCGATGTTTTTTATATCATGTAGTATAATTAATTATATAAAAATTCGGATAATAAAAAGAGGGATAATCTATGTCTATAGGAAAAATCATTTATTACCATCGTAAGAAGCAGAATAAGACACAGGAACAGCTTTGTAACGGGATTTGTTCTATTACTCACCTGAGTAAAATTGAAAACAATTTCAAAGAAGCACATACAAAAACATTGCAAATGCTATGTGAAAGATTGCAGATATCAATTGAGGAAGAGAATAAAAAAACACAGCTTTTAAAACGAAAGCTGGATCTTTTTAACGATGCTATGGAACGGCTTCATAAAGAGCAAGCAGCAGCGTTATATAAAGAACTATCAGAACAGAAAGAATATGTTCAATGCACGGAGATGATATATGTATACGAGTTATATATGCTTCGTTACTTATTATTCTTGAATCAATTCTCGGAATTTAAAAAAGCATCATCAAAAATGAAAAGGGATGTAACAAAATATAGTTCATATGAACTATATCTATGGACTTTCCTTCAAGCTCTTTATTATGGCCGAACAGAACGATATGTACAAGCGCTCGAAATTCTGAATCGTATAGAAGAAAAAGCAGAACAGTACAGCGAAAAACTCACTGAGTATTATTACTATAGATCGGCAATGCATGGCCATTTGTATCAGTATTCTTTATCTATTCATTATGCATACAAAGCATTACGTATTATGCAAAATACGAATAACATTTTGCGCATTGTATATATCAAGATGATTATCGCTGTAAATCTCATATACATGGGCGAATTTGAAGAATCAGAACAGATGCTTATTCCCGTTTTAAGTGATGTGGAACTACTGCAGGATACAGGAATGAAAGCAATAGCTCTTCAGAATTTGGGTTTTTTATATTATAGACAAGGTGACTCTAAAAAGATGTTCGAATATTACTCTCAAGCTCTTGAATTAAAGAAAAAACATACAACCTCCTATTATGTGACAGTCTCAAGTATGGCAGAAGCACTTATCGAATTGAATCAACATGAAAAAGCAGCTGTACGATTAAAACAAGAATTAGATTCCTTTCAAGACCGCAAATCATCAAATTATATAGAGCTAAAAATAATGTATCTTGAAGCTCTTGGCAATCAAAAGACGCTTGTTCAATATTTAATAAAGTATGGGCTGCCGATGTTAGAGAAGCATATGAATCTCAGTAAGATGATAAAGTATTTAGATATAGTGATATTATATTATGAGAAAAAAAAAGATATCTCTTCTGCGAACTATTATTTGCAAGCATCCAACCGGATTCTTAAAAAGTTACTTTTTAATGCCGAAAACCCTGCGATGCTTAGGAATTTGGAGGAGAATAATTAGTATTTTGATAGATGAAAAGTCCAATTGGTGAGAGCTATATAAATCCATTTTGATTTTTCGACATATAAGCCGCGGCTATGGATAACAAAAGGTGACCTGCACTCGTTTTCTCTCTTTGTTTTCACTATGTCTGGGCAGGAAAAGGATCTGACCGCTTCTATGCATGGCCGGATGATCTCTCCCCCACCTAAAAAGAAGGGTCTTATGTCGGTTTTTTAATTTGTATTTATATAATTATCAGTGGAGGATGAAGGAAACCCCCACTGATAAAAGTTTTACTTTATTATTTTCGTGATTAAAGCTTGAAATTATTTTGTCTTTAGATATTTTCCCAAGTTTAAAACATACAATACGCTATGTTTTTTTTGTTTTTTCTTCGTTTTTTCGAGAAAAACCTCCTGCAAAGTATAAGATTAGACTGTAAATGACAATAATTTTCCCAATAAACAGATTTTTCGGACTTATATATAATGAGATCACATAAAGGAATAGATTAAAACATTTCTGCTAAGTAAAGCGTTGAGAAAGTAATAATCTTATATAGAAAGAACAATTGTAAATGGGGGAAACAACATGAAGGGGAAGAAATCTATTAAAATTCTTACAGGAGCATTGGCTGCTGGCATGCTATTATCATCTGCTATCCCGTATAACGTATTGGCGGAAAGTACATCTAAGATAGAGGGGATTGCTGATGCGAAATCTGTATTGAGCGGTCTTACAAAAGAACAGAGAGCCGCTTTGAAAACATTAGATGCTAGACCGGAGTTTACGATTTCTCCAGATGTCAACACAACAACTCCTGATAAAGTGAACATTATTGTGGAGTTTAAACAAGCACCTGCCAAAATTGAAATATTAAAGCAGACAGCTAAAGGGAAGAAAATGACTCTTTCTGCTGCAGAAAAAAAAGTAGAAGAATCTCATCAAGAATTTAAGGGAGTACTTCAACAACTACAAAAAAAGAAAGATGTGGAGAAGGACTTTCAATCTTCCAAGATTACAAGAGAATATAAAAACGCATTCAATGGCGTGGCAATGACATTGCCTGGAAATACAATTGAAGATTTAGTGCGCTCTGGTGTTGTCAAACGTGTTTGGAAAGATTCTGATGTAAAACTTGATTTGCCAAAAGAAACAAATAAGGCCACTGTACAGCCAAAGATGATTGATAGTGTTCCGCAAATCGGCGTGGATAAGCTTCATGCAGAAAATATAACAGGTAAAGGCATTAAAGTCGGTGTAATTGATACAGGAGCTGATTATAACCATCCTGATTTAAAAGATGCGTATAAAGGATATCGTGCGCAAGCTGGGGTGGATTCAAAAACAGTTGACCCGAATTCTGTAAAAGGCTGGGATTTCATTGATAATGATGCCGATCCAATGGAAACAACATATAAGGATTGGAAAAATTCAGGAGGGGCTCCTGAAGTCAATAATGGTAGTGCCTACTACACATCGCATGGAACACATGTATCCGGTACAATTGCTGCAGATAAGAAAAATACTGTAGATTACGCCGTAGAAGGGGTAGCTCCTGATGTAGATTTGTATGCGTACCGTGCGTTGGGTCCATATGGAGGCGGGAGCACGAATGGTATTCTTGCTGCTATTGATAAGGCAGTGAAAGATGGTATGAACGTCATCAACTTGTCATTAGGTGCATCTATTAACGATCCTTTATATCCTACATCGATAGCATTAAATAATGCAATGTTATCTGGAGTTGTAACGGTTGTGGCAGCTGGAAATGCAGGGCATGGAGAGGGAAGTCTTGGATCGCCTGGAGCCGCAGCTCTTCCGATTACAGTTGGTGCAAGTGATTCTGCTGTAAGCGTACCAACATTTACAGGGGATGTAGGAGATCTACATATAGAAAAGATGATGCTCTTAGGCAAAAACTTTACGGACAAGCTTGAAGATTTAAAAGGACAATCGTTGCCAGTCGTTTATGCAGGACTTGGAAAACCAGGGGATTTTACTGGGAAAGACGTGAAAGGAAAAATTGCACTTATTCAGCGCGGTGAAATTACATTTGATGAAAAAATGAAAAATGCAGTACAAGCAGGAGCTAAGGCAATGATTGTGTATAACAATGTGGATGGTGATATTACAGCTTATATGGGAGAAGGTACATCGTTTATTCCTTCTTTCCGCTTAACAAAGACAGATGGTGAGAAATTGCAGGCAAAAGCAGCACAAGGGGATGTAACCTTTACATTTGGAGAACTGAGTAACACAAAAACAGAAGGTGATCATTTAGCAGATTTCAGTTCCCGAGGTCCGGCAAATAAAACAGATGATATTAAACCGGATGTTGTAGCGCCGGGTGTGTCTATTTTCTCTACTGTTCCTGAATATATAAATGATCCAAAAGATGGCGACAATTATACGGTAGCATATGGGCGTATGTCTGGTACATCGATGGCGACTCCTCATACAGCTGGGGTAGCGGCATTGATGTTACAAGCGCATCCGGACTACAGCCCGTTTGACGTGAAAGAAGCACTCATGAACACGGCAGTCGATTTAAAAGAAGAGCGTTCTGTATACGAAATGGGAGCGGGAAGAATTGACGCGTATCGAGCAGTTCATGCAGATACCTCTATTGAGGTTATCGACAAAACATCAAATATCGAGAATGGTCAAGCGGTAGAAATTGAAGAGAAAACCGGCTCTATTGCATTTGGCCGTAAGCATCAATCGAAAAATTCTTCCATTACAGACAGCAGGAAAGTTGTGATTCGAAATAATAATCAACAAGAGGAAAAAGAGTTCAAAATAGAAGTAGAGTATTCATCGGAAAATGTAGGCGTGCAGGATGCAGCAAAAAACGGTGTGAAATTGAGCGTACAGGAGTCCATTAAAGTAAATCCGAAGGCTTCTGGAGAAGTGAATCCTGAAATTTCCATTCCAGCAAATGCGGAATTGGGTAGATATGAAGGATATATTCACATTACAAACAAAAATAATGAAAAAGAAACATATCAAGTTCCGTTTGCCGTTCGCTTGACAGAGCAAGGGATTGCATCTGTAAATTTACTTCGAGATACGATGGCGACGGATTTGACGAAATGGCACTCTTTTATGGACGGGCCGTTCTCACCGTTGTCATATAAATTGAACAGTCCACTGGAAACGGTTGATGCGATTGTGAAGGATCGAAAAACAGGAAACGCGTTAGGGTTTGTTGGTACAGTTGACGCAAGCAATAAGACACCTAATAAAGAATATTACATTCTATATGGCCTGACGGGAAATGTGTTTCCATTTACAGGTGATCCGAATCATCCGATTGGGGATAAACCTGTCACGTTGCCTGATGGAGATTATGAACTTGAATTCATCGGATACGATAAAGAAGGAAAATCCTATACAAAAAGTGACACGATCATGATTGATAATGTAGCACCAGAAATGAAATTTAGTGATGTACAGCCTGGTGTCCATGAAATTGGTGAATCCATGTTTACAGAGGAAGACGGGCAGCGCGGATTTTGGGTGCACGGCAATATTTATGACACTGGAATAGATGCATTAAAAGCAAAAGGGCTTCCGTATGATCAAAAGGCGAATAAGATTGTATATTTCCAAAACTCTTTCTTTCCTTCTGGTACATTAAATTCGATTCAACCAAATGGTGACTTTAAATTTGGGGTAGCGCCAGAAGAATTGAACGAACCATTAGATTTAAGATTATTTGGATTGGATGCTGCGACAGCAGGTGATTCAATTCGTGGATATCAAAACTATACATTCGTTAAAGAAGGAACAGAATATGCTGCACCAAGTTATAACAAGGATAAAGTTAAATTAGGTGACAAAATTACGATGACTTTGAACTTAAATAATGTGAAACAGCTTCTCTCTGGTAGTTTTGAAGTGCCATATGATAAACAATTGTATAAATTTACAGATGTCAAACCAAATCCTACGCTTACAAAATACGCGGAAGAACATGGATTAAACGTGAAGCTTTCAAATCCAGCTATTACGGAAGGTAATGTGAACAATAAAGTGAAAGTTGATGCGTCTTTAGAGGGGAACGGATTTAAAGGAATAGATGAAGATATTCCGTTTTTAGATGTCACATTTGAAATAACGAACGATGAATATCATTTGGAGTTAGCTTCACTTAAACCAGACAAGTTTACTTATACAAAATTTGGTGCAGCAGAAGCAGCTACAATTCCTGTTTTTCAAGATAAAACTTTTGTCTTCATTTCAAAACATTCGAGAATTAGAGGGTATATTAAGCCAGAAGCTTTCTTTACCCCAGAAGGCTATCTTCCTAACAAAGATTACACAAAATTAGGTGCAAAAGTATACGCTGTTTCTGAAGATGGGAAGAAATATCTAGGAACAATCGACAAAAATGCTCTATTTGAGATTCATAATGTTCCTGTTAGTGATAAAGAATATGACATTATTGTAGAGATGCCGGGGCATCTGCAAAGTAAACTTACAACAAAGCTCGGTAAAATGAGCGATGGGGAGCTAGTTGGACAATATTACACTGCGTATATGGATAATAATCTTGCTGGTGATCTAAACAGCGATAAGATGGTAGATATTAAAGATGCGAGAATAGCAGCTCTATCTTATGGGAAAGAGAAAGTATCAGTAACTGATGGTGACGTCAATCAAGATGGTGTAGTGAATGAAACGGATATTCGTTTTATTGAAAAGAACTTCTTGAAAAAGGGACCTGATGCAAAGCCAAATCAAAAACCAAAGGAAAATGTTGGCCCAGTAACATTGGAGAAAATTCTGCGTTCCATCGGATTGGAGCCAAAAAATAAATAATATTATACATTTTAATAGAAGGATTCTAGAGATGACTTCATACGTGTGCACATAACCTGATAGATTTTGAATGATTGACATGAGGAGTAAGAATCGGAGACGCTCTAAAACGACGTTTCCGGTTTTTCTTAATTTTGTATTTGAAGATAGAAAGAGTGGCGTGAGATAGAAATGATTCTAAAATTATTTCATTTAGTTATCACGCATAGAAGAGTAATTCAGTTTTTTGAATCTTAATATTTAGAATTTTAGGAGGGGGATTAAAATGGGGATAAAACAAAAATTAGGTATGGGTGTTGTATCTGCGGCGCTTGGTTTAACTTTAGTTGGAGGCGGAACGTTTGCGTACTTCAGCGATAAAGAAGTAACAGAAAATACCTTTGCGGCAGGTACTTTGGATTTAAGCGTTGATCCGCAAGTTATCTTGAACGTGGACAAAATAAAACCAGGCGATGAGATGGAGCGAGGCTTCCAATTAATTAATAACGGAACTTTAAAAATTAAAGATGTGCACCTTCTTACTGATTACACTGTAACAGATGCAAAAGGTGACAATGGAAACGCTGATTTTGGCGATCATATTCGTGTAGATTTTCTATGGAACTTGGATAAAAACAGTGTTCCTATATGGTCTACTACATTGTCTGAACTAAAGAAAGCGACGCAAGCTGGTGACGTTCTTAATCTGGTAGAAAAAGATATTGTAAACCATGAAGGGGATGGACTTGCTCCGGGTGATGATGATACTCTTTATGTGAAATTGACATTTGTTGATAATAAAGAAGAGCAAAATATATTCCAAGGAGACACGTTGAAATTGAACTGGACGTTTGATGCGACTCAAACAGAAGGAGAAGATAAATAAAGCTTTTATTCAGGCGGGAGAAATCCTGCCTTTTTAGTAGCACTTATTTAGGGGAGATTGTTATTGAATAATCATCATCGTTTTGCGTAAAGAGTCTCTGAAAAGAATAATAACGATTGAAATTATCGAACGGATTTACAGATTAAAATATCAAATCAATGTAGAGGCAATTCAATATTTTGCTTAAGTAATTATGTTACACCCACCTGAGTAAGGGAAAAAAGTAATTTAGGGAGAGGCTCTTATACCACTATTCGCAGGCAGTAATACCCCCACCTCAACATTTAGCTGATGTGGGGGATAAACTGTCCGTAAAAGCCCGATTCGTGAGGGCTAATAATCACTGGGGATGAAGAACCTCCTCCACTGATTCAAATTTCACTTTATTTTCCTGCTTTTTCTAATGCTTCTTGACGTTGACGCTCAATTTCAGCACGAAGCTGTGGTTCTGGTGCCTGCCAGCCTTCTGGTTTTAAAATTTTGCCGTCGCCTTCACGGAAACGTGGTTTACCGTCTGGGAATAATTTAGACATATTTGCATTGTTTACAATTTCAAATCCTTTATCTGGGCGCACTCCCATTTCAGCAAATGTTCCAAATGCAAAATAAATAAGATCAATCAATGCATCGTATTGATCTTCTACAGTATTTGCTTCTAAAAATTCTTCAAGCTCTTCTTGCATAAAGCTTGCGCGAATTTTCGCACGCTCTTCTGTTAATTTCGTTGGTACATCTGTAACAGGGTGTCCGAATACCTCGTGCATTTTTGCAACAAGTTCGTATCCTTTATCTAAACCTTTTTCGTTTGCCATGTTGTTTCATCCTTTCGCGTTTTGTGCCGAATTTCATTGTAACATAAGGAGGGAGTGTAACGAAAAGAATAGAATAGAAAAAGAACATCCTATATGAAATAAGATGTTCTTTCCCTATTCTTCTTTCTTTATTAAAAATGATAAAACAAGATCAATCCCAAATATCCCAACAAGTAGCATAGGTACAACAACAAGTAAATAACGTGTGAAAGAAACATTTTTTAAGTATGTATGAGCAAATAAAAAGACGCCGAGAAACAGAATACCATTTAAAATAGGTTTTACTAACTTTTTAGACATAAGCTCCCCCGTAAGTATCTTTTTTCTATATAAATACAAATTAAAAAACCGACATAAAACCCTTCTTTTTAGGTGGGAGAGAGCATCCGGCTATATGTCGAAAAATCAAAATGGATTTATATATATGTAAGTAAATTTGTAAGTGTTATCAAAAAACTCCTCTCTCCGTTGTATCATGTTGGAAAGAGGAGTTCAATCATTATCTGACATTTTGAGGATGGATATTTGTTTAGCATTTATTTCACGTCATTCGATAACACCTGAATTTGTAATATTGACTTCGTATTTCACTTTAATGGGAACATCTTTGTACATCTTTTGCCATTCTTCTAACTTGAATGGCCGATAATTTTGCCGGAATTTTGCTCCGAGACCAAGCGGATCAACATTTAAAGATTGAAATTTTTTGATGAGTTTTGTGGCTGTAATATTTAATTGTTTTTCAACTTCTCGTGATATTTTTTTGGTGTTCTTTTTATTTTCTAGGTTCACTTGTTTTGAAAGTTCTAGAATGCGTGCATCTATTTTTACTTTAATTAAAAAGGAAGGTTTTCCATTTTTTATATTTATAGTGTACGTTGGCTTGGAATGTATGTTATTGATCATTACGTATCCATTATTACTTTTAAATTCTTGTGAATCTAACCGATGTTTTTCCAATAACCCTTTAAATATGAACATATCTTGTTGATCAATTTTTCCGACATACTTATCCTTTTTTAAAAGCCCAATGCCAGTGATTTTGATTTTGTCTTTACTCTTTTTTAGGATAGGCATATAAGAATCTTGGCCTTCACGATAATAACGAAATGCACCTAAATGTAAATTATCAGTTGGTAAGGGACCTGTTTGCATGTTATGCTCTAACATTTTTGTTATATAAATAGCAACATTAGATGAAGTTGTATATTTTCCTTTTAACAGCTCAGGTCCATTTCCTTCTAATAATCCAACATACAATGAGTTTCCGATGCTGACATCACGAACCAATGTGTCAAAGGAGGTCGACAATCCTTTTTTGGCAATTCTTGTAGTAAACAATGCAATGCGCATTTGTCCGCTTGCAAATGGTTGAGAAGATTCCAAAGAAGTATCAGCTTTTACTTGTTTAACGGCATTTGCTACTCCTTCGTAGACCTGTACTTTATTTCCTTTTCGCTGTATAGGACAAACCGATGTCACCTTTACTTTATTGTTTTTTGCTGTATCAAAAACAATCCCTTGAATTAACTGGACATCATCAACAATATTTTTTTGCAAACAGCCTGTTATGGTGAACAAACAAATACATGAAAGAAGAATTAGTTTTCTCTTGATTTTTTCCATTTTTTTTTCACCCACACGATAAGAAATAAGATTGGGATGTAAACATATATAAGCCAAAGACTAATTTTGGAAATATAACTAATAAAATCGTTGATATCGTGCCTGTTTGTTAAAAGTTGTGAAACAATAATGGTAATTAGTATGAAAGAAAGTAAAATGTATTTTTGCTTTACATGAAAGATTTCATGCGTTCCTCTTGTAGCAGCCCATAATGGAAGAATAAAACTTGTAAGAATTACAAGTGCATAGCCGGAGATGGCAATGTATTCTAGTCGTTCGATAAAGGGTAATTTAATAACTTGTGTCATTGAAAGCTGAGACCAAATTGTTTTTGATAACTGTTTTTCGCTAAAAAAAGCAAATGCCAAAATCGTACTAAATAAATATAAAACGTTAGAGAATAATACACCATATTGTGCAAATTTATGAGATTTTTCGGGATTCTTCACAAATGGGTATATCATAAGAAAGATTTCAAAGCCCGTCATAGTATAAGTTGAAAATTGAGATGCTTTTAAAATATCTCCAAAAGAATGTGAAAAAACAGGAAGTAAATTTTCCCAATGTGCGTATCGTAACATAAAAAAACTAAGAAAAATATAACCTAATGTTCCCACGATTGAAAGTACACAGATACCGGTCATGACGCGAAATCCTGATGAGATGACGTAGTAACTTAATAAACATAAAAAGATTGTGAACATCCAAGTGGACCCGGTAGGAAACATCCATACTTGAACAATCTCAACATACGTTCGAACAACGGATATACTCAAAGCGAGAAAATACAGCATGAATACAATATTAATGCCATTACCGAGCCACTTTCCAAAGGTTTGCTGATGAAGATCTATTAGGTTGCCTTTTGTATTTTTTAATGAGTAATACATCATCCAAACGAGAATGTGAATGATGATTCCTGTGATGAGAACACCAATCCAGCCATCGTATCCTGCAACTTTTGCGAGGATGCGTGCAAATCCAAGAACACCAGCGCCAAACTGTGCACTATGAATTAAGAAGAAAACAAATATAGGTGATACTTGATATTTTGTTTTGACTTTACTCATATGTGCACCTCGTTTCTTATTCATCAAAATCAGATGTATGTTTTGTTGAAATCCCATTTGCTGATTTTTTTACGTGTTGCGGTCTTGCTTGGATATCTCTTGTATCAATCATAGATAATGGAAAACGAATCCAAGAGTCTTTCAGTGCTTGTTTCCTTGCTGGATAAAATAGAGCGTACGGTTTCCGTAAGGAAGAAAGCCTGAATAGATGTGTAAATAAAAAAATAAACCCAATTGAAATTCCTAATAGTCCACCTAATTCTGCGAATATAAGGAATGGAAAGCGTAGTAAACGGACTGCGTTCCCCATTTTATAAATGGGAGTAATAAAGGAAGCCAATGCAGATAAAGCAACGATGATTAATAGAATGTTACTAGTTAATCCTGCTTGTACGGAAGCTTGCCCAATGACGATACCGCCTACAATACCAAGTGTTTGTCCAACTTTCATCGGCAACCTTGCCCCAGCTTCGCGCAGTAAATCGATAGCCAGCTCTAGGAAGAGTGCTTCTATAAGAGGAGGAAAAGGGACTTGTGCCCGAGATAAAATTAACGTTTCTAGCAAATCGCTCGGAATTAATTCGTAATGATAACTTAAAACGGCAACGTATAATGGTGTTGCACAGATCGAGAACAAAACAGCAATAAGTCGTAAAAATCTTGAAAACGTAGCGTAAAGCCAAGATACGTTGTAATCCTCTGGTGAAACGAAAAAATCAAAGTATGAAACAGGAGCGAGTAAGACGCTTGGTGAACCATCGACAAAAATAGCAATTTTTCCATCGATTAATGCTGTCGTTACTCGGTCCGTACGTTCTGTATTAATAAATAATGGGAAAATTGATTTTTCCCCCAGTAATTCTTGAACATAGGAACTATCGTTAATTTGGTCGTATTCAATTGTACGAAGTGATTCTTCGAGAAATTCAACAGTGTCTTTTTCGGCAAGATTTTCTAGGTACATCATGACAATTTTTGTCTTAGAGAATTTCCCAATTACAACTTCCTTTGTTTGTAAGGCCAATACAGGGAGGCGCTTACGTACTAAGTTAATATTGGTATCAATATCCTCTACAAATCCCTCTTGTGGACCAATAACGGTAGATTCATTTAATGGAATAGATGGCGCCCGATAATTATCAATTGTGATATTCGCTAAGATACATTTTTGATCTTGTTCATGTAACTGTACGATAGCGTGACCTTTTAAAACCATATCTTCAATTTTTTGAAGATCATTTGTAATCGTAATTCCGCTCATTGGAATATGTTCTTTTAACTCTTCTAATGTTGAGCATGTACGCTCTAGTAAAGCAGGCATTAAATACTTTTGTAGTTTTTCTCCATCAAGTGATGGACGATAATAGGAAATCCAGTATGGCATTGTCTCATCATCTGATGTGTGATAGCTTACAAAATCACTAGATGTTTTTAATTTTTCCAGTAACTCTTGTAGAGAATGAGCAGTCTTGGGTTTTGGTTTACTAAAATCATAAATACTATTATGACTACTAGTATCTTGATGATTCGTTTGGTTTTGTTGCTGATCTTCCTCTTGTTTAGCTTGATCGTCAGTTTGAGTTTGCTGTTGCTCCTGATTTTGATTTGTGGTCTGAATTTGTTGTTGATCTTCTTCGGCTTGATTGTTAGTTTGAACCTGTTTATCCTGTTTGTCTTGGTTTGTAGATTGAACTTGCTCTTCTTCTTGCTTGATTGAATCGCTAGCTTGGTCTTGCTGTTGTTCTTGATTTGTTTCGGTAAAATCCGTATCTTCACTCTGTTTTCGTTTACGAAACCATTTCCATAGCATGTGTATTCCCTCTTTAATGATGTAAGATAATGTTAGTTTGTGGGAATTTTTATATATTATGCACCTATTTATCCCGCATTAACGGGCAGTAATACCCCCCACCTCAAAAATCGGCAGGAAGTAAAGAAGTTAGGTGGGGGATAAACTGCCCGTAAAAGCCCGATTGGTGGGGGCTAATAATCAGTGAGGGATGAAGAAAACCCCCACTGATTAAAGTTTCACTTTATGAAGAAGAGAGAATGATTGGTTTATCATCCAATCTGTTCTAAAAAGAAGGGGTTTCTTTCGAAATGTATAATAGTTTCGGTAGCAAGAAAATCAACTCCTCAGGATTGGACCAAGTTTACAATTGCGTATTTGTTGTTTCTTAACTTCTAGAAGCAGAAGGTTCCAGAAAAAATTTCAATGTAGGGGGATAATCTATGTTATATGTGAAAAAAAAACATTTCACTTAGAAAAGTTTACATTTGAAAATGGCATAACGCTACCTGTTCAAGTTGGATATGAAACATATGGTAAGTTAAATAAAGAAAAATCAAATGTGATTGTAGTCTGTCACTATTTTAGTGCAACAAGCCATGCTGCCGGAAAATATACAGAGGAAGACGAGCTCCCAGGTTGGTGGGATGGGCTCATAGGACCGGGAAAGGCAATTGATACAGATCAATATTTTGTGATTTGTACAGATAATCTTTGTAATGTACAAGTGAAAAATCCATATGTTATCACAACAGGACCAAAGTCAATGAATCCAACAACTGGATCCCCGTATGCGATGGACTTCCCTGTATTTACATTTTTAGATGTAGCACGTTTGCAATATGAATTAGTGCGGGAGATGGGAATTACAAGATTGCATGCGGTAATTGGGCCATCAGCCGGAGGTATGATCGCTCAGCAGTGGGCTGTTCATTATCCGCATATGGTGGAGCGGATGATTGGTGTTATTACAAATCCACAAAACCCAATTGTGACGTCTTTTAATGTATTGCAAAATGCGATTGAAGCAATTCAACTTGATCCAAAGTGGGATGGAGGAAACTATGGGGAAGAACAGCCGACGAAAGGATTACATTTGGCGGGGAAAATGATGTTTGTAAATGCGTTTGATGCTCATTATTATGAAACTACATTTCCGCGTAAGCGTGCGGAAGTAGCACCTTATGTGGATGTGTCTACGTTGACGTCATTTGAGCAAAATATAAATGAATTAACATTAAATAATATTGCTTTTGTTGATGCTAATTCATGGTTGTATACAGCGAAAGCAACATTATTACATGATATTTCACATGGTTTTTCTTCTTTAGAAGAAGCGCTTTCTCAAATGGAAGCAAGTGTGCTTATGATTCCATGCAAACAAGATTTGCTCCAGCCATCTCGCTATAATTATGAAATGGTAGAATTGTTGAAGAAAAAAGGAAAATGTGCAGAAGTCTATGAAATTGAAAGTATAAAAGGCCATATGGCTGGGGTATTAGATGTTCATTTATTTGAAAAGAAAGTGTATGAGTTTTTGAAGGGAAAGGTATCTAGTCGTGTGTAAAGAAGACGAAAGTATGATGGAAGATATGTACAGTAGGCTTTATCCGGTAAGAATCAAATTGGTTTAAGTAATCATCGATCGGGAAGGAAGCCTGACTGTATTATGTTATAGACTTTTGCGATTGGTCTATGTGTTATTTATACAAAAGTTTTTTACTTTCTTTGCTTACACTATTTTTCATTATATTATAAAATGCAAATTAAAAACCGACATAAAACCCTTCTTTTTAGGTGGGAGAGAGCATCCGGCCATGCATAGAAGCGGTCAGATCCTTTTCCTGCCCCATGCCAAGTGAAAACAAAGAGAGAAAACGAGTGCAGGTCACCTCTTGTTATCCATAGCCGCGGCTATATGTCGAAAAATCAAAATGGATTTATATAGATTGAAAAGTATAAAATAAACAGAGCTATAGAATATGTAAACGAAAGACGTATGTAGAAATTGATAATCCAAGGAAAGCCATACCTAGTAGTAGAAAAATGAATGGTATTTCTTGAGAGGACTTGGTCTTTTTTTTCTTGTTAAATGCACCGAGTGTGCTTAAAGAAAAAATCAAAAAGACGATACCTATAAAGAAAAGCAAAAGTGTCATATAAAGCCACTCCTTTCGTAAAACAAGTATATTGAGAATACAATGTAAGAGTCTATTTTGTAAATGGTATAAATTAACAATTGTGTTGAGAAATAATGGAGGAAAGAAAGCATCAATTCTTTGCGTTCGTGCTTTTGCGTGCTAAAATTGGTGATGAATCGATGCTGCTTTATGGGAAAATGACTTTTCTGATGATAAGATTTTAAGCAATTAAAAAAGAGGGAAAGAAGTTGCCCATAGAAGTAAGAATCCTCAGTAAGCCTGAAGGCAAATTTCATTGCGGGACGTTTCACTCTATCCCGCTATTTGCAGGCAGTAATACTCCACCTCAAAGTTCAGTAAAGAAGCTAGGTGTGGGATAAACTGCCCGCAAAATCACCGATGGGTGAAGGCTAATAATCAGTGGGGATGAAGGAAATCCCCACTGATTAAAGTTTTACTTTATAAAAGGAGGAATTTTAAATGTCTGATATAAAAACAGTTACAGGACAAGAAGTGCAAGAGCGTTTAGAAAAAGGGGAAACATTATTTTTAGTGGATGTACGTGAAGATGAGGAAGTAGCACAAGGGAAAATTCCAGAAGCTGTACATATTAAAATGAGTGATATCCCAAATAAAGTGGAATTCTTTGATAAAGAAAATGAATATATTTTCATTTGTCGATCAGGAATGCGCAGTGAGAATGTTTGCCACTATTTAAATGAGCTTGGGTACAAAACAGTTAATATGGTTGGCGGTATGCTGCAGTATGAAGGCGAAATTCAATAGTTCCTTTTTAAAACTTGAAACGTATCTGTTTCAAGTTTTTTTCTTTTGCATACAGTGTACAAAAGAGTCATTTTCTATAGAAGGGAGGAAGCTCATGAGTGCGTTTATTCGTAAAATCAAAATCATTAATAATCGGGGGACAGTAAACCTAGGTGATAGCTATAATATTGAACCATTTGCTGCAGTAAAATTGTATGCTGGCTCGGGAGGCTCGAGTTTTGCTACTTTCCTAAATGGAAAACGTATGCCAGCAGTTGTACCACCAGGTGCAGTATTTATCCCTCCGTTAGAGACGAGTGAACTAACACTAGGCGCATAATAGAAAGGTTGAATACCAATGCCTGCAAATATTAAAGAGTTTGTGATTGTGAATAATTATGGGAATTTATTTACAGGAGATAACTTGAGAGATACTTCATTTACTGCATCAAAAACATATAGCGGTTCAACAGGACCAACTTATATTGATGTTGTGACTGTAATTGGAACAGCGACGAACCTTTGCTTGAATCCAGGGGATACCGTAACTACTACCTATACAAAAGGACCTGCAACAGGAATAAGTACTAGTAATGCTTCAAATATCAATACTTCAAGTGCGAATATAACAGGCACCATGCAGTCTACTCCTAATACAGGTAGCCTTGATTCTGTACCAGATTTATAAAAAAATCCCCTGTAGAGGCAGGGGATTATTTCTTCATTTGCAGCGGCATACGTTTGCGGTAAATCACATAACTGCGGCTTAAATATTTAATTGGAGCACTAAAAACATGCACAAGTCTTGTAAATGGCCACACTGCAAAGAGTCCCATCGCTGCAATGATATGAATCTTAAACCAAAGAGGTACTTCCGTCATATATTCGGCCTTCGGCTGAAAAATAAAGAGACTGCGGAACCATGGTCCAATTGTTGTACGGTAATCAAACCCTTTTGAGTCAATATTTAAAAAGGTTGAAGAAAGTCCTGCCAGCATAACAATAAGCAATAAGATGAGAGCAACATAATCTCCTGTTGTACTTGTTGCGATAATGCGTTTTACTGTAAAGCGGCGATACGTTAAAATAACTAGCCCAATAACAGAAGCAACGCCTGCAGGAAGTCCAAAGCTAATTGCTACTATATGATACATATGTTCAGAAACACCTAGTGAATGGTATACGGATTCTGGAATTAAGATCCCCATAACATGTCCGCCGATTACGAATATAATCCCAAAGTGAAATAACAGACTTCCAACTCGAAGCAGTTTCTTCTCTAACAATTCACTAGATTTAGATGTCCAGCCAAATTGATCGTAGTTATATCTGAAGATGTGTCCACCAATGAAGATTGCGAAAATGATATAAGGGAACAGCACCCATAAAAATTGATCCATCATTTTTACGACACTCCTTTCTAGTTCGTTTGTAATTCCCACGCATTAATAGCGAGTAGGATGGAAGCTACAATTGGTTCATACATAGAATTTGCATCTTGTAACTGTTCATGTAGTGCTTGTATATTTTTAACGTACTGATTCATAATTGGTTTACTATCTTCTTCATGTGCATTCGCAAGAAATTCTAATAAAAGCGGTAAATAATCCGGCAGTTCTTTATCTGTTACAGCAAAGCCAGCATTTTTATAGTGCTGTTTTAACTCTAATAATTCAACGCCGCGTTCCCGTTGTTCACCTGTATTCATATAAGTGAGATACAGATTTGTCTTCTTTCCGAAGTCGAATGTGTATACGTAAGAGTCGATGAGTTGATTATTTGTTTTTTCTTGCACTTGTTTTATGAAAGTTGTAAGTGTCGTGCGAATTTCTTCATGTGTAATTGTATCGATATTTTCTTGTAGTTCTGATAAAGCCTCTCTCCACCCCGGTTCAGGATAGGAGAGAAGAAAGGAAGAACAAGAAAAAGCCGTTTGTAAACTCTGTTTCATATTTGTTACCTCCTGTCATTTAAGAAATCGTCATACAAGAACCAGGACCACCTTCGAAAGAAAGGCCGCAGCTTCCTTGTTCGCTGTACAGGTCTGCTACTTGCTCACGATGAGAAGTCGGGATGACAAAACGATCTTTATATTTTGCAATAGCAAGGAGACGATACATATCCTCTACATCTTCTTTTGTTAAGCCAATTTCTTTTAATACATCTTCATTTGGTTCTTTATTAATTTGAAGTGCTCTCATATGAGCACGCATCACGGCCATTTTTTTCAATGTAAGACGAATGTGAGATTCATCGCCTGCAGTGAGTAAGTTAGCTAAATATTCAATTGGAATGCGCATATTATCGATAGCAGGGAAAATCTCTTCTGCTTGCCAATTGCTTCCTTTGCCTTCTACCATGTTCATAATTGGACTTAACGGTGGAATATACCAAACCATCGGCATAGTGCGATATTCTGGGTGAAGAGGAAGTGCAATTTTCCAATCAATAATCATTTTATAAATTGGTGATTGCTGAGCTGCTTTGATCCATTCTTCTGGAATACCTTGTTTTATTGCTTCAGCGGCTACTTCTGGATCGTTTGGATCTAAGAAGACAGTAAGCTGAGATTCATATAAATCTTTTTCATCCTCTACAGAAGCAGCTTCTTTTACCTTGTCAGCGTCATATAACATGACTCCAATATAACGGATACGTCCTACGCATGTTTCAGAACAAATTGTTGGCATACCAGCTTCGATACGCGGGAAGCACATTGTACATTTTTCAGCTTTATTTGTTTGCCAGTTGAAATATACTTTTTTATATGGGCAAGAAGATACACAGAATCTCCAAGCGCGGCATGCGTTTTGATCGACAAGTACAATACCATCTTCTTCACGCTTATACATCGACCCAGATGGACAAGAAGACACGCAAGATGGATTCAGACAATGTTCGCAAATGCGAGGTAGATACATCATAAAGACATTTTCAAAGTCTGTTTTAATCTCTTCTTCCATTTTCTTGACGTTTGGATCTTGTAAACCTGTTATATGTCCACCTGCTAAATCATCTTCCCAGTTAGGACCCCATTCAATTTTGTCGATAAATTCACCAGTAATTGCCGATTTTGGGCGAGCTACAGGTTGATGCTTACGCTGTGGGCTATTTGTTAATGTTTCATAATCATAGTTCCAAGGTTCAAAATAATCATCGATAGTAGGTTGATCTGGGTTATGAAAAATGTTCGCAAGGCGTTTCATTTTTGAACCGGATTTTAGCTGGAGTTCACCTTTTTTTAATTCCCAGCCGCCTTTATATTTTTCTTGATCTTCCCACTGTTTTGGATAACCGATACCAGGTTTTGTTTCTACGTTGTTGAAATACATATATTCAGCACCTGGACGATTCGTCCAGGTGTTTTTGCATGTTACGCTACAAGTGTGGCAGCCGATGCATTTATCTAGGTTCATTACCATTCCGACTTGTGCTTTAATCTTCAAGCCAATCTACCTCCTTCAGTTTACGGATAACGACGTTTAAATCACGTTGGTTCCCGGTTGGGCCATAGTAGTTAAAGCCATAGCTTAATTGACCGTACCCACCAATCATATGTGTTGGTTTGACATGAATGCGCGTTGGACTATTATGTGTTCCTCCGCGATTACTTGTTAAGTTTGTACCAGGCACGTTAATATGGCGATCTTGTGCGTGATGCATAAAGGCCATTCCTCTTGGGATACGATGCGTTACGACAGCGCGTGCTACGACAACGCCGTTACGGTTAAAGCATTCGATCCAATCATTATCAGCAACGCCAGCTTCGGCGGCATCATCTTTGTTCATCCAAACAGTTGGACCACCACGGAACAGTGTTAACATCGGTAAGGAATCGAAGTACATACTATGAATCGACCACTTATTATGCGGTGTTAAATAGTTGAGTGTAATTTCTTTTCCTTCTACTTCAGGACGCGATTTACGGAATGGTTTATGCTGCAGTATTGGCTTGAATGTCGCCATTGTTTCACCAAACTCTTTCATCATGTCATGGTCTAAATAGAAAGATTGACGTCCAGTTATCGTTCTCCAAGGAATAAGACGCTCGACATTTGTTGTAAATGGTGAGTAACGGCGTCCGCCTTTTTCAGAACCTGAGAAAGCAGGAGAGGTAATAACTGTTTTTGGCTGTGCTGTAATTTGGTCGAATGTGAAGCATTCTTCTTCGCGTTCTTCCGCTAAATCACGCAGTTTTAAATCTGTTTGTTTTTCAAGAGCTTCCCATGCTTTAACGGCCATATGCCCGTTTGTTGTAGAAGAAAGTGTTAAGACTGCTTCCGCTGCATTGATTGCTTCTGTTAGATCAGGGCATCCTTTTGCAATTGAATCAGTGCGGTTTACACCTAATTTGCTCTTTAATTGCTCGTATTCTTTTTCGGCTGACCAGGACATACCTTTTATACCAATTGTTTTAAGATTTGGTCCAAGTGCAGTCATTTTGTCATAAATTGTTTTATAATCATACTCCACAACCTGAATTTTCGGCATTGTTTTACCTGGAATTGGTTCGCACTCGCCTTTACTCCAGTCTTTAATTCGGCCAAGCGGTTGCGCTAATTCTTGCGGCGTATCGTGAAGAAGTGGTGTTGCCACAACCTCTTTCATTGGTTCAAGATCAAGCTCCTCTGCTAAATCAGAGACTGCTTTTGAAAGTGAAGTGAAAATATCCCAGTCAGAACGTGCTTCCCAAGGTGAACCAATTGCTGGATTGAATGGATGTACGAACGGATGCATATCAGTACTACTTAAATCGTGTTTTTCATACCAAGTTGAGGCAGGAAGGACGATATCAGAATATAGTGCTGTTCCGGCCATACGGAAATCTAAGTTGATTAATAGATCAAGTTTTCCTTCAGGTGCTTCTTCACGCCAATTGATTTCTTCTGGTCGTAATGAATCACTATCATCATTCAGTAATCCATTTGTTGTACCTAATAAATGTTTTAAGAAATATTCATGTCCTTTACCAGAACTTGAAATTAAGTTTGCACGCCAAACAAATAAGTTGCGCGGGAAGTTATTTTTGTTATCTGGGTCTTCAATTGCAAATTTCAGTTCTTTTTCTTTTAGCTTTTGGGCAACGTAGTTCCCGATTTCTTCTTGGGTTGTCGCTCCAGCAGCAACTGCTTCTTTATATATTTCAATTCCACTTTTCTCGAATGTTGGATAAGAAGGTAACCAGCCAAGACGAGCGGCTAACACATTGTAATCACCGTGATGTTGGTAACGAGAGTTTCCGACAATTGGCGATGCCAAGTGTCCAACTGGTGTATCTTCATAGCGCCATTGATCCGTTACAAAGTAGAAGAAGGATGTACCATTTTGTAGTTTTGGTAAAACTCCCCAATCTTTTGCTGTTGCGACGGTTTGCCAACCTTCTGCTGGACGTAATTTTTCTTGTCCAACGTAATGCGCCCAACCACCGCCGTTTACACCTTGTGCACCAACAAGAAGAACAAGGTTGAGAACAGCGCGGTAAATCGTATCAGAGTTAAACCAATGGTTAATACCAGCACCGACAATAATCATCGAGCGTCCATTTGTATCAACTGCATTTTGAGCAAATTCACGGGCAATCTGAATAACAAGTTCTCTTTTTACTCCAGTCATTTTTTCTTGCCATGCTGGTGTAAATGGCACATCATCATTAAAGTCTTTCGGTTCTTGACCACCAAGTCCGCGGTTGACACCGTAGTTTGCTAAAGTTAAGTCGTATACAGTTGTAACGAAAATATCGCCTTCTGGTGTAGCGATTTTTTTCACTGGAATTGTACGCTCTAATACTTTGTTTCCGTCATCGGAGAAATATGGGATTTGTACAGTTCCCACCGCATCTTCCATACCAAGTAAAGAAAGACGTGGATCAATTTTTTCACCTGTTTGTTCATCTTCTAAGCGTAAATTCCATTTCTTTTCGTTATCCCAGCGCGATCCCATCGTACCATGCGGCAGTGCGAAATCATTTGAATTATCGTTCCAAAGAATTGGTTTCCATTCACCAAGTTTTGTTTCACGACCAATATCAGTAGCGTTTAAGAAACGATCTGCAACGAATTGATCTCCTTGTTGTTTTAATGTGACAAGGAATGGGAAATCGGTATATTGCTTCGCATAATTTGTGAAGTATTCCACTTGTTTGTCCACGTAAAACTCTTGTAAAATAACGTGACCCATTGCCATTGCAAGAGCACCATCTGTACCTTGTTTTACGCTCATCCAATCATCTGCAAATTTTGTTGATTCAGCAAAATCAGGACTTACGGAAACGACTTTCGTTCCTTTGTAGCGCACTTCTGCTAAGAAATGGGCATCTGGCGTTCTTGTCATTGGTACGTTTGAACCCCATGTCATAATGTAACCAGAGTTGTACCAATCACTACTTTCTGGAACATCGGTTTGATCGCCCCAAATTTGTGGTGAAGCTGGTGGTAAGTCAGCATACCAATCATAAAAGCTAAGCATTGGGCCGCCCATAAGATGCATAAATCGGCTACCAGCAGCATAGCTTAACATAGACATCGCTGGAATTGGTGAGAATCCGACATTTCGGTCTGGACCATATTTAGTTATCGTATAGAGCATAGAAGCGGAAACAAGTTGTAATACTTCTTTCCAATTTGCACGAACAAATCCACCTTTACCACGAGCTTGCTTGTATGCGCGTGCTTTTTCAGGATTTTCTACGATGCTTTTCCATGCATCTAGTGGAGATTTATGATTTTGAAGTTCCTCTTGCCACATATTCCAAAGGACGCCGCGTACATATGGGTATTTCACGCGAAGTGGACTATAAATGTACCAAGAAAAACTTGCTCCACGTGGACATCCTCGCGGTTCAAAATCAGGCATATCAGGGCCAGTAGATGGATAGTTAAGTTCTTGGCCTTCCCAGGTTACGATTCCATCTTTTACATAAATGTTCCAGCTACAAGAACCAGTACAGTTTACACCGTGTGTAGAACGGATTACTTTATCATGCTGCCAACGCTTTCTGTACACATTTTCCCATTCACGGTCTTCATATGTTTCTTGTGTATGATTGTCGTTATAGCGATCTATTGGAGAAAAATATTTTAAACGTTTCATTAGTGCCGAAGGTTTCTTTTTCATACTGTTCACTCCTTTATTACGTCTCTCTTGCTTACTTTCACTATAAAAGAGCGTGCAAAATAGGGATGTGATATCTATCACAGTTCAACAGATTGTCAAAAATCAGATCAGCATCAAAAGATTTCTAAAAAATTGTGATTTTTTACACATCACAGAGGAATTTTTTTATGTAGAGTAAAAGAAGAAAGAAAAGAAGAAAGAAAAAAAGAATAGCATCTCAAATAGAGAGGCTACTCAATACTACAAACAGAGGTAGGACAATCTTCACAAGCAATTTCACATTTTAAAAATTGTAAATCATGAATAGTGATTTTTCCTTTATGAATAGAAATTGTTCCTTGTTTTTTTAAATCATTTAACATTCGGTTTACGCTTTCGCGTGAGGTTGCACAGAAATTCGCAAGTTCTTGATTTGTTAAAGGGAGATCGATGAGAATTCCATTTTCTTTTAATACGCCATAACTATTCGTCATGCGAATGAGTGTAGAATAAAGAGCACCTTTTTTTCCATGTAATACTAAATCACGGAATTTTGTTTGCATCCTTCGTAGATGCTCGCTAATCCATTTCATAAATTCAAATGCAAGAGCAGGTTTTTGAAGCAATGCTTTTTCTAAGGCGTCCCGTTTAATGACTCCCACCTCAACGTCTACAAGGCATTTCGAATTTAATAAATACTTTGCGTTCTCTGAAAACAATGTTAATTCCCCGATAACATCGTGTTGTGAACAAATGCGAAGTGTTAATTCTTGCCCATCAGCGCTAATTTTACTAATCTGCACTTTTCCAGAGTGAACGATATAGAGTTCTTTCGCTTCCATACCTTCTTGGAAAATATAACTTCCTTTATTCATCTGCATTTTATATTCAACAGATGCAAGTAATTCTTTTAAATCTTTCGATAATGCCGTATGGTTTGTCACAGCAAGCACCTTTCTTCTTAAAGCAGTCTATTCCCTATTGTGGATGTAATTATGGTAAAAATGCAAGAAATATTTTCAATATAGTATAAGCGATAAGCTGATTTTTATCTGTGAGCAAGCGCACTTTTAATACTGAAAAAAGAGTGTCTTTTGCAGACACCTTTTTAGATTATTGGATCGATTCAACAACCTGATCCATCGAAGGTCGAGTATTCATTAACGGAATTTGGAAAGTCGTTAATTCAAATTATTGTAATGATACGTGATTGGGGAGATCAGTATCGCACACAAATACAAATGGATACAGAATAGATATTTCCTCATCTTTCGTGATGAGTTAAAAAATTCCATATAATATAAACTTCTGTCTTGGGATTGTGAGGTCTCAAGGTTTTTATATAAATACAAATTAAAAAACCGACATAAAACCCTTCTTTTTAGGTGGGAGAGAGCATCCGGCCATGCATAGAAGCGGTCAGATCCTTTTCTTGCCCAGACATAGTGAAAACAAAGAGAGAAACCGAGTGCAGGTCACCTTTTGTTATCCACAGCCGCGACTTATATATCGAAAAATCAAAATGGATTTGTATATTTAAAAAAATGAGTGTAAGGAAAAGATATATAAGAAGTTTCAATTTGTAGAAGGTAATTCGCATAGAAATGTGAACAAAATTCGAACGAATTTGTGAAGATTTTTTGAATGGAGAATGCGATGTGAGAAATGTCACAACGTATATCTCTCTTCTTTTTTATGATGAAGGCAAATAAAAAAGGGAAAATCAATAAAGAACTTGAGCAAAAACATCGCAGTTTTAAAATATATTATAATAGAATGAAGATAGATACGAATTTAGCAGAAAAGGAGGGGTGACGATGCGCGAGAAGATTAGAGATTCCTTGCAACGTCCACTTCAAGATTTACGCATCTCTGTCATTGATCGTTGTAACTTTCGATGCACATATTGTATGCCAGCTGAAGTGTTCGGGCCTGAGTATGCATTTTTACAAGATGAATTCTTGCTTACATTCGATGAAATTGAACGATTAGCAAAATTGTTTGTTAGCATAGGCGTAAAGAAAATTAGGCTTACAGGCGGTGAACCATTACTGCGTAAAGACTTAACGCAGCTCATTGAACGGCTTGTGAAGATTGAGGGTTTAACGGATATTGGGCTGACGACAAACGGTATTCACTTAACAAAGCAAGCGAAGGCGTTAAAAGAAGCAGGGTTACAACGAGTGAATGTTAGTTTAGATGCGATAGAAGATGATGTATTTCGCAAAATTAATGGCCGGAATATTAGTACAAAACCTGTGCTAAAAGGGATTGCGGCAGCAAAAGCGGCAGGACTTGAAGTGAAGGTAAATATGGTTGTGAAAAAGGGAATGAATGATAGTCAAATTCTTCCGATGGCCGCTTATTTCAAAGAACAGGAAATTTCGCTTCGCTTTATCGAGTTTATGGATGTCGGTAGTACGAACGGATGGAACTTTGAACAAGTGATTACGAAACAAGAATTGATTGAGAAGATCGGTCGGGTGTACCCAATTGAACCTGCTGAACCTCATTATTTTGGAGAGGTTGCCAAGCGTTATCGTTATGTTGGAAGTGATGTGGAAGTTGGATTTATCACTTCAGTTTCTGAGTCTTTCTGTTCTTCTTGTACGAGAGCAAGGATTTCGGCAGATGGTAAGTTTTATACATGTTTGTTTGCAACGAAAGGAACAGATTTACGAACTCTTCTTCGAGAAGATATTTCTGATCCCGATTTATTAAAAGTAGTGCAAGATGTATGGGGATACCGAAAAGATCGGTATTCAGATGAACGAACGGAAGAAACTGCAAAAAATCGGCCAAAAATTGAAATGTCTTATATAGGAGGATAAAGAAAGGGGGATGCCGCGTGCAGGAGCGTTACTCAAGGCAAATATTATTTTCTGGGGTTGGTGAAGACGGGCAACGAAAGATAAGAGAGAAGCATGTACTCATTATCGGTGCTGGTGCACTCGGAGCGGCAAACGCAGAAGCGATTGTCAGAGCAGGAATTGGAAAACTGACGATTGCTGACCGTGATTATGTCGAGTGGAGCAACTTACAGCGACAGCAGTTATATACAGAGGAAGATGCAAAGCAGTACAAGCCGAAAGCAGTTGCAGCGGCCGAGTATTTAGGTAAGATTAATTCTGAAGTAGAAATCGTACCAGTCGTGACAGACGTTACAATGCAAGAAATGGAAGAGTTAATCAAGAATGTGGATTTAATACTAGATGCGACCGACAATTTTGATACACGTCTTCTTATAAATGATATTTCACAAAAATACAATATTCCTTGGATATACGGAGGATGCGTTGGGAGCTACGGGGTCACATATACAATTCTTCCAGGAAAAACACCATGTTTTCGTTGTCTGATGGAACATCCAACGAGCGGAGCAACATGTGATACGGCCGGAATTATACAACCAGCTGTACAAATGGTCGTTGCGCATCAAGTGACAGAAGCTTTGAAAATATTGGTGGAAGATTTTCAGTCACTGCGGGGAACGATGTTATCATTCGATCTTTGGAACAATCAACATATGGCGTTTAAAGTAAATAGACAGAAAAAAGATACATGCCCATCTTGCGGAAAGCTGCGTACGTATCCAAGTTTAACGTTTGAATCGCAGACGAAAACAGAGGTACTATGTGGGCGGAATACGGTTCAAATCCGCCCAGGGATACCGCAATTTTTTAATTTAGAAGAAATTAAAAAGCGCTTACAAAAAAGTGTGAATGTAAAAATGACACCGCATTTATTGTCGTTTCCGATTGATGAATATCGTTTTGTTCTATTTACAGATGGTAGGGCATTTATTCATGGGACAAATGATATGCAAGTTGCCAAGCGATTATATGCCCGTTATATAGGATGAACCTAAAGGAATGTCCTTTAGGTTCGGGGAGAAGGGACGAGTTAGGAAAGTGAATTTCTTACGTAATCTCCACTTTTCCCACCTGTTTTTTCAAGCAGGTATGTCTCTCCAATAACCATGCCTTTATCAACGGCCTTACACATGTCATACACAGTAAGAGCTGTCGCGGAAGCGGCCGTTAAAGCTTCCATTTCAACACCGGTGCTACCTTCAGTTTTTACTTTTACTTCAATTCGTAAACGGTGTTGCTCTTCAGTAATTTCCCAATTGAAGGAGACATCTACTCCTTTTAAAAGTAAGGGGTGACACATTGGGATAATATCGGCAGTGCGTTTCGCGGCCATAATACCTGCAATTTGTGCGACTGCTAATACATCGCCCTTTCCAATTTCATTATGAGAGATTTTATTGTAAATTTCTTTCGTAACAAGGATGCTAGAGCATGCAATTGCTGTTCGTACTGTAACTTTTTTATCGCTAATATCGACCATTTTGGCACGACCTTGGTCATTAAAATGAGTGAATGAAGACATGGAATTCCTCCTTGAAGTAATTGCTAGTATGATTAGCATTGTACAATATAAAGTGTAACCAAGATGTGATATTTTGCAAATATGGGGTGAAAAAGAATGCTAGAAAAACGATTTCCAATTCCTGTTGCTGAAGCAGTCGCGCGGGTGATGAAATATGCGCAGCAAGGTAAAACAGAAAAAGTTTCTATTATCGAAAGCTATGGAAGAATTCTTGGGGAAGATGTTGTAGCAGATCACGATGTCCCGCATTTCGATCGCTCTCCATATGATGGATTTGCGATTCGGGCGGAAGATACAAAAGAGGCGAGTAGCAATCATCCAATTGAATTTGAGGTAATAGGAGAGATTGGAGCTGGCTCTGTTTTTACAGACGAAGTGAAGGCCTTTCAAGCTGTTCGGATTATGACAGGAGCAGCCATTCCAGAAGACTGTGATGCAGTTGTGATGTTAGAACTCACGGAAGGGTTTGAAAGAAGCGGAAAAACATACATGAAGCTAAAGCGCACTTTCGCAAATGGTGATAATATTTCATTCAAAGGTGAAGATGTAAAACAAAATCATGTACTTGTAGAAAAAGGTACGGCAATTAATCCAGGTGTAGCCGCACTTTTAGCAACGTTTGGCTATAGCTCAGTAAAGGTTATCAAACAGCCGATTGTTGGGATTGTTACAACGGGGAGTGAGCTGTTAGATGTACATGAACCACTTGAGCCAGGAAAGATTAGAAATAGCAATTCATATATGATTGCAGCTCAAATTGCTAGAACTGGCGGAAAAGTACGGTATTATGGACAACTTGCTGATAATTTAGAAGCTTGCTACGAGGCTGTGAAAGCAGCGACGGATGAAGTAGATATTCTTATTACAACTGGCGGTGTTTCGGTAGGCGATTATGATTACTTGCCTGCTATTTACGAAAAGCTAAATGCCAATGTTCTTTTTAATAAAATAGCGATGCGACCAGGTAGTGTAACAACGGTAGCTGAAGTAAATGGAAAACTGTTATTCGGCTTATCTGGTAACCCATCTGCCTGCTATGTTGGATTTGAGTTATTCACTCATCCGGTTATTCAAATGTTCCTTCATGCGAAAAAACCACATGCATATCGCGCAGACGCTATTTTACAGAAAGACTTTTCAAAAGCAAATCCATTTACACGGTTTGTAAGAGGAAAAGTAGAAATCGTCAATGGTCAGTTGCAAGCGATGCCAGTTGGTTTAGATAAATCAAGCGCAGTTTCTTCTCTTGCAGATGCGACGGCTTTTATTGTATTGCCAGGAGGAACCAGGGGGTTTGAGGCAGGAATGACAGTTTCGGTATTATTACTAGAATCGAGCCGAGGAAGTGAGTGGCCATGGGCAGAACCGCTCCAATCTTACAAATAGTAGGTTATCAAAATAGCGGGAAAACAACGCTTGTGGAGAAGCTGATTCAAGTTTTGACATATGAAGGAATGAAAGTTGCCACAATTAAGCATCACGGACATGGTGGCTATCCGGAAATACCGAAAAAAGATAGTGAACGCCACTTGCAAGCGGGAGCTGTCGTGAGTAGCGTAGAAGGAGCGGGATTATTATCACTATCTGCTCTTCATGATAAGTGGTCCTTACAAGAAATCATTCGTTTATATACATTTTTCGAAGTAGACATGATTTTGATTGAAGGGTACAAAAAAGAAACGTATCCAAAGATAGTGTTGCTTCGAACAGATGAAGATCTTGCTTTGCTAGATAAAGTAGAGAATGTGATGGCAGTCATTACATGGAATGAAGTTACACAAAGGCTACAAAAAACATATAAAACATTTCATATAACAGAGGAAGAATTATATATGGAATGGTTCGTCCAAATGGTAAGGGGTGCAAAATGACACAAACGCATTATGAAGTAATAGATACACCTATTTCGATTGAAGAGGTAACAAATAAAGTGATTCGTCGTGAATGCGGTGCTGTGACAACTTTTATTGGCACTGTGAGAGAATTTACGAAAGGGCGTCGTACATTATATTTAGAGTACGCAGCTTATCATACAATGGCAGAAAAAATGCTTGCGAAAATTGGCGCTGAAGTGAAAGAGAAATGGCCTGGGACACATGTTGCGATTACACATCGCATCGGTACATTACAAATTTCTGATATTGCCGTTGTTGTTGCTGTATCAACACCGCACCGAAAAGCAGCCTATGAAGCAAATGAATACATCATGGAACGCATTAAACAAATTGTTCCGATTTGGAAAAAGGAGTTTTGGGAAGATGGCGATTCATGGATTGGTGATCAATTAGAAAAAACACCGTATCCAAACGGAGAACCTGGAAAGGAGATGAGAAAATGATTCAAGTATTATTATTTGCACATTTGCAAGAAGAAGCGGGAACAAATGAGCTAAAAATAGATTGTGAAAATATTACCGTTGCAGAATTAAAAGATATCCTTACAAAGGAACATCATATAGCAGTTTCAGGGCAGATTATGGTTGCTGTAAATGAAGAATATGCAAATGAAGATGACAAAATACAAGCTGGTGATGTTGTAGCATTAATTCCACCAGTGAGCGGTGGTTGATTTTTTCCAGTCTAATCATGGAAGTACGTGATTAGACTGGAGGGAATTAATATGCATTGTGAAACATTGAACAAAATAGGAGGCGAAAGAGATGAGAAGTCCGAATTTTCAGTTAAGTTTACAAACTTCTAATCTTGTTATTGGTTTTATGGTATGGGTGATTTTATCTTCGTTAATGCCGTTTATTAAAGTAGACATTGCGTTAACGGTAGGACAAATTTCCCTTGTTACAGCAGTACCTGTTATTTTAGGATCGGTACTTCGGATCCCAATTGGTTATTGGACCAATCGTTACGGAGCGAGAAAATTATTTTTTATAAGCTTTATTATTTTATTATTCCCTGTCTTTTATATTAGTATTGCGAGCTCTATGATGGATTTAATTATTGGTGGTTTATTTGTAGGGATTGGCGGAGCTGTGTTCTCCGTAGGTGTAACCTCCCTGCCGAAATATTATCCGAAAGAGCGTCATGGTTTTGTAAACGGCATTTATGGTGTGGGTAACGCTGGAACAGCAATTACCTCTTTCTTAGCACCTGTGATTGCAACTTCATTTGGTTGGAGAACAACTGTACAGTGCTATTTAATTTTACTTGCCGTGTTTGCACTTATGAACTTTTTATTAGGTGATCGCAAGGAGAAAAAAGTGAATACACCATTAATGGAACAAATAAAAGGTGTATACAAAAATGAAAAGCTTTGGTTCTTATGTATTTTCTACTTTTTAACATTTGGATCGTTTGTTGCATTTACAGTATATCTACCAAACTTTTTAGTATCTCACTTTGGATTAGAAAAAGTAGATGCAGGCATGCGGACAGCTGGATTCATCTTATTAGCAACAGTAATGCGTCCAATTGGTGGTTGGCTTGGTGATAAATTTAATCCATTTAAGATATTAATCTTTGTATTCATTGGTTTAACACTATCTGGTATTATTTTATCGTTTATGCCAAGTATGAACGTGTATACATTTGGTTGCCTACTTGTTGCATTCTGTGCAGGAATTGGAAATGGAACAATCTTCAAACTTGTGCCGATGTACTTTTCTGAGCAAGCGGGAATCGTGAATGGACTTGTCTCAGCTTTAGGAGGATTAGGTGGTTTCTTCCCACCATTAATTTTAACTCTATTATTCCAATTAACAGGTCATTATGCGATTGGATTTATGGCGTTATCAGAAGTCGCACTTGCTTGTTTAATTATTACAGTGTGGATGTATAGTCAAGAAAAGTTGTTAATGGTGTTGAATCGTAAATAATATGAAATAGAATAAGCGATTGTCACTCATCGGTATGGATGATTCGTTTAGAGAAAATAGAAAAAAGATGTCTGTATGATCACTGATACAGGCATCTTTTTGTATTTATATAAATCCAAATTAAAAAACCGACATAAAGTGAAACTTTAATCAGTGGGGGTTTTCTTCATCCCCTGCTGATTATTAGTTGAACCAATCGGGCTTTTACGGGCAGTTTATCCCTCACTTAACTTCTTTGCTTTCTGCAGAAATTTGAGGTGGGGGTATTACTGCCCGTTAATGCGGGATAAAACCCTTCTTTTTAGGTGGGAGAGAGCATCCATTCATGCATAGAAGCGGTCAGATCCTTTTCCTGCCCAGACATAGTGAAAACAAAGAGAGAAAACGAGTGCAGGTCACCTTTTGTTATCCATAGCCGCGGCTTATATGTCGAAAAATCAAAATGGATATATAGAGAGCCTTCTGTATGCAAAAAAAAATAGCTTTCGGCTATTTTTAGTTTACATATAAAGCTTCTATCTATTTGAAAAATAGGAAACGTTTTTTAATGATTCATCGTATCATACAACAAATCAGTTGCTTGATTTTCAGAGACGTCTTGTACGAGTGCGACTTCACTAATTAAAATTTTTCGTGCATTATCTAGCATTTGTTTCTCACTCGCATTTAGCGCTCTTTCTTTATTTCGGTGTATTAAATCACGAACCACTTCAGCGCCTTCTTGTATTTCGCCCTTTTTCATTTTTTCCATGTTTAGCGTATATCTTTGCTTCCATGAGAGTGAGTGGTCGGGTTCTCCATTGTGAACGACACATAATACATTTTCTAATGTATCTTTGTCGACAATACAACGTATGCCTGAACTTTCGACTTTATCCATAGGAATCATCACTTGCATATCACTAATGAGCATCTTGATAACACAATACTGACGTGTTTTTCCTAACACTTCTTTATCCTCGATCGCTTCAATTACACCTGCCCCATGCATGGGATAAACAATTTTATCACCAATTTGAAACAAATCATCCACCTCCATATGTGGTAACCTTCTCAAGTATAACATATGGAGGTGGAAATATCAAATTTATTATATTATCATGAATTTGATGTTAATGTCAAATGTTTTTTGTGGTCATTTTGCATATTTTTTATTTGTTATGTTGGGTGGTAAAAATGTCATCTGAAAACGTGGCGGAGATGAAGGAAAAGAAGGTTTTATTTTGTCAAAAAGTGCAAATGTCACAAGAATGAGGAGAGGGTTGCATATAGGAAAAAAGACAAAGAGTCATGATGGATTTTTATTCATAAAATGTAAAATCGCTAATAAAATAAATTTAAATCCGTTCCTTTTCGAAAGGAGGCTTGAAGGTGGGGCGCACAATTAAAATTGATATTACGAATAAGGTAGTTGCAAAATTTAAAACGGATTATTTGGAATTATATTCTAGTGCATTTATGATTGGTAAGTTTTATGTCTATACTAAAGATAAAGAGAAGCAATATGTGTTAGAAGACGGATACTTATATGAGGATGGTAAGTTTTATCGCATCATAGATACGCACCGTGGTAGGAATCCGGCAGTAGAGGGCTGCGATCTAGGATGGTGTTAATATGATTCGCGTCAAAGTGTTTGATGAAAGTCATGAAAAGGACTTGGAAGACTCCGTGAATACATTTTTGAAGAAGCTGAATGACGAACAACTTGTAGATATTAAGTATCAAGTTGGTGTATCCATTAATGATGATGAAAATCAAATTTATTGTTTTTCGGCGATGGTTGTCTATAAAACATAAAAAAGAGCTGGGGAGCCAGCTCTTTTTTATGTTCTTTAAGCGGTATGGAGGGGGAATTCGTTCATATATGAATGAATGGAAACATGAATTAGAGGAAGACTGCTATTGGTTCCAAAAAAAGTGGTGGAACGAACAGATCATGTATTTGAAAAAGAGATGTAATACAGTGAAATCATTATTGGGCTTCGTATGGAACAAAATGGCTTATTTCTTTTCATATAGACATATCTTGACATGAAACCAAAAGGTGTTATATTATAAAAAACGAAACCAAAAGGTGTTATATTTTAAGTGGAAATGAAGGAGAGCTATTATGGAAACAAATCATCAAAATACATTACAAGACATTAAGCAAACGGTTATTTTTGAAGCGTCTATTCAAAAAGTATGGAGTACGGTATCTACTTCGGAAGGGATTGCGTCTTGGTTTATGCCAAATGATTTTGAGCCAAAGGTAGGACATGAATTTCATGTGCAATCACCTTTTGGACCATCTCCATGTAAGGTGTTAGAAATTGATGAACCTCATCGTTTATCTTTTTCTTGGGATACAGATGGTTGGATGATTTCATTTGTTCTAAAAGAATTAGGCGATAAGACGGAGTTCACTCTTATTCATGGCGGATGGAAACAACCTGATGAAATTCTTCCGAAAGCGAACGAGAAAAGCTCTGTGATTCGCGATAGAATGGGTAATGGCTGGGTAGCAATTGTAAACGAAAAACTGAAAAAGGTTGTCGAGGGATAAGTGTCCTCATCAGCAGCAAAATATGATGTTTTTCAAGCCATTGCTGATCCAACCCGTCGAGAAGTACTCCGTTTATTGATTGAAAAAGAATTACCGATTTCTAAAATAACAGCTCATTTTCCGATGAGCCGTACAGCCGTTGCGAAGCACCTTCACATTCTTTCAGAAGCAAAATTAGTAAGTGGAAGAAAGGTAGGAAGAGAAAAGCTGTATCGGTTACAACCTGAACCGTTAGCAGAATTAAAACAGTGGCTTTCGTTTTACGAGCAATTTTGGAATAATAAGTTGTCGATGCTCAAACATGTGGTTGAAAATGATGGAGAAAAAGAATTGCAAGTTATTGTAATAGAAAAGGATGATCGTTCATAGCGATCATCCTCTTTTTTATCCCGCTATTCGCGGCAGTAATACCCCCACCTCAAAATTCGGCAGGAAGTCAAGAAGTTAGGTGGGGGATAAAGACCCCCACTAATCAAAGTTTCACTTTATCGGTAATTATTGTCCGGTAGCTTCCGTTTTATTTGTAGCTGGTTTTAACATGAGCCATCCGATGAATAATGTAAGCAGTGCTAATACGAATGTTGACATATAAATCACGTGCACGCTCGAAGCCAATGCTTCTTGTGATTCTGTTACTACGTTCGTTGCAGTCCCATGACCTCCAGAAGATACAAGATCAAGGTTTTTGATGCCTCGTGCATGAATCATCGTATTAAAGATTGTTCCAAAGACAGCTGCACCTAATGTTTGGCTGAATGTATTAATAAATGTGTTTAAACCGACTGCTGTTCCGCGTGTATGAGCTGGGACAGCTGCTTGAATTGTTACCATGTAAATTGGTGTGATGAGTCCCATTCCTAAACCGAACAGCCCTACTGCAACATAAATAAGAAATGCTGGTGAATGAGTCGATAATGTAAACAATAAGAAGGTAGCAATTGATAAAATGCTGGCTCCAAGTAAAATAATTTGCTTTGTTTGTAACTTACCAACTAAATTACCAGAAAGAATGGCACCGACTGTCCAAAGAACAGGAATTGGCATAAGAATAAGGCCAGCTTCTGTAGCGTTTTTTCCTAATACACCTTGGCTCCAAATCGGTAAGTACATCGTAATACTAATAATCATCGCACCAGCAATAAGTGTTAATATGTTTACAGTTGATAACGTACGATTAGAGAAAAGTGCTAACGGAATTAATGGCTCCGGAGATTTTTTCTCAACAAATAAGAAAATGATGAATGAAACAACTGCAAAGACTAATAGACCAATAATTGTGATGTCTCCCCAGTTTTGCTTACTGCTTCCTGTTAAGAGTGCATATAGCAAAGCAATTGTGCTAAGTGAGAAGATAAGAGCACCAGGATAATCGATATGGTGCTTTGCTGGTTTAATCGATTCTTTGTAGAAAATTGCAATCATGGCGCAAGCAAGAATTCCAAATGGAACGTTTAAGAAGAAGATGTAGCGCCAAGAAAGGGAATCAACTAAAAATCCACCTACTAACGGTCCAACAACACCTGAAACGCCCCAAACAGCACTCATCCAGCCTTGTGCTTTTGCACGGTCTTTCGCCTCGCTATATAAGTCACCAATAATCGTCATTGTAATTGGCATAACGGCACCGGCACCTATACCTTGCAGAGCACGGAAGAGAATTAATTGCTCCATAGACGTCACGACTCCGCACAGCGCAGAACCGATTAAAAAGATAGCTGCACCAATTAGCAGTACTTTTTTACGTCCGAATAAATCGGCTAGCTTTCCATAGATTGGAGTCGAGACAGCTGTTGCTAACATATAGATCGCATACACCCAGCTAACAAGTTCGACGCCAGATAAATCACTCGTTATACGAGGGATAGCTGTACTAACAATTGTTCCTTCAACAGCGGAAAGGAACGTCATTAACATTAAAGATATCATGATTTTTTTTCTCATATAATTACCCCTTTGCCCCGCGTTAACGGGCAATAATACCCCCACCTCAAGGTTCAGAGAGAAACGAGGAAGATAGGTGGGAGACAACTGCCCGTAAAAGCCCGATTCGTTCAACTAACCATCAATGGGGGATGAAGAAACTCCCCCATTGATGAAAGTTTCACTTTATCCCTTTTCGAATATTCAACATTATAAAATATAAAGGTACTAAGCTATATAAAGCAACAAAAAAGAAACAAGAGTGGAAAGAATCCACCCATGTTTCTTTTTTAGTACTGTATTTTTGCGTTTTGCCCTGCAGTTGTTCCGGCGATTCGACCAGTGACAAGAGCAGAAGTAATATTATATCCACCTGTATATCCGTGAATATCTAGAATTTCTCCGCAGAAGTATAATCCATTCATTAGTTTGGAAGACATTTCTTTCGGATAAATTTCTTTTACGGAGACACCACCACCTGTAACGAATGCTTTTTCAAGCGGCTGTGTTCCATTTACTGTTAACGTAAATTCCTTGAAGTCTTTGACAAGTGCGCGGATTTTCTCATGAGAAGTTTGTCCGGCCTGCCCACTACCGTCGATTTCATTTTTCTCTAATAGGAACAAGAAATAACGTTCCGGAACGTAACCTTTTAAAACATTTTTGATTCCTTTTTTCGGTTCTTCTTTAATTTGTTTCATCATGCGCTGGAAGAGCTGTTCACTATTTTCGTCTGGAAGTGCATCGATACTCATTTGCACAGTATTTGTTTTAAACTTTTTCATCGTTTTAATAACAAACTGGCTGCAGCGAAGAGCGGCAGGTCCAGAAATACCGAAATGGGTAAAAAGCATATCCATCGTATGTGATTCAACAACTTTTCCCTTTGGGTTTAATACGCTTAGTGTTACATCACGTAAAGCCAATCCTTGTAGTGTACGTTCACGGATAAATGGTTCATTAGAAGTAATGGGTACTTCAGTTGGAAAAAGCTCTGTAATGGTATGCCCAGCTTTTTCAGCCCAAGCATATCCGTCTCCAGTGGAACCTGTGTGAGGTACGGATTTTCCGCCAACAGCGATAACCACATGTTTTGTTTCAAGAACTTCACCAGTTTGCAGCACAACGGCTTTCGGTTGCCCATTTTCATATTCTACTGTTTGAACAGGTGTATTGGTACGCATCGTAACGCCTAGTTCCTTCATTCTTGTTAATAAAGCGTCAACAACAGATTGTGCTTTATTTGATACCGGGAACATACGACCATGATCTTCTTCTTTTAGCTGTACACCAAGCTTCTCGAAGAATTGAATAATATCTTCATTATTAAAGATAGAAAAAGCACTGTATAAAAAGCGTCCGTTTCCTGGTATATGTTTGACAATTTCATCGAGTGGTAAGCGATTCGTGACATTACAGCGTCCACCACCAGAAATAGCAAGTTTACGTCCAAGTTTATTCCCTTTATCAAGAAGCAAGACGCGTGCGCCTTCTTCAGCAGCACCGATAGCGGCCATTAATCCTGAAGGACCGCCGCCGATGACAATAACATCATAATGCATAATATATCGACCTCATTTTCTTCATTCACTGCCTAAAAGAATAGCATGTTTTCATTGAAAAGAAAAATGAGGTGAAGTACTGTTTCTATGAGAAATTGTGGTACAATACAAAAGTTAGAGTTCAGCGTTTTTTATATGTAGGAGGATACATTATATGTCCGATTCAAAATTTCTACGCGGAACGCTTATTGTGACACTAGGAACATTTTTAGTAAAGTTCTTAGGCATGATTTACGTCTTTCCGTTTCATGCATTAGTTGGCACAGAAGGCGGAACGCTATATACGTATGGGTATATTCCATACACCATCTTTTTAAGTATCGCAACGGCCGGGGTACCGCTTGCCGTTTCCAAGTTTGTTTCGAAATATAATGCACTTGGAGATTATAAAACGAGCCGGAGAATGTTCCGTTCGGGAATGATCATGATGATTATAACTGGGATGCTTTCTTTCTTAGTGCTCTATATGACTGCACCATTATTTGCAGAGGCAATGCTTGGTAAAAAAAGTTTACACAATAGTATAGAAGACGTTACGATGATTATTCGTCTCGTTAGTTTTGCACTTATTGTTGTACCGGCAGCAAGTTTAATTCGTGGTTATTTCCAAGGTCACCAATCAATGGGGCCAACGACCGTTTCGCAAATCATTGAACAAATTATTCGTATTGTCTTTTTATTAGCGGGTAGTTTTATCGTGATTAAAGTTATAGGCGGATCGGTAGCAGCAGCTGTTGGGGTTGCGACGTTTGCAGCTTTCGTTTCAGCAGTTGGTGCACTCGGTGTACTAATTTGGTATTGGATGAAACGCAAAAATCATTTAGATCAATATTTAATTGAACAAACCGCACCAGAATCGACAGTAAGTACAGTTCAATTATTTAAAGAATTATTTGCTTATGCGATTCCGTATGTTGTGGTTGGTTTAACGATTCCTCTGTATCAACAAATCGATACACTGACGTTTAACTCCATTATGCAAGCGATTGGACAAGGTGACATTGCAGAGCGTGCTCTTGGTATTTTTACAATGTGGACCCATAAATTAATTATGATTCCAGTTTCACTTGCGACAGCATTTAGTTTAACGCTTGTCCCAGCTATTACAAAATCATTTACAGAGAGACAATTTCGATATTTGAAACTACAAATTACGCAAACATTCCAGGCAAATATGTTTCTAACATTACCTGCAGTTGTCGGCATTTCTACACTGGCTTATCCAATCTATACAGCTTTTTACGAAGCTGATCCGTTAGGTGGACAAATACTCATGTGGTATGCGCCAGTTGCTTTGTTATTTGCTTTATTTACAGTAACAGCGGCAATTTTGCAAGGGATTAACCAACAAAAACATGCAATCATTGCTCTTGGTATGGGAGTTATTTTAAAGTTTCTATGTAATGTTGTTTTGATTCGTTATTTTGGACCAATTGGGGCGGTCGTGGCAACAGGTGTTGGATTCTTAGTTTCCATTTGGTATACGAATAAACAAATTCGAAAATACGCACACTATTCATTTGGTGTTGTATATAAGAGAACATTCCAAATTGCAGTATTGGCAGTTGCAATGGTTATTGCTGTTAAACTATCACAATGGATGCTTTCTTTCATACTTCCATATGAGACAAGCCGCTTTGCAGCCCTTGTTACCGTTGCGGTTTGTGCAGTATTTGGTGCTGTTGTATATGGATATTTAGCACTTCGTACAGGTGTACTTGAAAGAGTATTTGGCGGAGAGTTTTTAGAAAAGATTCAACGCAAACTTGGCAGTAAACTAAAATTGAAAATAAAAGCGAAAGGGGCGTAATAACGCTCCCTTTTTCTATGATGAATAAAGAAGGTGAACGAAGTGAGATTAGATAAATTATTAGCAAACATGGGATATGGTAGTAGAAAAGAAGTGAAGAAATTATTAAAAGATGGTGTTGTAAAAATAGACGGGACACCAGTGAAAGATGCGAAATTTCATGTGAATGTAGAAGAACAAGAAGTTACAATTCACGGTGAGACTGTTGAGTATAAAGAATTTGTCTACTTAATGATGCATAAACCTCAAGGTGTAATCTCAGCAACAGAAGATGAGAATCATGAAACAGTTGTTGATTTATTAGAATTGGAAGATGCTATTTTCGATCCATTTCCAGTAGGAAGACTTGATATTGATACAGAAGGTTTTCTTTTATTAACAAATGACGGGAAGCTAGCACATCAATTGTTAGCTCCGAAAAAACACGTACCGAAAAAGTATTATGCAGAAATAGCTGGGAAAGTAACGGAAGAAGATGTAGAGGCATTTGAAAGAGGAGTTATTTTAGATGATGGCTATGAAACAAAGCCAGGATATCTTACAATTTTAAAAAGTGATGATGTCTCTGAAATTGAACTTGTAATTACAGAAGGAAAGTTCCATCAAGTGAAGCGTATGTTTGAAGCTGTTGGAAAAAAAGTTGTCTATTTAAAGAGAACAGAGATGGGACCTTTAGTGTTAGATGAAGAATTAGAGCTTGGTGAATATCGTGAATTGACAGATGAAGAAGTGGAAATGCTGAAAGAGTTTCGTATTGAGACCGATTCCAAAGAATAAAAAGAACCCCTTTCTTAATTGTTAGAAAGGGGTATGTATTATATTTTGGATACAATTATTTACATTACGAAGTCATTCTCACTTTCTTTCCTGTTGTTGTCCACTTACCGCGGCAAGGGCTATACACGAGCTCATTAAACTGCAACACATTCAGATCACGTTGTATCGTTCGTGGTGTGATCCCGAACTCATCTACAAGGTCTTTCGTCGTTACCGTACCATTTTCGTTAATGTACATATAAATTGATTTAATGCGTGTTAGCATACGAGTAGTTGTAGGTTTCAAGAGAAAACCGCTCCTCTACTAGTTTTTTTGACCCATTCAGGAAAGAAGGTCCTTACTTACATTGTACTCCATATGACAAAATTCATGCTCTAACTTACTTAAATTTTACAAAAGTTTAACAAATAATGAAATCCCAAAATATTGGAAGCTGATATTCTATGTCTCTCGTATCAACTACCACATAAATTTCTACGTAAAACGTCAAATTCCTGCAAAATTTTTTAGAAAAATAAAAGAAAAACTAATGAAAATTATCTGAAATGTTAAAATTGTTCATTATCTAATATACTCATATTGGCATAAGAGATTTTCATTTGCTATGATGAGAGAGAGAATAGAGAAGAAGGTGAAAGGGTTATGTCAGCAATTAACTGGACACAAGAAGTTGAAAAGAAAAAAGATGCAATGATTCATGATGTACAGCAATTTTTACAAATTAAAAGTGTATGGGAAGAAGAAACAGCGAAAGAAGGTGCACCGTTTGGAGATGGTGTAGCCAAAGCATTATCTTTCATGTTACATAAAGGAGAAGCAGATGGGTTTGTTTCCAAAAATTTAGAAGGCTATGCAGGCCACCTTGAAATGGGACAAGGAGAAGAACTAATCGGTATTCTTTGTCATGTTGATGTTGTGCCAGAAGGAGACGGTTGGACAACGCCTGCTTATAGCGCGGATATTCGTGATGGAAAGATTTTTGCACGTGGTGCAATTGATGATAAAGGGCCGACAATGGCGGCTTATTATGCAATGAAAATTGTAAAAGAACTAGGATTACCGCTTTCTAAACGTGTTCGCATGATTTTAGGAACGGATGAAGAAAGTAATTGGAAGTGTGTAGATCATTATTTTAAACATGAAGAAATGCCGACGATGGGATTTGCACCAGATGCAGATTTTCCAATTATTAATGCTGAAAAAGGAATTTCTGATATACAAGTTGTGCAAAATCATACGGAAACAACAGGTGGAGAATATGAATTAGTTTCATTCTCTTCTGGTCGTCGTTTAAATATGGTTCCTGACTTCGCGGAAGCAGTTCTTGTAGGAGAGAACGTGGCAAAAGCTAAAGCTGCGTATGAACAATACTTGCAGAAAGCTGGGAAAACAGGTGCGGCAAATGTAGAAGGAAATACTGTTACATTGCAAGCAGAAGGAATTTCAGCACACGGTTCTACGCCTGAAAAAGGAGAAAATGCTGGTTTATTGCTAGTCAATTTTTTAAAAAAGATTGCTCTTGATGGAAAAGGTGCATCATTTGCTACATTTGTAGCTGAAACATTTACGGATGATACACTTGGAGAAAAAGCAGGTATTGCTTATGAAGATGAGATTAGCGGGCCGCTAACAGTTAATGTAGGTCGTCTCTCTTATACGAAAGAAGAAGGCGGTAAACTAGGTTTAAATGTACGTTATCCGGTAACAACAAATTTTGAAGAGACAGTGCAAAAACTAAGAGACTATGTTAGCGCAAAAGATTTCCAAGTGGCTGATTTTTCTAATTCGCGCCCCCATCATGTTGATAAAGAGCATGTGTTAATTCGCACATTACAGCGTGTATACGAGGAGCAAATGGGAGAGAAAGCGGAACTATTAGCGATTGGTGGTGGTACATATGCTCGTTCATTACAAGCAGGTGTAGCATTTGGTCCGTTGTTCCCTGGAAAAGAAGAACTTGCTCATCAAAAAGATGAATATATTGAAATTGAAGATTTATTAAAAGCAACAGCGATTTATGCAGAAGCAATTTATGAACTAGCAAAATAAGGTGAAACTTCTATCGGCGGGGCTACATCCCCCCACGGCTAGTTTCGTTTGTAACGATACATGACCGCTCTCTATTTAGAGAGCGGATTCTTTTTACTTTTTTCTTGTTTACTAATTTGCCAATGAAGTTCTGTATTACTGCATTTCATCCCGTATTAACGAACAGTAATACCCCCGCCTCAAAGTTCTACAAGAAGAAAAAAAGTTAGCTTGGGGGATAAATTGCCCGAAAAAGCCCGATTGGTGAGGGCTAATAATCAGTGGGGGATGAAGAAAACCCCCACTGATTAAAGTTTCACTTTATATGAATGAGATAAAGAAGGAAAGCAACAATAACAGAAAGGAGAAGATGAAAATGGTGAAACATTATTTTGTGGCGGTTACTTTACCGCAGCATATAAAAGAGATGCTTGGGAGCTTTAAAGAGGAAATGAAAGGTGAGTTACCATTTCGCTCATGGGTACATCAAGAGGATTATCATATTACACTTGCTTTTTTAGGGAGTGCAAGTGCGGATCAGCTTGCAGGAGTAGAGAGGAGTTTACAACAACTCATATCTACGGAAACATTTTCCCTTACATTGCAAGGATTTTCTACATTTGGGGTTGCGGAGCGTCCGCGTGTGTTTTGGGCAGGTGTGAAAGAAAATTCAGCTTTATTTCAACTACAAAAGCAAGTACATACGATGTGTGAGAGAAACGGTTTTACCTTAGAAACACGTCCGTATCATCCACATATTACCGTTGCTCGTAAGTGGCTTGGGGAAAATCAATTTGATCTTAAGAGTTTGAAACAAATAGAAACGGTTTTGTTTCAAACTGATACTGTTACATTATATGAATCGCAAATTAATCAAACCCCGAAATATAAGCCGATTTATGAAATAAAGTTACATACATGTAAAGCTTAAAAACGTTTCTTATAATTGTGAATATACTATAGAAAATAGTTATTTGGTATTTAGAGTCTGATTGGTTCAATTCATCTTTAGGAGAAACAAGTTTCTTCTAAATGAAGTTTCACTTTAATTCCGAGAATGATGGTGATTTTTTATGCTGAAAGTGCAACGTCCATTTGAAGCCTATTTAGATGAAGTGAATAAGATTACAATTTTGCTCCCGCATGCGTATGGAACAAGCCGGACATTTTTTGTACATGATGGAAATCATGTGTGGGAGCTTTCTATTGTTCAAACGCTTTCTCTTTCAGGTGTAACAAAGTATGAAAGTTATATAGAGCATCCGCTTGATGTAGGCCAATCTTATACAGTGCGAGATGAGCGGAATGAGGAAACAGATTTACAAATCGGAGCGGTTATTCGGACAGCTGCATTCGATGAGAGATATTATTATGACGGTACGGATTTAGGAGCTTGTTACAGAAATGAAGCAACGACTTTTAAAGTGTGGGCACCGACTGCGCTACTCGCGAAAGTGCGAATTTATAAAAATGATAAAGAATATACAGATTATGAAATGAAAAGGGAAGAGAATGGTGTTTGGTTTCAAGATTTACATGGTGATTGGGATGGGGCACAATACACGTTTCTCGTTTGTATTAATTTAATATGGCGAGAAGCTGTAGATCCATATGCGAAATCTGTATCAGTGAATGGTACGTATGGAATTGTGATCGACCTTACGAAAACATGTATGGAAGAACAAACATCATTAACTGAACTTGCTTCTCCAACGGATGCAATTCTTTATGAAGTGCATATTCGCGATGCTACAATGCATCCAAATAGTGGTGTGAAACAAAAAGGGACGTATGTTGGATTAGCGGAAGAGAATACGAAGGGAAAGCTGGGGACGGCAACTTCTTTTTCATATATAAAAGAATTAGGTGTCACGCACGTTGAAATATTACCACTGCATCATTTTGCAGGAGTGGATGAAGCAAACCCACTTGAATCTTATAACTGGGGATACAACCCATTATATTACAACGCTCCAACGGGAGTATATGCAACAGATCCATTCGATCCTTATAACCGAATTCTAGAGTGTAAACAGCTCATTCAGATGTTTCATAAACATGGACTTCGAGTGATTTTGGATGTTGTGTACAATCATGTATATGAACGCGAAACGTCTTCCTTTGAAAAACTCGTACCAGGATACTATTTTCGGCACGATGAAAATGGTATGCCCTCAAATGGAACTGGAGTCGGGAATGATCTAGCATCCGAACGAAAAATGGTGCGGAAATTTATCATTGATTCTGTTTTGTATTGGCTTACTGAATATGGAGTAGATGGTTTTCGATTTGATTTAATGGGAATTTTAGATGTAGAAACAATGAATGTATTGCAAAAGAAAGTAACGGCTAAAAAAAAGGATGCGCTGTTATTAGGAGAAGGGTGGGATTTACAAACGCCACTTCCAGCAGAAGAAAAGGCAGTGCTATATAATGCGAATAAGATTCCAAAAATTGCACAGTTTAACGATCAATTTCGTGATGCGATAAAAGGCAGCACGTTTGATGTGGATAAGCGTGGATTTGCATTCGGAGGAAGTATAGATCCGAAGCATCTGCAATATGTTTTAACGGGGAGCCTTTCGCATGTAAAAGAACAAGGGCTATTTATAGAACCTGTTCAAACAATTAATTATGTCGAATGCCATGACAATATGACGATGTGGGATAAATTGGTGTGCAGTAATCAAGAAGCCGAACATATACAAAAACGTCGTCATCGTTTAGCGACAGTAATGACGTTGCTCGCACAAGGTATTCCGTTTTTGCATGCAGGACAAGAATTTTACCGTTCAAAGAATGGAAATGAAAACAGTTATAATGCGCTTGATGAGATTAATCAAATAGATTGGGATCGAAAAGAAAGAGAAATGGAAGCGATTGCTTATATACAAGGAATCATCGCAATTCGCATGGCGCACGGGGCATTTCGTTTACCCAATTCTGATTTAATAAAGGAACATATGACCTTTTTGCAAACACCTTCTTCTATCGTCGCTTACCATCTGCAGCATGTTGAACAATTTGGGCCTTGGAAGGAGATTGTTGTTTTGTTTCATAGCGGATTACAATCAGAAACGATTTCTCTACCAAAAAATGAAACGTGGTATGTATTAGCAGATGATAAAGTAGCAAATGTACAGCCGATTTCTTCATTTCAAGGAAATGAGCTGCAAATAGCTCCGATTAGTTCGTATATAGTGGCGATAATGTGACAAATCGCCACTTGACGATGAGAATGTAATAAATGTAGAATTGATAAAGGTGACGATTTTGATAAGTTGCCATTCTATCATTGATTTTATAAAATAAAGTAAAAGATTGGACATTTTGTTTGTCCTACTTTCTTGGCATGCGCCAAGATTTCTTTTTCTTTCATTCAATTACAGTGCGTGTTCAAAAAGAGGATAAAGAGAGCCGATTAGTTCGAGGCGCGGAAGCTAGAAGGATACGGAGTGTAGATGGAGTTACACGAGTACCGGACTTTTTGAACATCCTCTTACAGTAAAAAATATTTATATGAATCCACAACAGATTCAAAAGATGTTGCGGTTTTTCTTTTCATAACTATAAAAGATAAGGATTTGTTAACGGGTAATGAATATGGAATGGTTGGAACAATTATTAGGAGAAGAGTGGGGAATTATACCAGCTGGTGGGGCGACAGGTGACGCTTATATTGCACAGAATGGGCAACAAAAATTATTTTTAAAGCGGAATACATCGCCCTTCTTGGCGGTATTGTCAGCAGAGGGAATTGTTCCAAAGTTACTTTGGACAAGAAGAGTAACAAATGGTGATGTGATTTCAGCACAAAAATGGCTACCAGGACAGAAACTAGAGCCAGAGGACATGAAGCTAGAACGTGTTGCGAAGCTTTTAAAAAAAATACATTCTTCTAAAGCGCTTGTGCAGATGATACAAAGGCTTGGTAAGCAGCCGTTACATGCACAAGATTTGCTGCAAGAAGTACATTTTACTTTAAAAGATGATATAAAAAAAGACGAAATCATTCATAAAGGACTTCAGTATTTACAGAAGTCCCTTGTGAATGTGGAATATGATGAGCTTGTCGTCTGTCATTGTGATGTAAACCATAACAATTGGTTATTATCAGATGAAAATGAATTGTTTTTAATTGATTGGGATGGGGCGGTCATTGCCGATCCTGCCCTTGATATCGGTATGCTATTATATTGGTATGTGCCCCGTGAGCAGTGGGACGAATGGCTAGGGTATTATGATATTGAAATGACTGACTCACTGCTTTATCGTATGAAGTGGTATGTTGTGGCACAGTCTATCATTTCTATTCAATGGCATACGACAAAAAATCAACAAGTAGAAGTTAAATATTGGCATCAATATTTAAAACAACTACTTGCTTCTGAGTAAATTTAAGAAAAACTATCCATTCCAGAAATCCATTGTGAAAGTTGCTCTTGATTGTTGGAAATATGATTGTCTAAATCAGGAGAGTATTTACCCGATTGACTATAATAATATACATCGTTTAGCATTGTTTTCACATCGCTATTCACATTATCGTTTGCAAGCAATGATTGAATGAGTCGTTCTAATTGTTCGCATTCAGAAACTGTTCCACAGCAATCACTTTGGTGATTGACTAAAATATCTTTTAAAATTTCTAATTGATGTTTTTGATTAATCGGCATGACTGGATCATCCTTTCGATTGTTGTTCTACTTGAACAAGTAAGAGAAGTGTTCTGTTTCGTCATGGAGTAGTTAATCATAGGCTAACAAAACTTCTGTATCTGAATGGAAGTTTCGTTGTATGCTCTTTATAGTCTTTATCAAAATGGTACATCTTATACTTGAAAAAAACGGACCGAGTGCTCGTACGTACTTGGTTTTTTGTTTGATATATTCATTTTTTATCCCGCTATTCGCGTGCAGTAATACCCCCATCTCAAAGTTCTGCAAGAAAGCGATCTAATGTAAAAATATGAGTGATTCAAGAAACGATTGGGGAAAAGAACATTCTACAATAGCTAAATAAAGAGAGGAAGACAACTATGCGCTTAAGACATAAACCATATGCAATGGATCGAATCAATGAGTATTCGCAGTTTGTAATTGGAAATCCGGAGGAGCACCGCGGCGATTGGCAAGCGTTGTTTGGAAATGATCACCCGATTCATATCGAAGTTGGAACAGGACGTGGTCGCTTTGTTTATGAAATGGCGAAAGCAAATCCACATATTAATTACATTGGAATTGAAAAATTCACAAGTGTGATTGTAGATGCGCTAGATAAATTGATTGAAGAAGAAGTACCGAATTTAAAGTTAATTAATAAAGACGCTGAAGATTTAACTGTCTTTTTTGCAGAAGGTGAAATTGACCGTGTTTATTTAAACTTCTCAGATCCATGGCCGAAAAATCGTCATGAAAAACGTCGTTTAACATCTAAAACATTTTTACGTAATTACGAAGAAGTGCTTGTAAAAGGCGGGGAGATTCATTTTAAAACGGATAACCAAGCGTTATTCGAATACTCACTTATGAGCATGGCCGAGTATGGCATGTTATTAACATTCCTTAGCTTAGATCTCCATAAGAGCGATTTTGAAGGTAATATTATGACAGAATACGAAGAGAAGTTTTCTAGTAAAGGAAATCGTATTTATCGCGTAGAAGCGAAGTATCGTACGGAACCTGTGCAGTGATGCGCAGGTTTTTATAATGTATAAAAACTTTTTTTTCTGAATTTTATGTTAGTATTAAAGGAAAAAGGGGAGTGGAAAATGGAACGTTTACAAGTGGGAGAAATACAAGTGACATGGTTAAGCGGAGGAAATACGCATTTAGATGGAGGAGCGATGTTCGGCGTTGTACCGAAAGTGCTTTGGTCACGCAAATATAAACATAATGATACAAATCATATTTGTTTACGAACAGATCCATTGTTATTACAAACGAAAGATGGAAATATGCTGATTGATTCAGGCATAGGAAACAATAAAATGAATGGGAAGATGAAGCGAAATCAAGGAGTGACAGAAGAATCATCGGTTGAACAGTCACTTAGCAAGCTTGGCCTGAAAAATGAAGATATTGATTATGTGCTAATGACGCATCTTCATTTTGATCATGCATCAGGCTTAACAAAATGGGAAGATGATAAGCTTGTTCCAACATTTCCAAATGCAAAAATATATGTGTCACAAACGGAATGGAATGAAATGAGAGATCCTAATATTCGTTCGCGAAATACATATTGGAAGGAAAATTGGGAGCCAATTGTGCAGCAAGTCGTTACTTTCTCAGAGGAGATTCATGTGACGGATGAAGTAAAAATGGTACATACAGGTGGTCACAGCGATGGACATGCTGTTATTGTTGTTCAAAGTAAGGAAGAAACGTTGCTACATTTAGCGGATCTTTTACCAACGCATGCCCATCAAAATGTACTGTGGGTTATGGCGTACGATGATTATCCAATGACATCAATTGAACATAAGCAAAAATGGATAAAGTATGGCACGGAGCAAAAGGCATGGTTTACATTTTACCATGATGCTTATTACCGGGCTGTGAAATGGGACGAGGAAGGAACTATGGTAGAGAAGGTAGAGCGAAAAGAAGCGGATGTACCAAGTGAAGTGTAAGAAAGATCGAAGTGTGAAGTGGGGGGAGACCCCCACTGATTAAAGTTTCACTTTATATTTCCTTTCAACTGCCAAATACGTAATTGTAACTATTTGTCGAAAGAATCACCTTTAAAATATTCTGAAAATTGTTATAATATCCCTGAGTTACTGCATTATTATGTGTTCCACAATGCGATAATATAAGCGTTTTATTTGGAAGGGGGAAGCATATTGTATATGACAATTGGAAAGTTGCTTGAATTGACTACTGGAAATTATCCAGATAAAGAAGCGATTGTCGAACCGGAAAAAAAGATTCGCTGGACGTATACAGAATGGAATGAACAGGTGGACAAGCTAGCTCATGCACTTCAAAAAAGTGGTATACAAAAAGGTGACCGCGTCTCGACATTTCTTTTTAATAGTAGTGAACTAGCAACTACATGTTTCGCTTGTGCAAAAATTGGAGCCATATTTAACCCAATTAATTTTAGGCTAAAACCACAAGAACTCATTTATATATTAGAAGATGTTTCTCCAAAAATCGTACTTTTTGAACAGCAATTATCCTCTCAAGTACAAAGTATTCATAAACAATTTCCTCATATTCAGTTCTGGTACATTGACCAAAATCATCCACCGTTTTCTATTTCTTATGAAGAAAAATTATCCAAAGCATTGCCGAAATTTGAAACAGTAGAAGTAAAAGAAGATGATATTTGTTCCATTATGTATACAAGTGGAACAACTGGTTATCCGAAGGGAGTACTCCACCGTCATCGAGAAATTATTGATCAAAGTTTGATGGGGATTGCATATTTACATTATACAGAAAATAGTCGTGGTCTTGTAACAGCGCCGATGTTTCATTGTGCTGAGTTGCATTGTTGCTTTGTTCCAAGGGTACATAGCGGTGGAGCGAATATTATTCTGCACCATTTTGATGCGAAAAACGTGCTTGAAACGATTGAAAAAGAGAAGGTTACTGTTATGTTTGCGGCACCTACAATGTGGAATATGATGTTGCAAGAAGATTTAGTACAGTATGATTTATCTTCTCTCAGGTACGGTTTATATGGGGCAGCTTCAATGGCGCCGGCACTTGTAAAAGCTTGTGATGAAAAATTGAACGTTTCATTAGTACAAGCTTATGGTATGACAGAAATGGGACCGGCAGTTACTTTTTTACGAGAGAATGAGCAGCTTTCTAAAGTAGGTTCTGCAGGAAAGGCTGCCTATAATCATGAAATTCGTATTGTTCGTCCAAATGAAGAAGGGCTATCTGAACCAAATGATATATTACGACCGTATGAAATCGGAGAAATTATTATGCGGGGTTCCTGTTTGATGAAAGGATATTACAACAATGCAGAGGCGACAGCAAAAGCATTATATAAAGGCTGGTACCATTCAGGGGATTTAGGTTATGTAGATACAGATGGTTATTTGTACATTGCAGACCGCGTTGATGATATGGTCGTTAGTGGCGGAGAAAACATTTATCCACGTGAGATCGAGGACTTTTTGTATACACATGAAAGCATTTTAGATGTTGCGGTGCTTGGAGAAAAAGATGAGCTTTGGGGAGAACGTGTCCTCGCATACATTGTTTCAAAAGATCAGTCTCTTACCGAAGAGGTGTTAGATGAGTATTGTAAAACAAGTGATAAGCTTGCTGATTATAAACGTCCGCGCCGCTATGTATTTGTTGAACAACTGCCAAGAAATGCGAGCGGTAAAATTCAAAAATTTATTTTACGCAGCCAAGGGGCAGAAGCGAAGGCGAAGGGGAGAATATGATGAAACATAAGTATTTACAGGAAGAGCATCACATTTTTCGTGATGCCTTTCAAAAATTTTTAGAAAAGGAAGCATATCCATACTATAACGAATGGGAAAAAGACAGAATTATTCCTCGTTCTTTATGGAAAAGTATGGGGAATAAAGGTTTTCTTTGTCCAATGGTAGATGAGCAGTATGGTGGAGCGGGTGCTGATTTTGGATATTCGGTTGTCATTAACGAGGAACTTGAAAAGGTTGGATCAAGTTTAATTGGAATTGGTTTACATAATGACATTGTCGTTCCATACTTCACGCAGTATGGAACAGAAGAACAAAAGAAGCGTTGGTTACCAAAATGCGTAAGCGGCGAATATATAACTGCAATTGCGATGACGGAGCCAGGGACAGGTTCTGATTTGGCGAGTATTCGAACAACTGCAAGAAAAGAAGGCGATTATTATGTCGTGAATGGTGAAAAAACATTTATTACAAATGGTATTCATGCGGATTTAGTCGTTGTTGTTTGTAAGACAGATACAAGTGTCAAACCAGCTCATCGAGGCATGAGTTTACTCGTTTTAGAAAGAGGAATGGAAGGATTTAAGAGAGGGAAAAAACTTGAAAAAATCGGCTTACATAGTCAAGATACAGCAGAACTTATTTTTGAAGATGTAAAAGTTCCTGCTTTAAATTTGTTAGGAGAAGAAGGGAAAGGCTTTTATTATCTTATGGAAAAGTTGCAGCAAGAACGTCTTATCGTTGCAATTGCTGCTAAAACAGCGGCAGAAGTGATGCTACATATAACGAAAAACTATGTACAAGAGCGAAAAGCATTCGGGAAAAATATAAGCGATTTTCAAACGGTACAGTTTCGATTAGCAGAGATGTATACAGAAATTGAAATTGGTAGAACATTTGTAGATGACTGTATTACTGCTCATATGAATGGTGAGAACATCGTGACAAAAGTATCGATGGCGAAGTGGTGGTTAACAGATCTTGCAAAAAAAGTGTCAGCAGAGTGCGTACAGCTGCACGGCGGATATGGCTATATGGAAAAATATGAGATTGCGCGACGTTATCGTGATATTCCAGTAAGCTCGATTTATGCTGGAACGAATGAGATTATGAAAAATATTATTGCGAAAAGTATGGGCTTATGATGCTGAAAGGAATAACAGTTGTTGATTTTTCTCATTACTTACCAGGTCCGTATGCCGCGCTGCGCCTTGCTGATTTAGGTGCAGAAGTGATAAAAGTAGAACCGCTTTATGGTGATTTAGCAAGAGGATTGGAGTCAGATAATCAGGCGTTTTTTTATGCAAATAATCGTAATAAGAAAAGTATTGCAATAAACGTAAAGCATCCAGAAGGAGTAGCAGTAGTGAAAAAACTTCTTCAAAAAGCTGACGTTTTAATAGAAAGCTTCCGGCCTAACGTAATGAACCGTCTTGGCCTTGGATATCAAGAAGTTAAACGGATAAATAAAAGTGTCATTTATGCTTCATTAACTGGATATGGACAAAAGAAAGAACATTCGAACCTTGCAAGCCACGATATAAATTTTATGGCAGTAAGCGGCGTATTAGCGCAGTTGAAAGATCAAGAAGGCATCCCGGTTCATCCCAAAATTACCCTTGGAGATGAGGTAGGCGGAATGATGACTTCAGAAAAAATTATGGCAGCATTGTTTCAAAGAGAGCGAACTGGGGAAGGGAGTTATCTCGATATTTCCCTTGCAGATAGCTTAATGATGTTAATGAACAATCATATTATGCTTGAAAAAATGTATAACAAACGTCATGGGTTAGATTTACTTAGCGGTAAGATTATATGTTATTCCATCTATGAAACGAGTGATGAAAGGTTTGTTGCGTTTGGAGCAGTTGAACAAAAATTTTGGCATTCCTTTTGTGAAGCGGTAGGAAGAGTAGAATGGAGCGATAAGCAATATGAACTAGCTCAAGATGGTCAAATCATTTATGAGCAAATGAAAGCGATCTTTGCTAGTAAGCCATTGGCGTATTGGACGAAATTTGCGATGGAAGTGGATTGTTGTTTGGCGCCTGTTTTGGAGACAAATGAATTATCGTCGTCACCATTTACAAGACATCTAGTAAACGAGAAAGGATATGTATTTACACATACGGGCCATACATTTACGAATCCACCAAAGCTTGGTGAGCATACAGAAGAAGTGTTGCAAAAACTTGGATTATCGAAGTTAGAGATTGAGAGGTTGGAACAATTAGATGTGATTGGGCGAGTTCGTGTATGAATAATTGATCCATTGTTCGCTAATGTGTAAGAACATTTCGAAAAAATGATTCGTTTTTGAAATAAATTCTAAAGGAGTAAATATATAAATACAAATAAAAAACCGACATAAAACCCTTCTTTTTAGGTGGGAGAGAGCATCCGGCCATGCATAGAAGCGGTCAGGTCCTTTTCCTGCCCAGACATAGTGAAAACAAAGAGAGAAAACGAGTGCAGGTCACCTTTTGTTATCCATAGCCGCGGCTTATATGTCGAAAAATCAAAATGGACTTATATGGAAAATAATTATAGGAGGGAAATAATGATTCAAAATATCGGAGTAATTGGTGTAGGGATTATGGGGAGTGGGATTGTCCAAGCGTTAGCGATGGGCGGCAAATATGTGAAAATGTATGACGTATCAGAAGAAAGTTTACAAAAAGCGTATGGAGCTATTACGACAAGCTTGAGTCGGTTCGTGAACGCAGGGCGTATGACAGAGGAAGATAAGAATAGCATTCTAACTCATATTACTTCTACAGTTATATTGGAAGAAGCTTGTCAAAATGTAGAGCTTGTTATTGAAGCGGTACCAGAAAAATTACAGTTAAAGAAGGATATTTTTCAAAAGCTAGATTTGTATACATCGCAATCTACTATTCTAGCAACGAATACGTCAGAATTAAGTGTAACTGCGATTGCCAGTGTAACAAATCGTCCAGAAAAAGTAGTGGGGATGCATTGGTTTAATCCTGCTCCTGTTATGAAGCTTGTTGAAATTGTACGAGGAGTGGTTACGGCAGAAAGTACGATACAAGCAGTAAGAACAGTGTCAGAAGAAAGCGGGAAAGAAACGGTTGTTGTGAAAGATATGCAGGGATTTGTGACGTCACGGGCAATTGCTATTCATATGTTAGAGTGCATGCGTATGTATGAAGAAGGAATCGCAAGTAAAGAGGACATTGATAAGGCGATTAAGCTTGGTTTGAACTATCCAATGGGACCATTTGCATTAGCAGATTATGTAGGGCTAGATACGATGCTATTTGCGAGCGAAGGACTAATGGAAGCATTTGGTGATAGGTTTAGAGCACCGCAAACACTTGTGAAACTTGTAGAAGCAGGACATCTTGGAAGAAAGACTGGGAAAGGTTTTTATGATTATCAAAAAGGGAAAGTAGGCGAGAAAATATGAAGCGGGACGTTGTCATTGTTGAAGCTATACGTACGCCAGTTGGTAAAAGAAATGGTGCGTTTCGTTTACTTCACCCAGTGCAACTTGCGGCAGTTGCACTGGGTGAAATAACAAAACGGGGGAATATAGAGAAAGGACTCGTAGAAGATATTGTTATGGGGTGTGTAACGCCAATTAACGAGCAAGGTTTTAATATTGGGAGACTTTCGGCACTTGAAGCGGGTTTTCCTATTACAGTTCCAGCGGTAACGATTAATCGGCTTTGTGGTTCTGGGCAACAAGCTATTCACTTTGCCGCGCAAGAAATTAAATCAGGGGATATGGACATTACGATTGCGGCTGGTGTTGAACATATGACGAAAGTTCCTATTTTAAGTGATGGAAATGAACAGACAATCCCAAATAGTCTTCATGAAAAGTATCAATTTGTGCATCAAGGTGTATCTGCTGAGATGATTGCTGAAAAATATGGCATTACCCGTGAACAGTTAGATACTTATGCGCTAGAAAGTCATAGACGAGCACTTCAAGCTATTGAATCTAGACACTTTCAGCGAGAAATTGTACCACTGCGCGGTGTAGATAAAGAAGGTAATGAAATATTAGTTGAAAATGATGAAGGTCCGAGAAGGGATACTTCTTACGAAGCGTTAGCCAATTTAAAAACAGTATTTAAAGAAAATGGAGCGATTACAGCAGGGAATGCAAGTCAAATTAGTGATGGTGCTGCAGCAATCTTGCTGATGGATAGTGAAAAAGCTAAAGAGCTAGGTTGTAAAGCGCGTGCTCGTATTGTTAATCAAGTGGTTGTTGGTTCTGATCCGACGATAATGCTTGATGGCGTTATCCCTGCGACGAAAAAAGTGTTGCAAAAATCAAATTTAGCAATTCATGATATGGATGTTGTAGAAATCAATGAAGCATTTGCATCGGTTGTTTTAGCATGGCAAAAGGAAATGGAAGCAGATTTACAAAAGGTGAATGTTAACGGTGGTGCGATTGCATTAGGCCATCCACTTGGGGCAACTGGTGCAAAATTAATGACTTCTCTTCTTCATGAATTGGAGAGGCGGAAGGGAAGGTACGGCCTACTGACAATTTGCATCGGACATGGGATGTCAACAGCGATGATAATTGAAAGAATGTGAAAAGGCGTGCAGAAATTCATCTGCACGCTGTTATCCTGCTATTCGCGGGCAGTAATACCCTCACCTCAAAGTTCTGCAAGAAAAGCAAAGCAGTTAGGTGGGATTATTACTGTCCGTAAAAGCCCGATTGGTTAGGGCTAATGATTAGTGGGGGAAGAAGACCCACACTGATCAAAGTTTCACTTTATGTTTTCGGATTTTCCGAGTTCTTTAAGCAGCTTTTACTTCTAAAACAGTACCTGTTTTTGCATCTACTAAAAATTCAAATCGTTCTTGTATGTCATTTATCATTGTTGTGAGACCGCCACGATATACTTCGTATGCGACATCGTATTTTTCAAATGTCTCTGGAACCATATGTACCCAAGAGCCAGTAACTTCACCTTTATGACTTAATGCTTGTTTCGCCATTTTTAATGCTTTTTCTGAAGAAATATGGGATTGTTCTTGAACTTTGTTTGCAACAAGATAACCAGCTGCAAATCCTACTCCAAGACCAGCTAGTAAACCCTTCCAGTTCATATATTCACCTCAATTCTATGAAATAGTATGTCAATAATAAGTATAATGCAATTCAAATGAAAAAAGAAGAAACTAGAAACATTTCGAAAATTTCGTTACAATAAAAGAAGCATTCTACTAATGTTTGAAGGAAGGGAATTTCGTGAATAAAGAGACATTAGAATTATTTCGTACATTAACAGAATTACAAGGTACTTCAGGATTTGAACATGATGTACGCCACTTTATGAAACAAGAGTTAAGTAAATATGCAGATGAAATTGTACAAGACGGCTTAGGTAGTGTGTTCGGTTTGAAAAAAGGGGATGAAAACGGCCCACGCGTTCTTGTGGCTGGTCATATGGATGAAGTTGGCTTTATGGTCACGCAAATTACAAAAAACGGGATGATTCGTTTTCAAACGCTAGGCGGCTGGTGGAGTCAAGTATTGCTAGCGCAGCGTGTACAAATTATGACGAAAAATGGACCAATCATTGGGGTTATTGGTTCTATCCCACCTCATTTATTAAGTGACGCGCAGCGTGCTAAACCGATGGATATGAAAAATATGTTAATCGATATCGGTGCAGATAGCTATGAGCAAGCACTTGAAATTGGTGTAAAGCCAGGACAGCAAATCGTTCCAATTTGTCCATTTACGCCAATGGCAAACGAAAAGAAAATCATGGCGAAAGCTTGGGACAACCGCTATGGTTGTGGTCTTGCGATTGAATTATTAAAAGAGTTAAAAGATGAAACATTGCCAAACACGTTATACTCTGGTGCAACTGTTCAAGAAGAAGTAGGTCTCCGCGGGGCACAAACAGCTGCTAATATGATTCAGCCAGATATTTTCTATGCGCTTGATGCAAGTCCTGCAAATGATGCATCTGGTGATACAACGCAGTTCGGTCAGTTAGGAAAAGGAGCACTGCTTCGTATTTATGACCGTACAATGGTAACACATAGAGGAATGCGTGAATTTATTTTAGATACAGCAGAAACACATAATATTCCGTACCAATACTTCATTTCACAAGGTGGTACAGATGCAGGTCGTGTACATACAAGCAACTCGGGTATTCCATCAGCAGTAATTGGTGTTTGTGCTCGTTACATTCATACACATGCTTCTATCTTACATGTTGATGATTATGCGGCAGCAAAAGAATTGATTACGAAGCTTGTAAAAGCAACAGATAAAACAACATTAGAAACAATTAAAAACAACGCTTAAAAGAAAGGGCCGTCTTCGGTCTTTTCTTTTCGTATATATAAATACAAATTACAAAACCGACATAAAACCTTTTTTTAGGTGGGAGAGAGCATCCGACCATGCATAGAGGCGGTCAGTGCCTTTTTTAGCCCCATGCCATGTGAAACCAAAAGGAGAAAACGAGTGGGGGTCTTCTTTTGTTTTCGTAGCCGCAATTGATATGTTGGGAAATCAAAAAGGATATATGGTGAAGAACTGATAAAGAAAGAATAAGAGTGTCAATTATCTTTGGTTCTTTGTAGTACTGATTTATATAGAGGTGAACAATATGAAAGTAGCAGTCGGATCGAAAAATCAAACAAAAGTAGGAGCGGTAAAAGAAGTATGGAAAGAGGTAAGTATTACTTCAATTTCTGTTCCTTCAGGAGTAGCAGCGCAGCCATTTTCTGATGAAGAAACGATGCAAGGGGCAATCAATAGAGCGAAGCGAGCACTGCAAGAAGAACGAGCTGATATCGGAATTGGACTAGAAGGCGGCGTAATGAAAACAAATCACGGTTTATTTATGTGCAACTGGGGAGCTTTAGCGACGAGTGAAGGGAAAGTGTTTGTTGCAGGCGGAGCGAGAATTAAGTTGCCAGATGATTTTCTTGCCCCTCTTGAAAGTGGAAAAGAGCTAAGTGAAGTAATAGAGGCATTTGTAAAGCGGAAAGATATTCGTAGCCATGAAGGGGCAATTGGAATCTTCACAGATCATTACGTCGATCGGACACAATTATTTGTACACGTTGTAAAGCTATTAGTTGGGCAATATAAGTATGATGAAAAACAAGCATAAACCTTGCACCGTGCGTGATGTATGGTAGTATAAAAGAAGATTAGAGATGAAAAAAACACTTCGTTAGAGGAGGAAATATAGATGAAATCATTAGAAAGCATGGAGCAATTTCAAGAGTTAAAAAATGAAGAGAAAGTCATTTTTATGTTTTCAGCAGAATGGTGCCCAGATTGCCGTTTTATTGACCCATTTATGCCAGAAGTAGAAGAAAAATATAATGACTTCTTATTTTACTATGTAGATCGTGATGAATTTATTGATCTCTGTGTAAAACTAGATGTATTTGGCATTCCAAGTTTTGTAGCGTACAATAAAGGTGAAGAAACTGGACGCTATGTAAATAAAGATCGAAAAACACAAGAGCAAATCGAAGAGTTTATTGAAGGTTTAAAATAAGGCAGTGTGCCAATTGAATTGTAAGAAACAACCTCTACCTTCGCGGGGGAGGTTGTTTTTTTGGAAGGGAGGCAAACGAAATGAAAATGACAAGTAAAAAGATGAAAGAAGAGTTAATGACTAGATTGGCTCGTCCAGAATGGGAATTTCATTATGATAGCGAAAAAGATACACTTCGTATTGAACAAAAAGATACGAAAAAAGGAATTAACGTTTCGCTCCCAGGAGTTGTGGCAAAATGGGAAGTGAAAAAAGAAACTGCGATTGAAGAGGTTGCGTATTACGTAGAAGAGGCATTGCTTGCTATGCATAAAGAAGAAAGTAGTGCAGCAAAAATTTTACCGGTTATTCGCTCTACTTCTTTTCCAAAGCAAGCGGAAGAAGGAAATCCATTCGTAATGACGGATCATACAGCAGAAACGCGCATTTATTATGCATTAGACTCGAATAAAACGTATCGACTCATTGATGAGCGCTTATTACAAAAACTAGGACTTACAGAGCAGCAAGTACGTGAGATGGCATTGTTTAACGTTCGTTCATTAAGTCATACGTTTAAACAAGATGAAGTAGCGGGAAATACATTTTATTTCCTAAATACAAATGATGGCTATGATGCGAGTCGTATTTTAAATGAATCGTTATTACAAACGATGCGTGAGAAGATTTCTGGCGACATGGTTGTGGCTGTTCCGCACCAAGATGTATTAATTGTTGCTGATATCGTGAACGAAATCGGTTATGATATTATTGCACAAATGACAATGAAGTTTTTTGCAGAAGGTCATGTTCCGATTACATCACTTTCATTCGTATATGAAGATGGGGACTTTGAGCCAATCTTTATTTTAGCGAAAAATCGGAAGCAGACAAATGGAAAAGAGAAAGGATGAACGAAGTGAACGTTTTTTACAACCTTGAAGGAATTGGCGATACATTAATTGTTGCCTTGCAAGATATTACATTAGAAAATCGTACATTTGACCGCAAAGGAGATGTTGCACGCGTTTTTGATCGTGAAAGCAACGTAACAGCAGGATTTAACATTTTCAATGTATCTTCTTATGTAGAGGTAAATGAAGTTGGACATATTACATTAACAAAAGAGCTTGTTGAAAAAGTAAATGAAATTCTAGAAAAGAATGGCTTTGAAGAGAAAGTGGAAGCAGATCTTTCACCGAAATTTGTTGTTGGCTATGTAGCAGAGAAAGAAAAACATCCAAATGCAGATAAGCTAAATATCTGTAAAGTAGAAATTGGCACAGACACATTACAAATCGTATGTGGTGCACCAAACGTTGATGCGGGACAAAAAGTTGTTGTCGCAAAAATCGGTGCTGTAATGCCAAGTGGTATGCTAATTAAGCCAGCTGAGCTTCGCGGTATTCCATCCGCTGGAATGATTTGCTCTGCACGTGAATTAGAGCTTCCGGATGCTCCGCAAGAAAAAGGAATTCTTGTGTTAGAAGATGGCTATGAAGTTGGACAAGAGTTTACATTTTAATTTCATATAATAAGAAAATGGTCTCATTCTATAATGAGGCCATTTTTTTATCAAAAAATAGACAAGAAAACTCCATCTTCAAAACGTGAAGGGAATAGCCCTGTTTAAGGTGGAGATGAATTGCCATCTATTTTGACACGTATAGTTTGTGTAAAATGTTGTCGTACGAAAGAAAACAAACAAGTACAAGTAAACGGGATCAAGTTCCGTGATGACCTGTCAGGATTCAATTGGTCAAAAGTTCCGGGTGTTTTACTTGAGCTTGGGTTTATCCCGCATTAACGGGCAGTAATACCCCCACCTCAAAGTTCGGCAGGAAGCAAAGAAGTTAGGTGGGGGATAAACTGCCCGTAAAAGCCCGATTGGTTCAACTAATGATCAGTGGGGATGAAGAAAAACCCCACTGATCAAAGTTTCACTTTATGTCCAATTCTGAAGAAGATCAGAAACTATCAGATCAGAACTATTTAGATCCTTTATTGCAAAGTGTAGCGGATGGCGTAGAAGAATATCAGAAAAGTAAGAGCTAAACAGCAGTCCTATCTATTTGAGACTGCTGTTTTTTTACTGCAGCACTTATGAACAATTTGGCTAGAAAATTCGAATATCATAGGATAAAATGCAGGAGCGTAATTTTACCTGCACTTTTTGCCGAATGCTGATACAATAAAGGGTGTTACTATTTAGTAGAAAGAGTGGTAAGCATGTTAGATTGGATGAAAAAGCTGTTTAACAAAGAGGAACAACAGGAAGAAAAAACAGTGGTTAATAAAGAAACATCGATACAAACTGAAGGTAAGCCAAGAATTCCTCGTGTAAACCACTACACTGAAGTAAGAGAAGCGCAAATGTCTAGTCGAAATGCAGGTGTAAAATGCCGTTTCCCATTAATACCTGATGAGGGATTCGCTGAGGAGAATGTAGAAGAAACGTTGCATTTTCAGCAGCAGTTTGTACAACGACCAACATCGAATAGGGAGAGACGTAGGCACCGACATGTAGAAGTAGAACAAACCGATACAGTTATAGAGCCGGTAGTTGAACATGTCGTGAAGAAGACTTCTATACCAGTACAAGAGAGTAGCCGAAGACCGTTTCGTCCAACAGAAATGATTTCGCCTATCTTTGGATATAATCGTCCATCGGTAGAAAATCAGGAGGTTCAGGAGGAAGAAAACGGACTGGAAGATCTTGAAATATGCGTAGAAGGAAAAGCAGTCGTTGATGCTTGGTTGGAGAAAAAAGGATATTCTCTGTCTGATGTATCAGCAGCACCTAATCAATCTTCCGAGAAGCAGCAACAAGAGGATATGCCAGAACATGATGCTGCGGAACAACAAAAGAGCTCGACAGAAGAGCAATCAGTTGTTGATAAATGGCTGGAGAAAAACGGTTATGTTTCCGATCTTACTGCATCAGAGGAACAGGAAGATGTGGATGCATTTGCTCATTCTAGTGCAATCTCAGTTGAAAAACAAATTGGAGAGCACGAAAGCACAGAGGTAGGAAAAAAAGAGCATACTGTTGGAACCATACATTCGGCTGAGCATGAATCAGATGTAGTGGCGTTATCACAACATGGTGACGAAGTGGAGGAAGAATCTTTACAAGATGAAGTAATAGATCCTACTGTAGAGAGTATGAATACAGCATTAACAGAAGAAAATGAGTGTAAGAAAGAAATAAAAGAAGAATCCGAGGAAGAAGTGCTAGTTGAAGCAGTAGAAGAATCCGAGGAAGAAGTGCTAGTTGAAGCAGTAGAAGAATCCGAGGAAGAAGTGCTAGTTGAAGCAGTAGAAGAATCCGAGGAAGAAGTGCTAGTTGAAGCAGTAGAAGAATCCGAGGAAGAAGTGCTAGTTGAAGCAGTAGAAGAATCTGAGGAAGAAGTGCTAGTTGAAGCAGTAGAAGAATCTGAGGAAGAAGTGCTAGTTGAAGCAGTAGAAGAATCCGAGGAAGAAGTGCTAGTTGAAGCAGTAGAAGAACCTGAGGAAGAAGTGCTAGTTGAAGCAGTAGAAGAATCCGAGGAAGAAGTGCTAGTTGAAGCAGTAGAAGAATCCGAGGAAGAAGTGCTAGTTGAAACAGTAGAAGAACCTGAGGAAGAAGTGCTAGTTGAAACAGTAGAAGAATCCGAGGAAGAAGTGCTAGTTGAAGCAGTAGAAGAATCCGAGGAAGAAGTGCTAGTTGAAACAGTAGAAGAACCTGAGGAAGAAGTGCTAGTTGAAACAGTAGAAGAACCTGAGGAAGAAGTGCTAGTTGAAGCAGTAGAAGAATCCGAGGAAGAAGTGCTAGTTGAAACAGTAGAAGAACCTGAGGAAGAAGTGCTAGTTGAAGCAGTAGAAGAATCCGAGGAAGAAGTGCTAGTTGAAGCAGTAGAAGAATCCGAGGAAGAAGTGCTAGTTGAAGCAGTAGAAGAATCCGAGGAAGAAGCGTCCGTTGAAACAGCCGAAGAACCGGAAGAAGAGATGCCTGTTCAAGTAAGCGAAGAATCAATAGAGCAAGAGTCTTTAGAAGGCACAATTATCATAGAACAAACGGTGATTTCTGCACAAGAGACAATCGTTTCTGAAACAGAAAGAAGTGTGTTACAACCGTCTGCCGTAGCAGATGAACAAACAAAAGAAGCTGTTCAAAATTTTGCAGATGTATTAATAGAAGAAGCAGAAGAGAAACAAGAAGTTGTTTTGGAGCAGCCTGTGAAGCAAATAGAAGAACCGAAGCGTGAGAAAAAGCGTCATGTACCATTTAATGTTGTGATGTTAAAACAAGATAAACGTAAACTTATAGAGAAAAATGTAGCAGGAATGAAAGTATCACAAGCTCCTACACAACAAATTGTGAAGCAGGAATCAAATACTTTTGCTGAGCAAACATATGTGAAAGAGCAACCAGTACAACAAGTGGAAGCAGAAACGTTTGCAAAAGAGCAACCAGTACAACAAGTGGAAGCAGAAACGTTTGCAAAAGAGCAACTAGCACAACAAGTGGTAGTAGAAACGTTTGCGAAAGAGCAACCAGTACAACAAGTGGTAGTAGAAGCGCTTGTGAAAGAGCAACCAGTACAACAAGTGGTAGTAGAAACGTTTGCGAAAGAGCAACCAGTACAACAAGCAGTAGCAGAAACACAAGCTACACAAGGGCAAGAAAAAGAGTACGTTGTAAAACAACAAGAGCATCATGATATACGTAATGTTTTACAAACGCCGCCAAAATATGAATTCCCATCGTTAACACTTTTGACGATTCCGAGTCAGTCGACAACGAATAATACGGAATGGTTAGAAGAACAAAAGGAATTATTAAATACAACATTTAATAATTTTCATGTGGGGGCTAATGTTGTAAATGTAACACAAGGACCCGCTGTAACTCGTTTTGAAGTGCAACCGGAACCTGGCGTGAAAGTAAATAAAATTACAAACTTAAGTGATGATATTAAATTAAACTTAGCGGCGCGAGACATCCGAATTGAAGCACCAATTCCAGGGAAGAGTGCAGTCGGAATTGAAGTGCCAAATAAAGAAAGTAAGCCGGTATTTCTACGAGAAATTTTGAGAAGTCCTGTGTTTACAAAGAGTGAATCACCGCTCACAGTTGCGCTTGGACTTGATATTTCTGGAGCACCAATCGTAACAGATCTTCGTAAGATGCCGCACGGATTGATTGCCGGTGCGACTGGATCAGGGAAAAGTGTATGTATTAACGCGATATTAACGAGCATTTTATATAAGGCGAAACCGCATGAAGTGAAGTTGATGCTTATTGATCCGAAAATGGTTGAACTGGCACCGTATAACTCTATACCACATCTCGTTGCACCGGTTATTACTGATGTGAAGGCAGCAACAGTAGCGTTAAAATGGGCTGTAGAGGAAATGGAACGTCGCTATGAATTATTTGCACATGCAGGTGCACGTGATTTAACTCGTTATAACACGATTATGAGTGGACAGGAGATTCCAGGTGAGACATTACCGTATATTGTGATTGTCATTGATGAGTTAGCAGATTTAATGATGGTCGCTCCTGGTGATGTAGAAGAAGCAATCTGCCGCATCGCTCAAAAAGCACGTGCTTGTGGAATTCATTTAGTAGTTGCAACGCAGCGTCCTTCTGTGGATGTTATTACAGGCTTAATTAAGTCAAACATTCCAACGCGTATTGCATTTACGGTATCATCGCAAGTAGATTCACGTACGATCATTGATATTGGTGGAGCCGAAAAATTACTTGGTCGTGGTGATATGCTATTTTTAGGAAACGGTACGTCAAAACCAGTTCGTGTGCAAGGGGTATACGTTTCAGATGAAGAAATTGAAAAATCGGTCGCTCATGTGAAAAGCCAAATGAAACCAAATTATTTATTTAAGCAAGACGATTTGTTGGCAAAAACAGAACAACATGAAGCGGAAGATGAGCTGTTTTTTGATGCTTGTCAATTTGTTGTAGACCAAGGGGGAGCGTCCACATCTTCTGTGCAGAGAAGATTCCGCATCGGCTATAATCGTGCGGCACGTCTTATTGAAGAGATGGAAGCACAAGGGATTATTTCAGAAGCACGCGGAACAAAACCGAGGGATGTCCTTATTACAGAAGATGAATTTGCTGCTATGCAGGATACGAATGTATAAGGAAATGTTTTGCTGTATACTAAGAGAAAATGTTGGATAGTAAGGTAGGGAGTAAAACGACATGAAAGAAATAGAATTAAAATTACAAGGTGAAATCAATCGACTAACAAATAAAACATTTAAATTTGATGAACGAGTGGGAGAAGGTTGGTTTTCTGCCGTTTACTTTTTAAAAACTCGTGATATTATTCAAGAATTTCGCCCAAACAGCTTTGTGACGATGCAATTTTTCCAGAAAGAGCATGCGGTACTTTGTGGAACAGATGAAGTATTAGCACTCTTACAAACATTTGCGGAACATCCGGAAGAGTTGGAAATTCACTCTTTAAAGGATGGCGATAAAGTCAGTCCATTTGAAACGGTTTTAACAATTCAAGGACCGTATGAATATTTCGGATTTTTAGAAGGTGTAATTGATGGGATTTTAGGTCGTCGTACATCTGTTGCAACGAATGTATATAATGTTGTACAAGCAGCACGTAGCGGTGAAAAAGAAAAACCAGTTATTTTCATGGGTGACCGTGATGATCACTATACACAGCAAGCTGGCGATGGCTATGCGGCTTATATTGGTGGTATGAGTGCACAAGCAACGCATGCGATGAATGAATGGTGGGGCAGAAGTGGAATGGGGACAATGCCTCACGCACTAATTCAAATGTTTAATGGGGACGTTGTAGAAGCTGCAAAAGCATACTATAAAAAGTTCCCAGAAGATGATTTAGTTGTACTCATTGATTATAACAATGATGTCATTACGGACGCGCTTCGAGTTGCACGTGAATTTGGATCGGAATTAAAGGGTGTGCGTGTCGATACGTCCCGTACGATGATAGATCAACACTTTATTCGTCATCCAGAAGTGCTTGGAACATTTGATCCACGTGGTGTAAACCCATCATTAATTTTTGCACTTCGCAAGGCGCTTGATGAAGAAGGATACCAGCATGTGAATATTGTTGTAAGTGGCGGATTTGATGAAAAACGTATTCGTGATTTTGAAGCGCAAAATGTTCCTGTAGATATATATGGAGTAGGAAGCAGCTTATTAAAAATGAATATTGGCTTTACTGGCGATAATGTGGAGTTAAATGGGAAACCAGAAGCGAAAGCTGGCCGTAAGTATCGTCCAAATCCACGTTTGGAACGCGTTCAATTGCAAAAAAGTAAAAACATGGAATGAAAGGAAAAACTGATAGGGAATTGACCCTATCAGTTTTTCTGTTATCATAGTATAACGGATTGTTTTTTGCTATAATAGGTTTGTTATGGACATATAAGAAGTACGTACATGTTTGATTAAAAATGTAAGTTGATTACCAAAATAAGAAAAGATTCATATACTGTCTTATAGATAGACCGTTGTATTAGTTCGAAATGTTGGAGGTTCTTTAAGATGACAGTTTACCATTTTGTAGGAATTAAAGGAACAGGAATGAGTTCATTAGCACAAATTCTTCATGACATGAAGCACACTGTTCAAGGTTCTGATTTTGAAAAGCGTTTCTTTACACAAGCAGCGTTGGAAAAACGTGGAATTTCCATTCTTCCTTTTGACAAAAATAATATTGAAGAAGGACAAGTGGTTATCGCAGGAAACGCGTTTCCTGATACGCATGAAGAGATTGTAGCAGCAAAAGAATTAAATATCCCTGTACATCGTTACCATCATTTTTTAGGGGAACTTATGAGTAAGTATACAAGTGTTGCCGTAACAGGTGCACATGGAAAAACATCAACAACAGGTTTATTAGCTCATGTGATGCAAGGTGCACACCCAACATCCTATCTTATTGGAGATGGAACAGGGCATGGGGTAGAAAATAGTAAGTATTTTGTGTTTGAAGCATGTGAATACCGTCGTCATTTCTTGTCGTACTATCCAGACTATGCAATTATGACAAATATTGATTTTGATCACCCAGATTACTTTGCAGACATTAATGATGTATTTAATGCGTTCCAAGAGATGGCATTGCAAGTGAAAAAGGGAATTATTGCATGTGGTGATGATGAAGAACTTCAAAAAATTCAAGCGAAAGTACCTGTTATTTTCTATGGTTTTGGTGAAGATAACGATTTCCAAGCACGTAACATTCAAAAGAGAACAGATGGTACCGTGTTTGATGTATTCGTTCGTAACACGTATTATGAAACATTTAAAATTACAGGTTACGGCAATCATAGCGTACTAAATGCATTAGCGGTTATTGCCCTTTGTCATTATGAACACATTGATGTCGAAGCAGTAAAATATCAGTTAACAACCTTTGGAGGCGTAAAGCGTCGCTTTAATGAGAAACCGATGGGAGAACAAGTCATCATTGATGATTATGCACACCATCCAACAGAAATTAATGCGACGATTGAGGCTGCTCGTCAAAAATATCCAGAGCGTGAAATTGTCGCTGTATTCCAGCCTCATACATTCTCACGTACGCAAAAATTCTTAGATGAGTTTGCAGAAAGCCTAAGCAAAGCTGACCAAGTATACTTATGTGATATTTTTGGATCAGCACGTGAAAATAAAGGTGAATTAACAATTCAAGACCTGCAGCAGCGTATTGACGGTGCAGAATTGATTACAGATACAACGACAGATGTATTAAAGAAATATGAAAACGGCGTTCTTATTTTCATGGGTGCTGGTGACATTCAAAAATTCGAAGCTGCTTACGTGAAAGAAGTGAAAGTGGCGGAGAAGTAATAAAGAGAAGACGTGCAGCTATTGTTGCACGTCTTTTTTTGTGTCGAAGCGCCGATATATGGTGAGAAATGGTCGATATATTTTAAAAAGCGCTGATATGTTGATAGTGTGTGTTCTTTTTGTATTGCTGTTGTAATAAGAAGATGTACATAACACTGAAGATCAAATTCTTCACATGAATATATAATCCTTAACAATCTATATCCTTAAATGTTAGAATAATAAGAAAATAAAAAAGGGGATAGAGGAATGTTCACACTTCGAGTCGATGATGAAATCGAGCTTCAATTATTAGAAACACATCATAAAGAAGAGTTGTATCAATTAGTAGATCAAAACCGAGAGCATTTAAGAGAATGGTTACCATGGGTGGATTTCACAAAATCAGCTGATGCATATGATGAAATTTTTCCGATGTGGCTGAAGCAATTTGCAGCTGGAAACGGCTTTGAAGCAGGTATACGGTATAAGGGGAAACTTGTTGGAATGATTGGTATCCATGAGGTGAACTGGGCTAAGAAAGCAACGGGTCTTGGATATTATCTCGCAGAAGAGGCAGGCGGAAAAGGCATTATGACGCGAAGTGTAAAAGCGGTGCTTTGCTATGCGTTTGAGGAATTAAAATTGAATAAAATAGAAATTCATTGCGGAGTAGAGAATCAGAAAAGCCGGGGAATTCCTGAGCGACTTGGTTTTAAATTAGATGGCATTATGCGTGACGGAGAATGGTTGTACGATCATTTTCATGATGTTGCAGTGTATAGTTTATTAACTTCAGAATGGAAGGAGATTCGATGAACAATACTATTTGCATTACGCCATATGAAAGTAAGTACCAATTTGAAGTAGTCGATTTAATTGTTCATATTCAACAAAAGGAATATAATGTACCAATTACAAAGGAAGAGCAACCGGATTTACTAGAAATAGAGCAGTTTTATCAAAGGGATAACGGAAACTTTTGGGTGACAACGCATGATGGAAAAGTAGTTGGTACGATAGCCTTGTTGGATATTGGAAACGGGCAAGTAGCTCTGCGAAAGATGTTTGTGAAAAAAGAGTACCGGGGAAAGATATGGAATACCGCGAACCTTTTACTACAAACTGCAATCTCTTGGGCAAAAGAAAAAGGGTTAGAAGGAATCTATCTGGGAACAACATTACAGTTTGTGGCAGCGCATTGCTTCTATGAGAAGAATGGATTTCAGAGTATTAGGATGGAAGAGTTGCCAGAGAGTTTTCCAGTACTTCAGGTGGATAAGAAATTTTATAAGTACAGTGTGTGAAAAATAGACATCATTCAAATTATGAATGATGTCTATTTTATAATCAAAGGTGTATTCAAAAAAATGTGGTATAATTTGGATGAGAGGTGATGATATGAACTTTTCAATTCAAAGAAGCACACCAATTATGACTGTTGTGAGTATAATGCTGATTCTTATGATTGTTTTACCAATCGGAATGCTTATTACAAACAAAGGAAGTTGGGGATCAGCACTGATAGGAGGAACAATTTGTCTCATTGTAAATGTGCCGCTTGTTTGGGATGTTTTTATTAAGAAACATACAGTGGGAAACGGTGTATTGAGATATGGCATATTGAATGATGACATCGTATTATCTGATATAAGAATTGTACGCCAAGTTGGTAAATCACTTGAAATTACAACAAATCAATATAAAGTACATATGATTGCAATACCGAAAGAGAAAGAAAAGTTGTTGTCACTCATTCAAAAAGCGAATCCACATGTGAAAATAGATGTGAAGGCATAATGGGAGGCGAGTAATGAAGCATATTAGGCTGTTATTTTGTTTTGAGTTATTGATGGTACTGGTCGTTTGTGTCAGAGGACATGTACGCTGGGGGTGGCCATTATATTTGTCGATAGGAGTAGGCATTTTAGCAGTTGTGCTTTTGTTTTATTATCATTCTCGTCAAACCCGAAGTAAGGGGCATAAAGTAGAAAAATAATATCGGCGCTTTTTCGAATACATCGACTGTTTCTCATGATATATCGGCGATTCGACATAATATATCGATTCTTCGGCGAAATATGGCATACAAAAAAGAGCCCTCTTTTTAAAAGGAGAGCTCTTCTTCATTTTATTTTAAGTTCTCAGGATTTAACGCTTCTAATTCAGGTACAACAAAACGGCCATCTTTACGGATTAATACGTCGTCGAAGTAAATTTCGCCGCCGCCGTATTCAGGGCGTTGGATACATACTAAATCCCAGTGGATGTTAGAGTTGTTGCCGTTCCATGCATTGTCGTAAGCTTGTCCAGGTGTGAAGTGGAAGCTACCATCGATTTTTTCATCAAATAGGATGTCGCCCATTGGATGTAAGATGTATGGATTTACGCCGATTGCGAATTCCCCAACGTAACGTGCGCCTTCATCTGTATCGAAAATTTTATTAATGCGCTCTGTATCGTTTGCTGTTGCTTCAACGATTTGACCATTTTTAAATGTAAGTTGTACGTTTTCAAATGTATAGCCGCTGTAAGGTGATGGCGTGTTGTAAGATACTGTACCGTTAACAGAATCGCGAACTGGTGCAGAATATACTTCGCCATCTGGAATGTTTAAATGACCAGAGCATTTAATAGCTGGAATATCTTTAATAGAGAATGTTAAGTCAGTTCCAGGTCCAGCAAGACGAACTTTATCTGTTTTGTTCATCAGCTCAACAAGGTTATCCATTGCTTTATCCATTTTACCGTAATCTAAGTTACATACTTCGAAGTAGAAGTCTTCAAACGCTTCTGTACTCATTTTAGCAAGCTGTGCCATAGATGCATTTGGGTAGCGAAGAACAACCCAGCGAGTTTTTGGAACGCGGATGTCTCTATGAACTTTTTTACCAACTGTTTGACCATGAATTTTCATGCGTTCACTTGGAACATCAGCTTGTTCGTTAATGTTGTCACCAGAGCGAAGGCCGATATAAGCATCCATATCTTTCATTACGCTTGCTTCATAGGCAGCGATTTGCTCGAAGTGTTCTTCTGTTGCACCCATCAATAAAGAGCGGTCTACTTGATGATCTTTTAATGAAACGAATGGGAAACCACCAGCTGCATATGCTTCTTTTACAAGTGCTGTTACAAGTTCTTTTTGTAAACCGAAGTTTTCGATTAATACTTTTTCGCCTTTTTGTAAGCGGATTGAGTAGTTAATTAAATTTTTCGCTAATGTTTCAATACGTGGGTCTTTCATGTATAAAGCCTCCCTACTAGTTATCCCGTTCTAATGGATAGTAAAACCCCCACCTCAAAATTCAGGGAAGGGAGATAGCTGCACATTAGAGCAAGGTTGGTGAAATCTCTCTATCAGTAGGAGATGAAGAAAATTCCTACTAATAGAAGTTTCGTTTTATGTATCCTCCTATATTGTAACCTACTTGCTGGAATTTGTTTAATGGTTTGTGTTACATTTGACAAACAAATATGAAAATTCTCGCGAAACTGTAAGGATTAGAACGAAACGGAAAATGATTGTATAATAGGAGAAAGTATGAAAAAGATAAAGGAAGTGATGAAATGCAAGTTCTTTTATACGTAAGTGCAGCCATTATTGCAGTTGCTTTTGTTGTATTGGTGGTGTATGTATGTAGAACGTTACTATCTGTTCAGAAGACATTGGAAAATGTTGCGAGTACACTGGAAGGATTAGAAAAGCAAATGCAAGGGATAAGCGTAGAGACGGAGCAATTATTACATAAGACGAACGCATTAGCTGACGATATTCAACAGAAATCTCAGTCGTTAAATAAAGTGGTAGAAGGTGTAGATGGAATTGGAACAACAATTCATTCTCTAAATACGAAACTTCGTAATGTATCAGATTCTGTTACAAATGAAATTGAGAACAATGCAGATAAAGTTGCACAAGTCGTGCAATGGAGTAGTGCAGCAATTGAAGTGTATAATCATTTTCGGGCTAATAGGCAAGAGAAGAAAATAGAAAAGGCTGAGAAAAAGCTGGAAAAAGCAGAGAAAAAAGAGAAGCGATCTAGGCTTCCAATTCGTATGAGAGGTGAGTAAAATGAGCATGATAAAAGTAGAAACGATTGAACAATTTGAAGCGTTATTAGAAACGAAAGAGCCTTATATTCTTTTTAAACATAGTACGACATGTCCAATTAGCCAAGGTGCTTTTACAGAGTTTCAAGCATATTGTCAGGACGGACAAATAGCTCCTGCTTATTATTTATACGTACAAGATGCGAGATCCGTTTCGAATCGTATTGCAGAGCACTTTGGAATTAAACATGAATCACCGCAAGTATTGTATATAAAAGATGGAACAGTCGCATGGCATACGTCCCATTGGAAGATTAAAAAGCAATCGTTAGAAGAGAATGTGAAGTAGAAAAAACAAGCGAATTCGCTTGCTTTTTTTATTTTCGAAAATGGCATTGGTGATCGCTATTATTTCGAATTAAAGTAAGGGAAAGAAACGATTCGATATGCAGTGCATGGCGGAGTATATCATGTGACAACTGCATATGTATTGTATATAATAAGTTATCCCGCACTAACGGGCATAAGGGCCCGATTAGTTCAACTGATTTTCAGTGGGGGATGAAGCCCCGCTGAGAAAAGTTTCACTTTATCTTACGAATGATAATTACGTATTTTCACATATATATAACTTTGAAAGAGGTGGCTTTTCTATGGCATCACAAGAGCTAGATCGCTTACGTTCTCAAATTGATGAGATTAACATGAAAATGTTAGAATTACTAAATGAACGAGGACGTCTTGTGCAAGAGGTCGGTAAATTAAAAGAAGTACAGGGTGTAAAACGATTTGATCCTGTACGCGAGCGTAAAATGCTTGATTTAATTGCGGAAAAGAATAACGGACCGTTTGAAACATCTACACTTCAACATATTTTTAAGCAAATTTTTAAAACTGGGTTAGAATTACAAGAAGATGATCATCGTAAAGCGCTTCTTGTTTCACGTAAGAAAAAGTCAGAAGATACGATTGTTGATATTAAAGGTGAAAAAATCGGTGATGGTAATCCACACTTTATTATGGGTCCATGTGCCGTAGAAAGTTACGAACAGGTGCGCCAAGTTGCAGAAGCGATGAAAGCACAAGGATTGAAGCTGATGCGCGGCGGTGCGTTTAAACCTCGTACATCACCATATGATTTCCAAGGTCTTGGACTAGAAGGTCTGAAAATTTTACGTCAAGTCGCTGATGAATATGATTTAGCGGTTATTAGTGAAATTTTAAATCCAAATGATATTGAGATGGCACTGGATTATGTTGATGTGATTCAAATCGGTGCTCGTAATATGCAAAACTTCGAACTGTTGAAAGCTGCTGGATCTGTGAAGAAACCAGTATTATTAAAACGCGGTTTATCAGCAACAATTGAAGAATTTATGTACGCGGCAGAATATATTATTGCCCAAGGAAACAGCGACATTATTTTATGTGAACGCGGCATTCGTACTTATGAAAGGGCAACGCGTAACACGCTAGACATTTCCGCTGTGCCGATTTTGAAGAAGGAAACACATTTACCTGTCATTGTGGATGTAACGCATTCTACGGGTCGACGCGACCTCTTATTACCAACTGCGAAAGCAGCGATGGCAATCGGGGCTGATGCGGTTATGGCTGAAGTACATCCAGACCCAGCTGTCGCATTATCTGATTCAGCACAACAAATGGATATTCCAGAGTTCAATGAGTTTATGAAAGAATTAAAAGCATTTCGCGGCAGATAATCTAAAGTGCATACAAGGTCTATGCGGTACTTATTGCATAGACTTTTTTCAAAAAATGCCCTTTTTTACATAAAAAATACGAAAATATAAGAAAAAAAGCGAATTTTTTCGAAACTTTGCGGGAACATATTGTATGAGCCCGTATTTATATCGTATCATTAGTAAAAGGACTCGGGACGATTGGTGACATCTTCAGGTAGAGTTGATGTCTTTTTTTCATTCAAGTGAACCGATACATAAATATAGATAACATATATATAAGGAGTGTGCGAAGAGATGAACGTAACAATCTATGATGTAGCGCGCGAAGCAAATGTCTCAATGGCAACCGTATCACGTGTTGTAAACGGTAACCCAAACGTAAAGCCTACAACAAGAAAGAAAGTATTAGAAGCAATTGAACAACTAGGCTATCGCCCAAATGCAGTTGCACGTGGACTTGCAAGTAAAAAGACAACAACAGTGGGTGTTATTATTCCAGATATCTCTAATACGTTTTATGCAGAACTTGCACGTGGGATTGAAGATATTGCAACAATGTACAAATATAACATCATTTTAAGTAACTCTGACCAAAACAAAGAAAAAGAATTTCACTTATTAAATACAATGCTTGGTAAACAAGTGGACGGTATTGTATTTATGGGAGAAGATATTACAGATATTCATGTAGAAGAGTTTAAAAAGTCTCCTGTACCAATCGTACTTGCAGCATCATTTGATGAGAAAAATGAAACCTCGTCTGTAAATATTGATTATGCGCAAGCTGCATACGATGCAATGAAGCATTTCTTAGATCAAGGTCAAACACGTATTGGTTTCGTTTCAGGTCCTTATGTGGATAAAGCAGGAAGTGCAAAAAAATTACAAGGCTACAAAAAAGCGTTAGAAGAAGCTGGCATCGCATATGATGAATCTCTTGTAATCGATGGAGATTACACATATGATTCAGGTATAGAAGCATTTGAAAAGCTATGGGAACTTGATCAAAAACCAACAGCAATCTTTGTATCTTCAGATGAAATGGCATTAGGTGTCATCCATGCTGCACAAGATGCTGGATTAAATGTACCGGAAGATATAGAAGTATTGGGCTTTGACAATACTCGCCTTGCAATCATGGTTCGTCCGCAGCTTTCTACAGTTGTACAACCAATGTATGATATCGGAGCGGTAGCAATGCGCTTATTAACAAAATATATGAACAAAGAAAACGTAGAAGATCATACGGTTATTTTACCTCACCGTATTCAATTTAGAAGTTCAACAAAGTAGGAGTAGGAAAAACTCACAGTATTACACTGTGAGTTTTTATTTTCAACGGGAGCGATAGAAAGTAACGCTATCTGTTTCATTAAAAAATGTTTTAGACTATAGAATAAAGCATTAGTAAAAAAATAGTTGTAAGCTGAAAATGTGTTTTCCAAATATGGAATACATTTTGTATTTAATTCAATAATCTAAAAACCCCTTCAGATTTCCTAAAGGGGTTTTATTTTCACATAAATAACTTAATCCATCATCATATATTATAACTATTTAACAAATACTTTCATTATCTCATCTGCTGAATTTGTATCCAAACGCCATTGATTTTTCCCGAATTTGATCATGTCAATCGTTACTATTTCTTCGGTACCTGAAGTTTTTGCTTCTGGTATTAATCTTATTAAATAATCAAATAAACGTTTTTCTAATTCATCTTGGCTAATATTTGGATTTTGACTTGCAATCATTCTACCTTCGCTTTCAATTCTAGGTTCCAACTCACTTAGCATAAGTGGTTTAGCTTTTAATTCCACCTGTGCTTTATCATCTCTCGTAGATAATACTTTCGTTTCAAATTTTACATTTTGCTGAAATGCTATTTTTATAACATTATAGTAATTTATAAGTGCTTGTTCATCAAGTTGATTGCTATATGTTCGTGCAGTTGATTGTTTAAAACCATCTTCTACATCACGAACAAATTGAGCACCTTCTTCACCTGTCAAATCATTAATTTTTTCAACGTCTTTATTATAATAGGCAGCATTTAAATATGCAGTTAGAGCCTCAGCAGGTTTTTGTAACTCTTTTGATTTTTTCGCTAATTCTTTTCCTTGAATTTTAAAGGAAACCTTCTCTTCTTTATCTTTTTTCGGATCAATACTGTATTTTTTGTAAACTAATTCATAAGAAGAAGCTTCGTCTACATCATAATAAATTGTTCCTGATACTTTTTTCCCTTTATCCACATCACCTGATTTTAACAAATCTTGATCACCCATGTAAAAAGTTTTCATTTTTTCATCATTTTCATACAGTGAAAAATCAGATGGCATTATTTGAATTGTCTTATCACCTATATTTTTTAAACTCACTTCAACTTTTAGAATTTTTTCGTTTGATGGTTTTGAATATTGTTCTGGTAACACAAACGCTGCACTTTCTAATTCAAGTTCAAGATTTTTTGATTTTGCAGTGTCACCTACTTCATATACTTTTGATTCTTTTGATTTCTTTGATTCTTTTGCTTCTGTCGAACTTTTTGATGAATTGCACCCGCTTACAAAACCTACTGTAAGAAGAGTTGCAAGACAAACACCCATGAACTTTTTCATTTGCATATTATGTCCCCGCCTTTTCCCTAAAATACTTTAAGATATTATCTTTAAGTCATTTCCAATTTTATAACAAAACGACAACATTTGTATATAGTGTACCACTTATATTTTGATAAAATAAAAAAATGTTAACTATAATATTGTACGAGTTACTATAACCTCACTTATCGGTATCAACAAAAAGGTTCATCTCTTATTTCCCTTATGTAAATTATGTAATTACAATCTTGTCTAATACTTTATTAGATAGGATGAGGATAGAAGGAAAAAAATGGTTGTACCGATCAAGTTCAGTTACAACATTTTTTGGAACACTACCTTCACAAGAATAGAATTTCACTATTCTTGTAATATGTCATGTATAATAATGATAAAAGGTATGTGAGGGGGGAAAAGAGATGATCGTTCTTTGGATGATTACGCTTTGTATGACAGCTTTTTTTGCATATATGACGTTAATACAAAGTGGCCTAAAGCGCTTTATTCCAGGAAGTATTCTTGCAGGAATTGCCCTTATCACATATGTAGCTTCTATTTTTATTGAAAATATTTCAGTAGGTTGGAGCGCAAGTTTTGTATTTTTTTCGATTACATCGTTTGCAGGTGCAATAGTGGTTTTAATGGTTGCTGGTATTATAATGTTTATTCATATGAATTCGGAAACATTATAAGATGAAAATTTCATCTGAGGGGTCTACTTCAGAGTGTGATAAATAAAGAAAGGCATGAACATCCTTGATGTTCATGCCTTTTGTCCGTTCAATTATGCGTTGTCTTTTGATGCATTTTGTTGCTTCAATAGGTCGCGAATTTCGCCAAGAAGTACTTCCTCTTTTGTTGGTTCTGGAACTTCTTCTGCTTTTTCTTCTTCTTTTTTGAATGATAGCTTGTTGAAGAGCTTAATGAACATGAAGATAGAGAAGGCGATAATAAAGAAGTCAAAAACGGTTTGAATGAACGCACCGTATTTTAATGTTGCTTTCCCCACAGGGTAGGATAGACCTTTGAAATCAACGCCACCTAGTAAAATTCCGATCAATGGCATAATAACATCATTTACTAATGAAGTAACAATTTTACCAAATGCACCACCGATTACAACCCCGACAGCTAAATCAACAACATTCCCTTTTAAGGCGAACTTTTTAAACTCGTTCCACATTTGTGATTCCCATCCTTTCCACGATTCAGTATGAAATTTATAATTCCTATCAACACATTCTATAAAAATTTGTGATAGAAATAAAGGGTGAATGGGAATGAAAGTAAATTCAGAAAACTGTATCCGTTTTATTCTATAAAATCTAAATTTTGTAATTAACTTTATCCCGCATTAACGGGCAGTAATACCTCCACCTCAAATTTCTGCAGAAAGCAAAGAAGTTAGGTGGGGGATGAAGAAAACCCCCACTGATTAAAGTTCACATTATCTTTCTATATGAGATTGTAATAGTGACTGAAGCATCTGCTGTGATTTTAACCCTTCTAATCCATCAACCATTGGTTTTGTATTACCTTGTACACAATCGATGAAATGGTATACAGCACCTTCAAAACCACGCTGTTTTAACGTTGTTTCCCATGAAGGTGACCCATTTTGTGTAACGCTATTATTTTGTTCTACTTCTAATGTATTCATATTTTTCACACGAATAATTTTACCAGTTGTAACAAGCTCGATTTGTTCTAAATTCGTACCAGCATGGCGATGCATAGCGGTAGATAGTAATGTACCGTTCGTACTTGTATAGGTGTGATGTCCATAAAGGAGTTCATTTTTTTCATTTACTTGTATCATATCGTGTACGAGGTGAAGGTCACCATTTGCTAACCAGCGAGCTGTATCGACGATATGTAAATAATCATCAAGCATTGTAAAGTCATATGTATATGGTCCCACTTTGTTTGTACGATGTTTTTCAATACGAATCCATGATAGATCATTTGCTTGTTCTTTTGCTGCAACATACATCGGGACGAAGCGGCGGTTAAAGCCCACCATAAGTTTTCGATTATACTTTTCACTAAGTTCTACTAGTTTTTCAGCTTGTTCAACAGTAGCGGCTAGTGGTTTATCGACATAAACATCGATTCCTCTTTGAAGAAGTTCAGAAACGATTTCATAATGAGTCGCAGTGGAACTATGTACAAACATTGCGTCGCATTCTGAAGCGAGTGTTTGTAAGTTAGAGAATTCTTGAATACGATAATGCTGACAAATTTGCTTGCGTTTTTCAGCATTCGGTGTAAACGCTCCTACGAAATTCCAATCAGTTTCTTTTGTAAGTGTTGGAAGATATGCTTTTTGAGCAATGCTACCAAGTCCAACCATACCAATACGAGGTTTGTTCATGTGTTTTCCCACCCTATTATGAATTTATATCTGTTGTCTAATCTTGTAGTTATGTGTGACAAATTTAATGTAGCATAGCTAGTGAATAGAAACAAAAATTTAGTGTTGCGTGAGTTTACTCATATAGAAATGGAAAATGCTTGAGCTTCTGTATGTGAAGTTCAAGCATTTTTGTGTGTAGCGCAGAGCGGTTCACCATTTCCCTGTATAAAGATTTCAAAAATACCGCGTTTCGTGTGTATCAATTGCTGTTTCCACATAAATATCATCCTTCATGAAATTAGAATAGGAGAGATCTCCTATTCTAATGATTTAATACAAAGCCTTTTTCGTATTATTCCGAATAATTTCGAGAGATTTTGCCACCGTTAATTCATTTTTTTCTTCGATTTCTGGTTTTCGTGGAATAGGATTATACATGTTGTTTGGGTCTTCCCATGTAAGGGGAAGTTCAGTAGGTGCTTGTCCTTTCCAAGCTTCAATCCATTCTGGAGGGAGATAGCCTGAGATGTTAGATATATTGTTCATTTCTAGCCAAATGAGTGCCCATGCTCTTGGGACGACGCGCCATATGTCATAACCACCACCGCCAACGGCAATCCAGCGACCGCCGCAGTATTCATTGGCAATTTCGCGTGCAAGCTTTGGAATCTCACGATAAATTTGTATAGTTGAACAAAGATGAGTAAGAGGATCATAATAGTGAGCATCTGCTCCGTTTTGCGTTAAAATAATATCTGGTTTAAAGTAAGCGGCTACTTCTCTTACAACGGTACGATAGGATTGTAAAAAGGATTCATCTTCTGTAAAGGCATCTAGTGGAACGTTAAACGAGTAACTGTAGCCAACACCTTGACCACGTTCGTTTACGGCGCCTGTTCCAGGGAATAAATAGCGTCCTGTTTCATGTAGTGAAATCGTACAAACGTTGGGATCGTCATAAAAGGACCATTGTACACCATCACCGTGATGCGCATCTGTATCAATATATAAAACACGAAGACCGTATTTTTTCTGCATATATTTAATTGCGATAGAACTATCATTGTATATGCAAAAGCCAGATGCTTTGCCGCGAAAACCGTGGTGTAAACCACCACCTAAATTTAAAGCGTGTTTTGCTTTACCTGAAAGTATTGCATCGACCGCGGTTAATGTTCCACCAACAAGCAGGGCGCTAGCTTCGTGCATGTGAGGGAACATTGGTGTATCTTCTGTTCCAAGCCCGTAGGACATTGCTATCGACTTCTCTAATTTTCCTTCTCCAGCACGTTTTACCGCATCTATGTATTCCTCTGTATGAATGAAAGCAATTTCTTCATCCGTCGCCATTCGAGGTGGAATGACTTGGGAAGGATGAATGAAACCGCCCTTTACTAATAAGTCATAGGTGAGTGTTACACGAAGTTGATTAAAAGGATGCTCAGGGCTAAAGGAATAGCCCCGAAAATCATCTGAATAAATGAAGGCGCTCTTCATGTTTGCATCCCCATTATGTTTGGCCATAATACACGGTAGCCTTTTTGTTCTAACTCTTCAATTACCCTTAGAGGATTCATCGTTTGAATGCGGAAAACGAGTACTTTAGCGCTCTCGTCTTTTGCTGGATAGACGAGAACGCTCACGATATTAATATGGAGCTCACTAAAAATAGCGACTACTTTTCCGAGAATACCAGGTTCATTTTTTACTTGAATTTCAATTTGTGAACTTGGTTGATAGGCACCTGTAAGTTTGACGAGTGTATGTAAGACTGTAGATTCTGATATGACTCCAACGAGCTTTCCGGATTTTGTAACAGGGAGGCAGCCAATTTTATTTTCGAAAAATAAAGTAGCAATTTCTTCAACAAAATCAAGTGGATGACACGTCATCACCGGTTGTTTCATAATCAATTTAATCGGTTGCTTGAGCGTATCAATGGAAACTCGTTCGTCAAGAATCGATGGGCTTGCATCGCGAACATCCCGATCAGAAATAATACCGACTACGTTGTTATCATGATTAACAATGGGAATGTGACGAATGCTTTTCGCATTCAATGTTCGCAGTGCTGTTTCAATCGTGTCATCTGGGTGCAACGCTATTACATCTTGATTCATAATTTCTTCAACAATCATTGCAGGACCTCCTTTCTTAGTACATAAAACGATTTTGAAAGCGTAAGCGGTCAAATGCTTGGATGGAATTTGTATCAACGCGGCTGCCGATGCGAACCATTAAACAGTTGGCAGGATGCGAACAAATTTCTGGATCATCTGTTGCCATCCATTCTAAGCCACCGGCATTCATCATTTTTTCCATCACTTTGCGGTATTCCCAAACATTTAAACCAGTTTGTTTTAAATCCCAGTGCCAATAATATTCGGTCGTTAATATAATATAATCTTCCATATGGTCATCCATCATGGAAACTTCTAATAAATTTTTTCCGACAGAGCATCCACGAAATGCTGGAATGACTTCGATTGCCCCAAGTTCAATTAAATTCTCTATGTTTCCTTCCGACCATCGTTCTAGTGGATCGGGATATAGGTATGTAACATAGCCAACAATTGTTTGTTCGTGTCTCGCAATAATGAGACGAGCTTCTGGTAATTTAGAAATTTCGACAATTGCTTTATATTGTTGATCAGCAGGTCGAAAGGCAATTAAGTCCGGATGGAATTCATACATTTCGAGTTTATGAGTAGACACAGGGCCTTCAATCACTAAGGTTCCTCTTGCTGTTTTTAAGTTTCTTGCATTATATATTTTTTTATGAATCAACATTTTACTCACCACCTTGAGGGTTTGTGAATCTACTATATATCGTACTTTATAATATATGCGATGTGAATCGAATTTTGTCAGTAAAAATTTGTCTAAAAATCAACAAAAATACTGAAAATTTTAAATAATGTTATTATAATAGATAATAGAATACATAGAAGGGGGATGTAAAGTATGAAAGTAGAAACACTTCCTGTCATTAAAGGAGAAAATAATTTGTTGAATTATGAAGAAACATATGCAAATTTTAACTGGGAAGAGGTTAATAAAAATTTTTCTTGGTATGAAACAGGCCGAGTAAATATGGCATATGAGGCAATTGATAAACATGCGAAATCTGATAGAAAAAATAAAGTGGCGCTTTATTATCAAGATGGTTCGCGCAAAGAAAAATATACATTTAAAGAAATGAAGGAATTCTCTAACAAAGCGGGTAATGTTCTGAAAAATTATGGTGATGTGGAAAAAGGAGATCGCGTTTTTATTTTCATGCCACGTTCACCAGAATTATATTTTGCACTTCTTGGTGCAGTGAAATTAGGGGCGATTGTTGGTCCATTATTTGAAGCGTTTATGGAAGGGGCGGTGCGTGATCGCTTAGAAGATAGTGAAGCAAAAGTTCTCATTACGACACCAGAATTGTTAGAGCGTGTACCGCTTAACGATTTACCAGCATTAAAAACGGTCTTTCTTGTTGGAGAAAATGTAGAAGAAGGCGGAAAGCTTGTTGCCTTTAACTCATTATTTGAGCAAGCTTCTAATAAGCTGCAAATCGAATGGCTGGACCGAGAGGATGGATTAATTCTTCATTATACGTCTGGTTCTACAGGAAAGCCAAAAGGTGTTCTTCATGCACAAAATGCAATGGTACAGCATTATCAAACGGCAAAATGGGTGCTTGATTTAAAAGAAGACGATGTATATTGGTGCACTGCTGATCCAGGCTGGGTGACAGGAACTGCTTATGGTATTTTTGCACCATGGTTAGTAGGCGGCTCAAATGTTGTTTTAGGAGGACGTTTTAGTCCAGAGGCATGGTATGAAGCGTTGCAAGATTACGGTGTAACTGTTTGGTATAGTGCACCAACAGCATTCCGCATGTTGATGGGAGCAGGAGAAGGAGCGATTAAGAAATACGACTTATCAGCGCTGCGCCACGTGTTAAGTGTTGGTGAACCGTTAAATCCAGAAGTAATTCGCTGGGGAATGAGCGCATTTGGCCTTCGTATTCACGATACATGGTGGATGACAGAGACAGGTGGACAAGTTATTTGTAACTATCCTTGTATGGAAATTCGCCCTGGATCAATGGGGAAACCAATTCCAGGTGTGAAGGCAGCAATTGTTGATAATGAAGGCAATGAAGTACCGCCATATACAATGGGGAATCTAGCGATTGCGAAAGGCTGGCCATCGATGATGCGCGCAGTTTGGAACAACCCGCAAAAATATGAGTCTTACTTTATGCCAGGTGATTGGTATGTATCAGGTGACTCTGCATATATGGATGAAGATGGTTACTTCTGGTTCCAAGGACGTATTGATGATGTAATTATGACATCTGGCGAGCGCGTTGGTCCATTTGAAGTAGAAAGTAAATTAATTGAACACCCTGCTGTAGCGGAGGCTGGTGTAATTGGTATTCCAGACCCGGTGCGCGGAGAAATTATTAAAGCGTTTATCGCACTACGTGCAGGATACGAAGCATCTGATGAGTTGAAAGAAGAGATTCGTCAATTTGTGAAAAAAGGCCTTGCAGCTCATGCGGCGCCGAGACAAATTGAATTCCGGGATAAATTACCGAAAACAAGAAGCGGTAAAATTATGAGACGCGTTTTAAAAGCGTGGGAGTTAAACTTACCAACAGGCGACTTATCTACGATGGAAGATTAAGAAAGAAAGGTCTGAATGTATACCTCGTTCAGACCTTTCTTTTTTTGTGCTATTATAATAAGTGTGAACTTATATATACGTGTTAAAGGGGAGGATACTGTGAAAACGGAAAAAGAAAAGATGATACAAGGCGAAATGTATGTACCTGCTGATCCGGTGCTAGTACAAGAAAGAGAGCATGCTCGCATATTAACAAGAAAACTAAATGAAACGGTAGAAATAAAATACGAAGAACGTCGTTTAATCGTAAAAGAGTTATTTGGATCAACTGGTGATAACATTCATATTGAATCTTCTTTTAGATGTGATTATGGCTCTAACATTCATGTTGGAGAAAACTTTTATGCGAATTTTGATTGTGTCATTCTAGATGTATGTCCTGTTACGATAGGTAAGAATTGTATGTTAGCTCCGGGTGTTCATATTTATACGGCAACACATCCGCTTGATCCGATTGAACGAGCTAGTGGTACTGAATTTGGAAAGCCGGTCATAATTGGTGATAACGTATGGATTGGTGGAAGGGCTGTTATTAATCCTGGTGTAACGATTGGACATAATGCAGTTATTGCCTCAGGTGCTGTCGTAACAAAGGATGTGCCTGATAATGTAGTAGTAGGAGGAAATCCTGCACAAGTGATTAAAAAAATAAAATAATTTCTTTTGAACCGTTTGCCTCTGTCGGTTGTATAAGTTTATGACTTGATAGATTAGGGGGCGACTTACATGCAAATTGGGTTTATTGTTTCAGCGGCTGTAGTAGGAATTATGATGATTGTTATTCTTGGAATTGTGATACCTTTTGATAGGAAATATATCGTTCGAACAAAAGTGTATTTTCGTTGGAATGTATTTGATACAATTTCCGTCTGTGTTGCGGTGTATGCTTGTATATGTGTCCAGGTGCTCAATTTATTAGTTTCAAGTGGATTTACAATTCAAAACCCGTATGTACAGTTTTTTACGAATCAATCACAAGCATGGACAATTGTTGCGAGCGGATATTTAATTAGCCGAGTCTCTTTAACGTTAAAGGGAATAAAGGAGATTAAAAAACATGGCGTAGATTGGGATTGAGGAAGAACTCATGCTTGCATATCAAAATGGAGATAAGCAGGCGGGAGAAAAACTATATGTCTTAATCAAACCAGCGTTATATATTTTTTTATATCGTTTTAATCGTGATGAGCAATTAAGTATAGATCTCGTTCAAGATACGTTTCTTACATTAGAACGGAAGAAACATATGTATGAGCTTAACAAAGGAAAGATCAAAACATATTTGTTTCAAATTGCATACCGGCTCATGATTAATAAATTGAATCGCAGAAAAAAATGGCGGTCTCTTCTCCCGTTTTTTGTTCCGATTCAAGAGAAGGAATTTTCAAATGAAGATCGTCTTACTGTTCGAGAAGCTGTTTTGAAAGTCCCTGAAGAACAGCGCGCCGTTATTATTCTTTCTTACTACCATGATATGCCTCATAAAGAAATTGCAGCCGTACTTGATATCCCAGTGGGAACAGTTAAATCGAGACTGCATAATGGTATCAAAAAATTAAAACAGCTGCTGGAGGTGGATGAAATTGAACGAAAATCCCTTTGATAAAGAGTATACATTGCAGCAGCATTTAGATAGCGATCATGTTGATGTTCCTGAATTTCCAAGGAAGACTAATTTCGGAGATCGATTTTTACGTTTTTTAGCATCGCCTGCGAAAGACCCGATTGAAGCGACGATTGGCAACGATCTATCAATCGTTTTTCATATATCTCTATTAGCAAGTGTTCCCCTTCTTTCTTTCATTACGATATTGATTGCCAGTCTGTAAATCAATTTGCTAAACTCGAGAGTAGCGAACTACCTATTAGGTGAAAAAAAGCGGTAATGTGAAAGAAACGTGTACAAGAAAGTGTACACGTTTTTTTATTCTCTTTAAAAATTCATTGGTGTGATGTACAGCAATTCTTTACTTTTCTTGATATAGATCAAGGATATTGAGAATGAAAATCAATTAAAATAAAAGAAAAATAAGAGGTGTTTTTATCCCGCTATTTGCAGATAGTAATATCCCTACCTCAAAATTCTAAGTGGTGAATGAGGTAAACCTCTACGGATCAAAGTTTCCCTTTATATAAGCTGTTTATGCTAGGGGATGGAGAGTGCTATGTTATAATGACGATTGAATAAGTCGGTGGCACAAGCTATATCGATCCATTATCAGTACCAAGAGAGGAGAAAGAAGAAAAATGAGAAAAAGTAAATTATTTATTACATCCTTATTAATGATTATAACGATGTTTGTTTTTGCGGGATGTCAACAAGGTAAGCAAGATGAGGTAAAGAAAACAGATACGAAAACGCCTCAAGTAACAATTGAAGTAACAATGGACAACGGGAAAGAAACTGTTGCGAAAGAAAAAGTAAAAGTGAAAAATGGCGAGAAATTATACGATGCAATGAAAGAAAATTTTAAGATTGAAGATCAAAATGGCATGATTACATCTATTGAAGGAAAACAACAAGATGTGAATGCAAAGAAATATTGGATGTTTGATGTGAATAAAGAACCAGCAATGAAAGGTGCAAAAGATATCGAGTTAAAAGATGGTGATGTGATTACTTGGGATTTGCATGAAGCTAAGTAATAAGTTTCAGTATATCCCATTAACTAATGTGAGAAGTATTGTATTAGTAGCAATGTTAGCTAGTTTAACAGTTGCGGGACGCCTTATATTTGCATTTATTCCAAATGTGCAACCGATGACAGCGATTATAATTATTATATCACTTATAATGGGGAGAAAATATGGGATCATTATAGCTATACTATCAATGATTTTATCTAATTTAGTATTAGGAATGGGATGGTGGACCATTTCGCAAATTATTGGATATTCAATTATTGCATTGTTAACTGGTAGCATAATGCGTTCTTTATTTGAACGTATCCCACATATTGTAATGAGTTTATATGCTGCATGTATGGGGTTATTATATGGTTTCATTATGGCACTTTGGCAAGCACCAATTTACGGCTTCAAATATTTTTGGGCATATTGGCTTGCTGGAATCCCGTTTGATATATACCATGCAGGAGGTAATTTCGGATTTTATTTTGTGTTAGCTCCAGTTTTAATTCCGTTATTGAATAAACGGTTAGAAAAATATTATCGCGTAACAATTTGAAGAGAAGGCCTTGCAGAGAGAATCTGCAAAGTCTTTTGTTTTAAAATTTTCTGTATGTTCATATGGAATTCATAAGAAAGAGGTATGATGTGTGTATTCCAATTGATAGAAGGGTGTGATAAAAAATTATGTCACTAGAAGCGTTAATTATCTTTTCGTTGCTGAACGCAGGTCAGTTAGCAGGGAACACTCAAGGTGAGGTTCAACAGAACCCAAAGGATGAATATGTGTATATAGAAAAACAAGACGACAGTAAATAAGCCTATTTTATATATAATAACGAAAAAAGCCGATCCAAGGGATCGGCTTTTTGTCATTAACGAGAGTAGTACTCTACGATTAACGCTTCGTTGATTTCAGCAGCTAATTCAGCGCGCTCTGGTAAGCGATTGAAAGTAGCTTCTAATTTATCAGCATCGAAAGTTAAGTATTCAGGTACGAAATTGTTAACTTCGATCGCTTCTTTAACAACAACAAGGTTGTTAGATTTTTCGCGAACGCTGATAGTTTGACCTGGTTTTACACGGAAAGATGGGATATCTACGCGAGCGCCATCTACCATGATGTGACCGTGGTTTACTAATTGACGAGAAGCGCGACGAGTGCGAGCTAATCCCATGCGGTAAACTAGGTTGTCAAGACGAGCTTCAAGAAGGATCATGAAGTTTTCGCCGTGTTTACCTGGCATTTTACCAGCTTGATCAAATGTGCGACGGAATTGACGCTCAGTCATGCCGTACATGTGACGAAGTTTTTGTTTTTCTTGTAATTGTAAACCGTATTCTGAAAGTTTCTTACGTTGGTTCGGACCGTGTGGACCTGGTGCGTAAGGGCGTTTTTCTAATTCTTTACCTGTGCCGCTTAGAGAAATTCCAAGACGACGAGAGAGTTTCCATGCTGGACCTGTATAACGAGCCATAATTGACTCCTCCTTTAGTGTTTTTATTTTCGTAAAATAAAAACAGGCGTAATTGACATTTATGCGCATTTTGTTTTCATGTACCTTCGCTCCAGCAGCAGGGAGTTACGAGATACACCTCAAGTAGAGGAACAAAATACAAACGATAAACTCATATTACAAGGCTGCCTTTTTATTTTACACAAACGCTATTATATCTTTTTGACGAACTTTCGTCAAGGGAGTTGTTTTTTGTTTTATACATCTAAATTTTGGGAAAATACAAGAAGGAATTCAAAACAACGCTATGGAAAGAGTAGCAACAAACAGAAAACGCTTACATAAAATAGAAAGTATAAGGGGGATGTTTGTATGAAAAAGAAGCATATGGAAACGGAGCTCATTCATCATGGTTATAATCCTACTTTGCATAAGGGGAGCTTAACGCCTCCGCTATTTCAAACTTCAACGTATACATTTGAAACAGCGCAGCAAGGAGAAGCAAGTTTTGCTGGGCAGGACGCATCTTATATTTACTCGAGGCTTGGAAATCCGACTGTTGAATTGTTTGAAGACCGAATGGCAGCTTTAGAAGGGGGAGAAGCTGCTCTGGCGTTTGGATCTGGAATGGCATCTATTTCTGCTACACTGCTTGCGTTTTTACGTGCTGGAGATCATATTATTTGTTCAAATGGATTGTATGGATGTACGTATGGATTTTTGGAAGTATTAGAAGATAAATTCATGATTACTCATTCATTATGCGATATGGAAACGGAAAAGGATATTCAAACGAAAATTCGTCCAAATACAAAATTGATTTTTGTAGAAACACCGATTAATCCCACGATGAAGCTTATTAATTTAGAGAAGGTTATCAAAGTGGCAAAACAAAATGGCTTACTTGTTATTGTAGATAATACATTTTGTTCGCCGTACTTACAAACGCCTCTTGCGTTAGGGTGCGATGTCGTTCTCCATAGCGCTACAAAATATATTGGTGGGCATGGGGATGTTGTTGCCGGTGTTACGGTTTGTAAAACGAAAGACTTAGCTGAAAAGATTCGCCCGATTCGAAAGGACATTGGTGGAATTATGGCACCGTTTGATGCATGGCTCTTACTACGAGGATTAAAGACGCTAGCGGTAAGAATGGATCGACACTGTGATAACGCTGAAAAAGTCGTGAAGTTTTTACAAAATCATGAAAGTGTAGAAGCGGTGTGGTATCCAGAGGGAGACCTAGCAGCTCAACAAATGAAACGTGGGGGCGGTGTTATTTCATTTGCAGTGAAAGGTGGAAAAGATGAGGCGCAGGCTTTGATGAATGAATTGCAATTTATTACGATTGCAGTCAGTCTAGGGGATACAGAAACATTGATTCAACATCCAGCAACAATGACACATGCTGTCATTCCAGCAGAAGTTCGTCATAAGATGGGTATTTACGATAACTTATTACGATTGTCTATCGGCTTAGAAGCATGGGAGGATATTGTTGGTGATCTAGCGCAAGCGTTGCAAAAAAGAGAGGCTGCGTTTTCTCATGTAAATGGGCAGTGAAAGTAAAAAAGCCATCAGTAAGCGGTATGCGCGAACTGATGGCTTTTTTAGCCCGCTATTCATGGGATTCGTGCGGGCTAATTAATCAAAGTTTCACTTTATCTTATTCGTTAAACTTCACTACATATGTTTTAGGAGCGTTTCCACAAATTTCTCCAAATAATGTTGATCAACTTTGTCGAAACGATTTTTTTCGGGACTATCAATATCTAGTACACCGATGACTTCACCGTCCCTAATAAGCGGTACAACAATTTCGGAATTAGAGGCGCTATCGCAAGCGATATGACCTGGGAATTGATGAACATCTGCAATGAGCTGTGTTGTTTTTGTTTCAGCTGCTACTCCGCAAACACCGCGTCCGAATGGGATGCGAACACATGCGGGCATTCCTTGAAATGGCCCGAGCACCAATTGATTTCCTTCGGTTACATAAAAACCAACCCAGTTAATCCGTTCTAAAAACTGATTGAGTAGTGCAGAAGCATTTGCTAAATTTGCGACTACATTTGATTCGTCTGTAAGTAGTGCATCAATTTGTTTAATTACAGTTTCATATTGCTGTTCACGTGAACCTGTATAGCTTTCTTTTGTAAACATGGAAACGTCATCCTTTCTATCAAGAAATGTAAAATCATAGCGAAATACGCTGTATTTCATATGACTTTGTCGATAGAAAATTAAAGGAATTTGTCTTAAAAGTCAAGAAATTTAATCTATAGCTGTTCCATGAAAGGAAGTGAGCACATGAAGCAGACGAAACAAAAGATTATCGATGCGGCAATTTCTTTGTTTTATGCAAAAGGATATGATGGAACGTCGGTGCGTGATATCGCAAAGCGAGCGGATGTCAATGTGGCTAATATTTCGTATTATTTTTCTGGAAAGCAAGGGTTATTAGAACAGCTTATAACGGACTTTTTAGAGGGATATCTCAAAGTGATTGAACGGTCATTTGAACAACGGGAGTATTTGTCGTCAAAGGAAGTTATGTTACAAATTGTACGAGGGATTTTACGCTATCAGTTTGAAAATCGAGAGCTCACTCGTTTCTTCTACCGGGAACTTTCATTGGATACAACGTTAATTCGAGAAGTAATGACTATTTATTTTTCTAAAGAAAGATATTATATAGAGCAAGTAATTAGACAAGGGCAAGTGAAGAAAGAGTTTCAAAAAGTATCTTTTACAATGTTTATGACACAGCTAAAGGGCATGATGAACATGCCATATTTGTATCCGCAATATATAACGGAAGTGCTACATTCATTTCCGTCAGAAACATTCTTTTTGGAAATGTATACGAAGGAAGTTGAGCAGTGGATGGAACTAGCACTTTGTTTAGAACAAGTGTATTATCCTTTGCCAAGAGCTGTTCATATTTGAAATACCCCCACCTAATGGACTTGAGGTGGGGGTATTACTGCCCGCGAATAGCGGGATAAAGGTATGTATAACCGAGGTGATGATCAAATTGTGAAAAGACGAAAATAGATGTGAAAAAGAAAGATACAGAAATTCCCAAAAGGGGATGTTACAAAAGTAACAAAAGAAACATGAAATTTTAAAAAACTAGGTCAAAAACACGTCATTACATGATATGATTAGAACATTGTTAGTTGTTAAATATAGGGGATTTCCCTTTTTATACATAATGCCTTCCATTTCATAAACGGAACGGACAAAAAAAGAGGTATAATAGGAGGCTTTTTTACATGGATTCTATCCTGACGATCGTTATCATTGTAGTAAGCTCTATTCTATTACTGCTCATGATAGAGCTCGTGATAAGAAATCGTTTATATAAAGATCTTGAAGCACTAGAGCAGTGGAAACAAGAAATAAAAGATAAACCTGTTGCAGATGAATTGAAACGGGTTAAAGAGTTAAATATGACAGGGCAAACTGAAGAACTATTTGAAAAATGGCGCGAAGAATGGGATGAAATTGTTGCAAACCTTCTTCCAAAAGCTGAGAAAGCATTGGAAAGTGCACAAAAATCAGCCTCACAATTTTCCTTCCGAAAAGCAAAACATGCGATGAATGAATCCATTAGTGGTTTAGATGAAGCGGATAACCGCATTACAGATATTTTAAACGAGTTGCAACAATTGTTAGAGAGCTATGAGAAGAATAGTTCGGAAATTGACGGCTTACGTGATACATATCGCAGTATGAAAAAGAGTGTCCTCGCTCATCGCCATATGTTTGGCGAAGCAGAAAAGAAAATTGAAGAGCTGCTTGATGCAGAATCAAACAAGTTCCAAACGTTTGAAGAAGCAACAGAAAATGGTGATTACTTAAAAGCACGCGACATTGTAATAAGCTTAGAAGATGGATTATCAAATTTAGAAATCATCATTCATGAAATTCCTGATTTGTTAGTAGAGTGTCAAACGACATTACCGGTACAATTAGATGATTTATTACAAGGTCATGACGATATGAAGAAGCAAGCGTATGTATTAAATCATTTGGAAATCCCTAAAGAAGTAAGAGATATGAATAAACAACTACAAACATGTCTGATGGATTTGCAAGAGTTACATATAACAGAAGCAACAGAAAAAATAGAAGCTTTAAAAACGAATTTAGATACGCTGTATGATCAGTTAGAACAAGAAGTGCATGCGAAGCATTACGTGGAGCAAAAGACTGTTACTGTATACGAAGATTTAGAGCAAATGCGCGAACAAACAATTGAAACAAAATCGGAAACACAATTTGTTAAGCAAAGCTATCAATTGCAAGATAAAGATATCGAATCACAAAAAATCATTGAAAAACAAATGCACATTTTAATGAAACGTTTTGAAGTGTTGCAATTACGTATTGCTGAGCAAGATATTGCGTTCTCTGTTATTCGCGAAGAGCTAGAAGAAATTTATGAGCAATGTGAAACATTGAAGGTTCTTCATGTTGAATATAAGGACATGTTACAAATGATGCGTAAGGAAGAGTTTGAAGCGCGTGAAACATTACATGAAATACGCCAAATGATTGTAGAAGCAAAACGCTTTATGCAAAAGTCTAACTTGCCAGGTCTTCCAGATAGTATTATGGATGATTTGCAAAGAGGACAGCAAGCGATGCAAGGTGTTTATGAACAGTTAGAATTAAAACCACTGAATATGAATGTTGTAAATAGCATGTTAGAAGAAGCATTTACCATGGTAAATGGTGTGTATGAAATGACACAGGAGTTAATTGGACAGGCACATTTAGTAGAAAAATTAATTCAATACGGTAACCGTTATCGTAGTCATGATCTGGAGCTTGCATATAGCTTAGATGAGGCAGAGAGATTGTTCCGTGAATATGAATATGATGCAGCTTTAGAGCAAGCAGCTTCGGTTCTAGAACAACTTGAGCCTGGAGTTGTACAAAAAATTGCTGAATTTGTTGATGGTGAACAAACCCCTTAATGAAAAAGGGGTTTGTTTTTTTATCCCGCATTAACGGGCAGTAATACCCCCACCTCAAAGTTCAGAAGAAAGCAAAGAAGTTAGGCGGGGGATAAACTGCCTGTAAAAGCCCGATTGGTGAGGGCTAATAATCAGTGGGGGATGAAGAAAACCCCCACTGATTAAAGTTTCACTTTATCATGTTGTGTAAATTTTGAGATGATGTTGCTATAATAAATAGCGGAATACCGGACGGTTTTTCGTTTCAAAATACAAACGTATGCTTCGGTATTTAAAGAATGGAACCTACGAGTATCTTTAGCGTAACTGCATGTACTTGTGATATGATTGTACGATGCGATATCGCTGAAAGGGGAAGAACGATGATCTATTTTGATAATAGTGCGACGACGAAACCATTTCCAGAAGTCCTTCAATCTTACGTAACGGTTGCCGGAAAATATTTTGGAAATCCTTCTTCTATTCATTCGCTTGGAGGAGAAGCAGAGCGCTTATTAACGCAATCTCGAACGATTGCAGCACAGCTTCTTCGTGTTAAGCCTTCAGAGATTATCTTTACATCGGGCGGAACGGAAGGAAATAACCTTGCGATTAAAGGAATAGCGATGAAGAATCGTTCTCGTGGCAAACATGTCATTACAACAAATATTGAACACGCGTCTGTGTTTGAAGCATATAAACAATTAGAAGGACTCGGTTTTGAGGTTACCTATTTACCTGTAAATGAGCATGGTATTGTGTCTGTAGAAGATGTGAAACGAGCACTTCGTGAGGATACAATCCTTGTTTCCGTTATTCATGTCAATAACGAAACAGGGGCGATTCAACCTGTTTCTGAAATTGGTGAATTGTTAACCGATTATCCGAAAGTAAGATTCCATGTGGATCATGTACAAGGAATTGGAAAAGTACCGCTTGATCTATATGCTTCTCATATTGATCTTTGTTCAATATCTGGGCATAAATTTCATAGCGTAAAGGGAACTGGACTTCTATATGTACGCGATGGCGTAAGATTAGATCCAATTTTATCAGGTGGTCAGCAAGAGCTTCGTTATCGTTCAGGCACGGAGAACTTACCAGGCATTGTAGCGATGGTAAAGGCACTGCGTATGACAATGGAACATATAGGGGAGAAGACGGCCCATTTACAGAAGTTACAAGCAGAATTGGTACGCTTCTTTAAGGAAATGAAAGACGTAACAATTAATACATCGCTTCAATATGCAGCACCGCATATTTTAAATGTATCATTCGTCGGTTTAAAACCGGAAGTAGTGGTTCATGCTCTAGAAGAACATGATGTATACGTATCAACAAAATCAGCTTGTTCCTCAAAGGCGAATGAAGTGAGCCGTGTGTTAGTATCAATGGGAGTGCCGTATGCTGCTGCAGCAAGTGCCATTCGCATTAGTTTAGCACCGGAGAATACGATGGAAGAAGTAACACAATTCGAAGGCATTATAAAAGAAACGTTGCAAAAATTATATGAAGTGATGAGGTAAAGAAATATGATGACATATGAATATATTTTAGTTCGTTATGGTGAAATGACGACAAAAGGAAAAAACCGTTCTAAGTTTGTGAGTACGTTAAAAGATAACGTTAAATTTAAATTAAAGAAGTTCCCAAACATCAAAATCGATGCAACACATGACCGTATGTATATCGAGTTAAATGGTGAAGACCATGAGGCAATTGCAGAGAGATTACAAGATGTGTTTGGTATTCATAAGTTTAACTTAGCGATGAAAGTACCGTCAGAATTAGAAGAAATTAAAAAAGGTGCGCTTGCTGCTTTCTTACAAGTCAAAGGCGATGTGAAAACATTTAAAATTACAGTGCACCGTTCTTATAAGCGATTCCCAATGCAAACGATGGAGTTACTTCCGGAGATTGGTGGGTATATTCTAGAAAATACAGAGGACATTACAGTAGATGTTCATAATCCAGATGTGAATGTTCGCGTAGAGATTCGCAGCGGTTATAGCTATATTATGTGTGATGAGCGCATGGGAGCAGGTGGGCTTCCAGTTGGTGTCGGCGGAAAAGTAATGGTGCTACTTTCTGGCGGAATTGATAGCCCAGTAGCTGCATTCTTAACGATGAAACGCGGTGTATCAGTGGAAGCAGTTCACTTCCATAGTCCGCCGTTTACAAGTGAGCGCGCAAAGCAAAAAGTAATTGATTTAGCGCAAGAGCTAACAAAGTATTGTAAACGTGTGACGCTTCACCTTGTTCCGTTTACAGAAGTGCAAAAAACGATTAATAAAGAAATTCCATCTAGTTATTCAATGACGATTATGCGCCGTATGATGATGCGTATTACAGAACGTATTGCAGAAGAGCGTAATGCGCTGGCTTTAACAACTGGGGAAAGTCTTGGACAAGTAGCAAGTCAAACGTTAGATAGTATGCATACAATTAACGAAGTGACAAACTATCCAGTTATCCGTCCACTTGTTACAATGGATAAGTTAGAAATTATTAAAATTGCAAATGAAATTGGAACGTATGACATTTCAATTCGCCCATACGAAGACTGCTGTACAGTATTTACACCAGCAAGTCCGACAACAAAACCAAAGCGTGAAAAAGCAAATCGATTTGAATCGTATTATGACTTTACACCACTTATTGAGGAAGCTGTTGCGAATACAGAAAAAATGGTATTGCAAACAGTAGAAGTGACTGAAGAAGAGCAGTTTGAAGATTTATTCTAAAAGTGCTTGTTCAAAAAGGAGGATAAAGAGAGCCGAGCGGTTCGTGGCGATGCAACGAAGAAATGCGACTGCTATCTTTACCGGACTTTTTGAATATCCTTTAAAACCATAAATTACCATATGTAGGTATGTATGAAGTCATATGATTTATCACACTCTATACTCACAAGGAGGTGATACCATATGGCAAGAAGCACAAACAAATTAGCAGTTCCTGGTGCTGAATCAGCATTAGATCAAATGAAGTATGAAATTGCACAAGAGTTTGGTGTTCAACTTGGAGCAGATGCAACATCTCGCGCTAACGGATCTGTTGGTGGCGAAATTACAAAACGTCTAGTTTCACTAGCTGAACAACAATTAGGCGGTTACCAAAAATAATCCCATATATCATGGCTGAGAAGGAGCGGGTTTTCCCGCTCCTTCTTTTTGTTCATACTGAGAAAAGTTTCACTTTATCGACATTTCGTTAAAAAATTTGTCAAAAAAAGTAGGTTTAAAATTAACTGAAAATTCTTTATTATAGAAGGGAGGCATAGAGATAAAGGAGGATGAGGATTGTGAATAGAGAAGAATTGTTAGCACCGCCGTCTTATAATTTAGTTGCGGAGATAGAAAAATATACAAATGAAAAGCAGAAGCTTGCTTTAATTTGGCAAGATGAAGAAGGGAATAGACGAGAGGTTACATATCTTGAATTAATAAAAGGTGCGAATAAAATTGGAAACGCTTTTATAAGGAGCGGATTGCAAAAAGGGGACAAGCTTCTCATTATGATGCCGCGTCTTATTGAAGCCTATATGACATATATTGCGGCGATTAAAGCGGGATTTGTGGTCATTCCAAGTTCAGAGATGCTCCGAAAAAAAGATATTGAATACCGTATTCGTCATGGGGAAGTAAAAGCGATCGTTAGTTACGAGCCTTATATCGAACAATTTGAAGGTGTCGAGATGATGGACTCCCTTCAAAAATTCGTATTGAGCGAGCAGTCAGTAGAGGGATGGATCAATTTACAAGAGGCATTAGAAACAGAAAGTGATGAATTAGAAATCGCAAAAACGGACCGAGAAGATATGGTCTTTTTGTCTTATACATCAGGAACAACAGGGAATCCAAAGGGGGTCGTCCATACACATGCATGGGCATATGCACATTTGCGTACAAGCGCTCCAAATTGGCTTGGAATTGAAGAGAATGATGTTGTATGGGCAACGGCTAGTCCAGGTTGGCAAAAATGGATCTGGAGTCCGTTTCTAGCGACGCTCGGTTCAGGGGCAACGGGATTTGTATACCACGGTAAATTTGAACCAAAAACATATTTACAGTTATTAGATGACAATAAAGTAAATGTACTTTGCTGTACGCCGACAGAATATCGCTTAATGGCAAAAGTAGAGAGTTTACAGCGGTATAATTTGGCGGCTTTACATAGTGCGGTATCGGCAGGAGAACCGCTAAACCGAGAGGTAATTGAAACATTCCAAAATCATTTTAACGTTACAGTTCGAGATGGTTACGGTCAAACGGAAAATACATTGCTCGTTGGCGTAATGAAAGGGATGGAGATTAAGCCAGGATCGATGGGAAAACCAACGCCAGGTAATCATGTAGATATCGTAAATGAAGAGGGACAGCCTGTACTTTCAGGCGAAGTTGGAGATATTGCTGTTCATATTGAAACACCAGCACTCTTTAAGCAATATTATAAAGATGATGAGCGGACAGCGATGCAATTCCGCGGTGATTATTATATTACAGGTGATAAAGCAAAAAAAGATGAAGACGGCTATTTTTGGTTTGAAGGTCGTGGAGATGATATTATTATCAGTTCTGGCTATACAATTGGACCATTCGAAGTGGAGGATGCGCTTGTAAAGCATCCGTATGTAAGAGAGTGTGCCGTTGTGGGAAGTCCAGATGAAATACGCGGGAGCGTCGTGAAAGCATTTATCGTCTTAAGAGAAAACGTACAAGAAAACGAAGAAACATTAATCCCGTTACTTCAAGAACATGTTAAAGAGTTAACAGCGCCGTATAAATATCCTCGTAAAATTGAATTTGTAGACGAACTACCAAAAACAATTTCTGGGAAAATACGCCGTATTGAATTAAGAAAGCAAGAAATGGGACTCGCATCAAAGTAAGAAAGATGGTGTTAATACAGAAAATTACTAATTATTAGCAAACTAGTAATATTTCATTTTTACGCTTAAAAAGGCAGGATAGTTGTATTAAGTTGTTGTATACGTATGTAATATATGATATCATCAAAAACGGAACATACGTTCCGTTTTTGTGGTTAAATATGATTGTTTAACAGCTACCCAAAAAATTTAAAAAAGAGGTGTCTTTTATGATTTTAGGTATTAACCCGTATTTAGTTTTGAATGGTAATGGACAAGAAGCAGTTAAATTTTATGAAAATGCATTGGATGCAAAAGTTGAAGTCATTCAAACTTTTGGAGAAATGCCTGAAAATCCAGAATACCCTATCTCAGATGAAGCGAAAGACCGTATTTTACATGCGCATTTAAAAGTTGGTAACACTGATCTTATGATTTCTGATACATTCCCAGGTCAACCATACGAAACTGGATCACAAGTAACGATAGCAATCAGAATCAGCGATGTAGAAAAAGCCAAAGAAGTATTTGGAAAATTACAAGATGGTGGTCAAGTAGTAATGCCACTTCAGGAAACTTTCTGGAGCCCATCATATGGACAAGTAAAAGATAAATTTGGCATGGAATGGCAAATTTCAACACTTGTTGCTGATAATAATTAATTCTCTTTTTAAAAAGCACCATATTACTCAAAGTGGTGCTTTTTTTGTATGTAAAGTTATCGTTCTTCTTCAATTAACCAGGTGTCGAGTGTTTTATAGGTCAAATTGAGAGCAGTAATGGCTTCACCTCAAAATGCAGTAAAGGCAAATATATTTCATGAGAGACGAAGAAAATTCCTACTAATTAAAGTTTCGATTTATAGGAGGATTATCTGCTTTTTTTCTTTGCTTCAATTTCGTAAACTAAAAAGAAAAGGAGATGAGAAGATGGGGGAGATTTGGCACGGCGGAAATATTTATACGATGCAGGAAGAGAAGGAAAAAGTGGAAGCGGTTTATGTGGAAGACGGGGTTATTATTGATACAGGTAATAAAGGGGACTTAGAGAGACGTTATCAGCCTGAAAAAGTGCAGCGTTTAGAGGGGAAAACGATGATTCCAGGTCTTGTTGATAGTCATATGCACCTCATTGGACATGGAGAGAGACTGCTTCGGTTAGATGTCTCTTCTTGTACATCTTATCAGGAAATGCTTGTGCTTGTCGCAGAGCGAGTGAAAGAAACGACAGAGGATACATGGATTATTGGCGAAGGCTGGAACGAAAATAATTTCACGGATACAAAAAGTGTCCATGTACGTGATTTAGATGCTATTTCTAAAGAGCATCCAATTTTATTAAAGCGCGTTTGTCGCCACGTTACATGGGTAAATTCTTATATACTAGAAAAAGCGAAGATAACATCAGAAACGCCAGATCCAAAGGGCGGGAAGGTTGGTCGTGGCTCATCCAATGAGCTGACGGGACTGTTATATGAACAAGCACAAGATTTAATTAAGCACATTCAGCCTGAAATCAATGAAGCGTATTTACAAAGAGCATTGCAAACAGCGGTTCAAGATTGTTGGAAATATGGTCTAGTAGGAGGACATACCGAAGATTTAAACTATTACGGTGGTTTTCAAAAAACATATAACGCCTTTTCACACGTAATAAAGGAACTGCCATTTAAAGCTCATTTGCTTGTACACCATAAGGTAGCAGAGGAACGAAAAGAATATGAGAACCAGCATTATATTGAATTTGGAGCGATGAAGATTTTTTCAGATGGTTCCTTAGGCGGACGAACAGCGCTATTAAGCGAGCCGTATGAAGATGCGAAGGAAACAAATGGCGTGGCGATTTTTTCTCGTGAAGAGCTTGCGGAATTAGTGAAAAAGGCTCGTAATTTACATATGCCAGTTGCGATTCATACAATCGGTGATTTATCGCTTCAATATGTAATCGATGCGTTAGAATTATATCCTCCAGAAGAAGGATTGCGTGACCGCATTATCCATTGTCAGCTTGCTCGTGAAGCGTTAATCGAGCGTATGAAACATTTACAAGTCATTGTCGACATTCAGCCTGTATTTGCCTCGTCTGACTTTCCATCAGTTATTGAAAAATTAGGGAAGCGTCGTCTTCGGTATGCGTATGCCTGGAAAACACTTCTCGGTGCAGGACTACATTGCAGCGGTGGATCAGATGCACCAATTGAACAAGTAAATCCGCTTTTAGGAATCTATAGTGCGGTAACGCGGAAAAGTTTTATTGATGGAACATGTTACATACAAGAAGAAAGACTATCGGTATTTGAAGCTGTTTCCTTATTTACGACTGGAAGTGCATATGCAATTGGAAAAGAAAACAAGCGCGGGAAAATTGTAAAAGGATATGAAGCGGATTTTACAATACTTAATCGTAATATATTTGAAATAGAGGCAGAAGAAATAAAAGATGTACAAGCTGAGATGACGGTGATAGATGGTCAAGTTGTATACACAAAATAAAGATTGCCGGGGGATTTCCCGGCAATCTTTATTTTGTTCTTATAAAAACGTTCTCTGTACTTTTTCCCAGAACGAATTATTTTTTAGTTTTACTGTTTTAATTTCTTTATCACTTAAGCGAATAACGGCTTTTTCGACTTGCTTAATGCTAAGTGCCTCGTTATCCATTCCAATAACAGGATAATCGTTACCGTCTGGAGCGAGTTTCAATGTTAATGTTCGCTCGTGATTTAAAATGAATGGTGATCCAAGTGTACGGTATGTGTTGTTGTTTAAAGATGCAAGTTCGCTTACTTGGAAACATGGGATTAATGGATCGACAACTGCACCATGCAATGATTTGTTATATGCGGTACTTCCCGTCGGTGTAGAAATGACTAAACCATCGCCTCTAAACGTTTCAAAATATAGATCATCCACGTGTACATCGACTACAAATGTTTTAATGATACTTGAGCGTAAAGAAAACTCATTTAAACAATAGAATGATGTAGTATGATCAACATCTACTTGAATTGTTGGATATTTGCGCACTTCAATTTCATTTTTTGTAATTTCTTGAAGGGCATTATCAACATGGTCAATATGGAAATCGCAGTAGAAAGAAATTTCATCTTTTGTGGAAACGCCTGCGTATAAGCAATCTTCTCGGAAACCGGTTTTACGAACGGCTTGTAAGAAAGTCCCATCATCCCCAACACTGACGATAGCGTTTGCATTTTTTGGATGATCTAATATGGTAAATCCATTCTCCTCTAAAGTACGATATATTGGCTTCATTTTTTCGATAAGTGTTGCTTTATCATCACCATAAAAGAAAAATAAATTGCGACGATCTGCCATTATGTATCCCTCCATTGCAGTAAAATTTTCTGGTCCTAATGGTTTCGTATAGGTATCCATTAGAGCAATAAATCGTCAGTGAGAAAAATGCATCCTGATGATATGCTCAAATAGTATATTTCGATATAAAATGCCAAAATCCCTCTTTATTTTTAGAAAAATTCCTATATTCAATTTTGTTTTAATTTGTTTAATCTTATTTAAACATGTCGATAATGGATATGGAATGAAAGGATGGTACGGATGAAGTGGCTTGCAATCGGAATTGGGATTGTTATATTGCTTATTTTAATTATATTGTTGTCGAAAATATCGCTCAAGGTGACGCTCTTATATTCAGAAATGGAAAAACAGTGTTTAATTCAATTGAAAATATGGATGATTCACTATACGTTTGATGGTTTAGAAAGAATGGAAAAAATGGAAAAAAAGGTTGAACAAAAAATTGGAAAAGCAGAAGAAGATGGCGGTGTTGAAAATAAAATAATGGCGCAGCTTGATACGATCGGTGAATTGATAAAAAGGTTTCAAGAGATCCATACTATTATTAAAGATTTTCTAAAAAAAGTGAAAATCAATAAGTGGAGATGGCATTCGCAAATTGGAACAGGGGATGCAGCTAGCACTGGAATCGTAACAGGTTATGCTTGGTCGACAAAGGGAATGGCGGCCGGAGTTATAGGACAATATATGCATATTATTGGTATACCAGAGTTTGAAATTACACCTGTTTTTCAAGGAAAGGGATTCGCATCGAAATGTGAATTAACAGCGTCATTTCATATATATCGTACAGTAACAGCTGCAGTGAAATTGCTCGTATTTATGAGAAAACAACGATCAAGCGTGACAGAAAAATCTGTTCAAACATAGGAGGGATATAATGGAACACCCAATTCAAGGATTGATGACAACAGCAATGCAGCATTTAAAACAAATGACTGATGTAAATACAATTATTGGTGACCCCATTAAAGCAGCAGACGGAAGTGTTATTTTAACGGTTTCGAAAGTTAGCTTTGGTTTTGCAGCTGGCGGGAGTGAGTTTGGAAAAATAGAAAGCACTGGCCGTCATCCATTTGGCGGAGGAAGCGGCGGTGGTGTTTCCATTAATCCAGTTGCATTTTTAGTTGTAAATGGAGAAGGTGTGAAAGTCCTTCATTTAGACAAGCAAACACATGTTATTGATAAAATAATTGAATTAGCACCGCAAGCTGTCGATAAAGTGAAAGAAATGATGGAGAAACGTAAAGGTGACGAACCAGAATTTCAAATTTAGTAGTGGAAAGAAGCTAATCGATTGGTTAGCTTCTTTATTTTTTTGTAAATAGAGCGATTTTATTTGCATTCTGCATAGGGACAAACTATCATTTACAGTGTACATATTTTGTTTAAATAAGGGAGGATTTTTAAGTGGCAAACGTAACTTTTAAAGGTAACCCAATCACTTTAGTTGGAACAGAAGTTAAAGTAGGCGATCAAGCGCCAAACTTCCAAGTGTTAGCAAACGACTTATCTCCGGTAAGTTTAGAAACATACAAAGGTGAAGTAAAATTAATTAGCGTTGTACCATCAATCGACACAGGTGTATGTGATGCACAAACTCGTCGTTTTAATCAAGATGCAGCTGGCATTGAAAACGCAAAAGTATTAACAATTAGCGTTGACTTACCATTCGCTCAAAAACGCTGGTGTGCAGCAAACGGTTTAGAAAACGTAGCAACACTTTCTGACCACCGTGACCTTTCTTTCGGTGAAGCTTATGGCGTTGTAATGAAAGAGCTTCGTTTACTTGCTCGTGCAGTATTCGTAGTAGACAGCAACGATAAAATTGTTTACGTAGAATACGTAAGCGAAGGCACAAGCCATCCAAACTACGAAGCAGCATTAGAAGCAGCAAAAGCTGCGAAGTAATGAAGACGACCTCTTATAGAGGTCGTTTTTTATATAAGATGTGTTGTATATTGTCGAACGGTCGATATATTCGGAAAAGCGTCGATATAACATGCAATCTGAAAAGGGAGCTCTTAAAAAGAGGTCGCTTTTTCTTTTGGGAAAAAATCAGATTGTGGTATGATATAAGTTATGTGTATTTGACAGAAGGAGGAATTTATGTGAGTTCTACAGTAGAAACATTATTTTCTATTTTTGATTCTTCTACCGTAATTTTACGTAAAGAATTAGATGTAACATATTTAGAAGCGCTTGTAGAAACGGGAGATAACCTGTTTGAAGGAACAATCTTACAAGAAGAATTATCAGAATCGACAATTGAACGATTAAATCGTGAATACAGCAAATTTAATGAAGAAACATATAAAAGCGAAGAAATTCGCAAAGCATTTCAGCTTGCCATTTTAAAAGGAATGAAAGAGGGCGTACAAGCCAATCATGAAATGACGCCTGATGCAGTTGGTATGTTTATGAGCTACTTGTTCCATAAATTTATGAAAGATCAAAAGGAAATAACTGTTTTAGATCCTGCAATCGGAACAGGAAATTTATTGACGACAATCTTTAATGGCTGCCTAGAAGGCACAAATGTAAGTGGATTTGGGGTAGATGTAGATGACTTGCTCGTTAAACTTTCCCTAGTCAATGCGAATTTACAAAAACAATCCATCGAATTTTTCAATCAGGATGGACTAGCACCGCTTTACATTGATCCAGTTGATGCAGTTGTTTGTGATTTACCAATCGGGTATTATCCAAACGAAGTTGGTGCAAGTGAATATACTTTAAAAGCAGATGAAGGTATGTCTTATGCGCATCATCTTTTTATTGAGCAAAGTGTAAAGCATACAAAAGAAGGTGGCTATTTATTTTTCCTAGTACCAAACTTCATTTTTGAAAGTGACCAAGCACCGAAACTTCATGCATTTTTCAAAGAAACATGTTTTATTCAAGGACTATTGCAGCTTCCTGTTTCCATGTTTAAAAACGAAAAAAATGCAAAAAGTATATTTGTTCTCCAAAAGAAAGGTCCGAATGTAACGATGCCAAAACAAGCGTTGTTAGTGGAATTACCTAAGTTTTCCAATATGAAAGCTATGGAGAATATGATGTCACAAATGAACAACTGGTTTGCAGCGCATAAATAGTTATGTGTGTAACAGTATTAGCTATTTATATAGTACAGTTTTGTATTGTGTACAACAACTCTGAATATATACACGATAAAAGTGAATTTTTTTTGAATCTGTAATATATATTTTTTCTTGGTGTTACAATTTTTTCACTTGAAATATATGTCGTACGATGTTTAAATTAAACTCGTGAGTATAAAAGTTACTAGAAGTGAAACGTTTTCATTTCTGTTGACTTTAATCAGATAAAACAGAGCGGTTTGTGGTCTCATCCACACAACTACCAAGAGAAAAAGGGGCGAAAGACTAGATGTCAAAAATCATCGCGATTAATGCAGGAAGCTCTTCCTTGAAATTCCAATTATTCGAAATGCCAAGTGAAACAGTATTAACAAAAGGTTTAGTAGAACGTATCGGTTTAGAAGATAGTATCTTCACAATTACTGTGAACGGCGAAAAACAAAAAGAAGTTACAAATATTCCAGATCATGCAGTAGCAGTTAATATGCTTCTTAACAAATTAACTGAAAACGGAATCGTGAAATCTCTTGATGAGATTGGCGGTATCGGTCATCGTGTTGTACACGGCGGTGAAAAATTTGCTGATTCTATTTTAATTAACGATCAAGTATTAGCAGATATCGAAGAATTAAGCGACTTAGCACCACTTCATAACCCAGCAAACATCGTTGGTATTAAAGCATTCCAAGAAGTTCTTCCAAACGTACCTGCAGTAGCAGTGTTTGATACAGCATTCCATCAAACAATGCCAGAAGATGCTTTCTTATACAGCTTACCATATGAATATTATGAGAAATACGGCATCCGTAAATACGGTTTCCACGGTACTTCTCATAAGTATGTAACTGAGCGTGCGGCTGAATTATTAGGTCGTCCAATTGAAAGCTTACGTTTACTTTCTTGTCACTTAGGTAACGGTGCAAGTATTGCAGCTGTAGAAGGCGGAAAATCTATCGATACTTCTATGGGCTTCACTCCACTTGCGGGTGTAACAATGGGGACACGTTCTGGTAACATTGACCCTGCGTTAATTCCATACATTATGGAAAAAACAGGACAAAGTGTAGAAGAAGTTGTTAACGTGTTAAACAAGAAAAGTGGTATGTTAGGTCTTACTGGATTCTCTAGTGACTTACGTGACATCATCGCGAAAGAAGAAGAAGGCGATCACCGTGCGAAAGTAGCATTAGATGTATTCGCAAGCCGTATTCATAAATATATCGGTTCTTACGCATCACGTATGAAAGGTGTTGACGCAATCATCTTTACTGCTGGTATTGGTGAAAACAGTGCTGTCATTCGTGAGCGTGTACTACAAGGCCTTGAATTTATGGGTGTGTACTTTGATGCAAAACGTAACAATGTATTCGGTGAAGAAGCATTCATCAGCTTCCCTCATTCTCCAGTAAAAGTAATCGTAATTCCAACTGATGAAGAAGTTATGATTGCTCGTGACGTATTACGTCTTGGAGACATTGGTTAATATATTTGAAAAAGGCGGGATCCTATAGGGTTCCGCCTTTTATTTTTGTTGTAAGAAACTCTGCTAATCCATTTGGATACAATGTTTTTTCCTGATTTAGAAATACTGTAATTGGAATCCACTTTGCATATACATGTGGTTCCTCTTTCAGTATAGGAATCATTTCGATTTCATATAGCGATGCATCTATAAAACGAAGAGAATATAATTGAATGATTTCGTGTCCGATCTCTTCATTTACATAAAAGATATTTTCAAGACATCCTAAGTAATTTATAACTTCTACTTGTGTGCTAAGCTCTTCCTTAAATTCACGAATCACTGTTTCGGTTGATTTTTCTCCAAGTTCAATGGAACCGCCGAGTGGTCTATAATAAGTTTCACTTTCCATAAGATACTTTTGAACGAGAATTCGTTCATTGTGAAGTATGATTCCAAATGCCTTTGCGCGTGGATACACAAACATTCCCCCATGTATTGGATAAATATATATTTAGCTTAGCAGGTTTGCAAAGAAAAAGCGGAAATATGTTACAATAGAAAAAAATTGAGCGAGGTGGTTGTTACGATGCTATCGAAGCGAGAACAAGCCATTTTACAAGATATTAAACATTGGGAACAGCAATTGTTGGAACAAGAGTCTACCGATTTTCAAAAGATGTTTGATAAATGGTTGCATGTTACATTTGCCAAATTGCCGGAGAAAAAGCGCAACGATTTTATGATGAAAGCAGATGGATGGTTATTCCATCTCCATGCATTTATTCAAAGCTCGCAGTCACAGCTTGATGCACGCAATCGTATTTTAGGAACGGCACGATTATTTGATGATTCCATTGAGCAAATGGAGGATATGAAGTCATTATCAATCGACCAATTAGCATACATAGCAGAGCAGCAGACAGCACGACATCGTCTTTATTCCTTTGTACAGGGCGGTGTAGCAGGAGTCGGTGGCTTGTTATTATTAACCGCAGATTTCCCAGTGATGATCGGGCTAAATGTGAAAGCCGTTCAGCTCATTGCGACATCATTTGGTCATGATGTAAATAAGCCGTATGAAATGATGCTTGCATTAAAGGTATTCCATGCATCGTTATTGCCGGCACGGTTACAGCAATATGCTTGGTATAATTTGCTTCAGGAGCTAGAACAAGAAGAGGCAGCACCGTTCTTTTATGAAGGGGACGAAGAAGTATTAAACCCAGCTTCTGTACAAGTTGTGTTAAAACAAATTATGAAGACATTTTCAATTTATGCGCTGCGTCGTAAGTTATTTCAAGGGATTCCAGTATTGGGGATGGCGATTGGATCCACGGTGAATTACCGCTTAACACGTAATGTAACGGAATTTGCAAATCGATTTTATCAAGTGCGTTACATATTAGAAAAGGAAAAAGCATGAAAAAAGCGAGAGGCCGGAGCCTTTCGCTTTTTTTAGTTTGTTGCATGTTTTTTTGACATTGGAATAGATACTGTTTTCTTTTCTGCTCTTGGATAATAGATCAAATCCAATGCTTTTGCTTGAACGGCAATTGAAAGAATTGTAAAGGCAATTTCTGTCCATGTTAAATAATATAATGAAAGTGCAATGACAAGCGCGTCAAAGACGAAGAAAATTTGACCAACTGTAAATCGTGTTTTGTTACTCAACACAATCGTTAAAATGTCGTCTCCGCCAGTTGCACCACCGAATCGCAATATAAAACCGAGTCCAATACCAGCTAACGCTCCGCCTACTACTGCGGCTACAAATAAATTATTGGATAAATCTACCGTGAAAGGAGAATAGTTTTCCATTAAAGAATAAAATACTCCAAATGAAATCGAACCCATAAATGAATAACCGACCATTTTTTTACCTAAAAATGTAGCACATAGTAAAATGACTGGAATATCCATTAAAACAGTTGAAATGGACGGTGAAATGTCAAAAAAGTTTTGTATAAATAACGCGATTCCTACAAAGCCACCTTCTGTTAAGTGGTTTTGAAAATGAATGTGATATAGCGTTGCAGATAAAATAAATGAACCGATTAAAACCATAAAAATTTCTTTAATAAATTGTCGACTTTGGATGTTCCTCATCGTTATTCCTTCTTTCCGTAGTTAGTAGCTCATTGCTTTTTTATAAACTAACTACGCCTACATAACAGCTAGTTAGTTCATATACGTCTAACTACGCTATATATCACTGAAGAAATAACGAATTATCCTCTCGTCCATCAATTCTCCCTACTTTCGTTTTAGTTTAGGCTTAAAGTAGACTAAACAAAACTTGGAGTAGGATTTGTCATTTAGCAATCCTGCTCTCTTCTTTGTTTTGCTTAGCTTAGCGAGTATATAACAACCTAAACAAAACGCTATGTGTAAGAAGAGTCTTTTTTTTGCCAAATTATCCTTCGGGCAATCATAATTTCCCCACTCTCGTATTTTTTTCGCTAGACAAAAGTATCTAAGCTGAAAAACACGCTACGTGTAAGATTCGTCAATTCGATGCCACATGCTCCTTCGAGCGATCATGATATCTAAATCCTTTCTGTAAAAGATTTTATACTATTATATCATACTTTCTGAAAATGTATGTTGATGGAAATCGACAATAACCGAAGAAAAGCCTACATAATTTGCAGTTTGATAGGGTGTGGTTTTTAGTTCCTCTTACTTTTGTAATATAACTTTATTTATCCCGATTTAACGAGCAATATGACTCATCTCAAAATTGAGTAGAGTAGGTGGATGATAACTGCTTGTTAGCGTTTTGTGTATAAATATTTTTTACAAAAATAAATAATTTCGAGAGTATATTTGTATAGGAAGATAAAAAGGTGAGGTTGTAATAATGTTAAAAAATATGTTCAAAAAAAAGAATTGAAATGTTCTGCTTGCCAGAAAACGATTCAATACGAAGAAGAGCTTGTTGCATGTGTAAAGTTACCGCCAGAAAAGAACATGTGGATTGGGCGCTTTGATGTATGTTTAGCAAAATCGGCAAGAGAGGTATATTGTAAAGCTTGCTTTGACAAAGTGAAATGAAGAGTATTTTTTCATAAAGGGAAGAATAATTTATTATGATATAATATTTTAGTAGTTTTCCCTATATAATCCAATTATAATTAAAAATAGAATTTATTGTAGGGGGTAACATCGTTCACAATGAAAAAAATTCTTTTGATTATCTCATCATTACTATTAATCTTGACAGCTTGTAGTAATACGGGGGGATTTGTTTCGTCTAATTATGAATATATGGAAACAATGGAAAATGATGTAGGCGATATCGCTGAAGTGTACACTGCGGAAAATAAATCTGTGAAAGAAGTGGCACAAGAAATTATTGCTGATGAAAAACCAAAGTATGTGTCAAAAGAAAGTAATACTGAAATGTTTATTTTGTACCCTGAAGGTTCCGGTGAAGAATTTATACAAATTACTCAGGATCCAGCAAATCTGAATCATACAATTGTTGAAGTAGCTGATGAAGACTTTGCTGAAAGTAGCTATGATTTTTCTTTGTTAGAAACAATGGGTGTATTAGGAATTGCTACTACGCTGTATGGATGGAATAAAGCAGAGTTTGATTTTAAGAAGAAAAAAAGTGGTTATAAAGGATACATGAGTGCTTTAAGAAATAATCCTGCTTATTTCCAAAAGGAAGAAGAAGAAAGTTCGGGTTCTTCGGGATCAAGTGGAAGTTATTCCATGAGTGTTGTAAAACAATCATCTGAGAATGGCTCCATACGAAGTGGAAATTCAGTTCGTGGCGGTGGTCCAGGAGCAGGGAAATAGGGGGAATAGAGTTCATGTTTGAAGAAATTTTAGATATACAAGAAGTATTACATACGCTTCTCTACTTTGTAGTTTTATCAGGTGTTACACTCGTTTGTATGTTTATTTTTGAAATGATTACACCGTATAACGATCGAGAGCAGTTGTTAAAAGGAAATAAAGCTGTTGCCATTCAGTTTCTTGGAAAAATTGTAGGGATTACGTTGATTATGAAATCAGCTATTGCTACGAATGATTCTCTTCTTGGAGCAGCTATTTGGGGAGTTATTGGCTTTGTACTTATGTTAATTGGCTATTTCATCTTTGAGTTTCTTACTCCGCGCTTTCGTGTTGATAAAGAAATTGAAAATGGAAATGTTGCTGTAGGTATTATTGCGGCTAGTATTTCTTTAGCGGTGGCATTGATTACATCAGGAGCTATTTCGTAGAAGAACCTGCCAGTGTAGGTTCTTTTTTCTATGAAGCAGTGAATGTATCTATCCCGATCTAACGAGAAGTTTTTACAAAGGGAGTGTGGATATGACAGAAAAAGAAAAAGCAATTCAAAAAAGAAGAATTTTCACTTCTTCAGGGATTGTATCGATTTGTGGTATTGTATATCAAGTCCTTTATGGTGCAGCTGGTGGCTATTTATTTGGAGATTCTACACTCTTTTACTGTTTGACAATCGGGCTTTTTTTAAGTGGAATGGGTATCGGTGCCATGCACAGTGAAAAGTTTCACAGCCATTTATTATCAACCTTTATTGTGACAGAGTATCTCATTGCAATTATCGGCGGATTTTCCATTTTTATGGTTTTCTTTATGCAAGCTCACTTCGGTGATGGAACAGCAAAAATAACCTTATATTCTATCATTATTATTACAGGCTATTTAACGGGTTTAGAATTACCGCTTTTGATTCGAAAATCAGAAGAAATTAATGCGGATTTAAAAGAATCTACAGCAAAAGTGCTTTTCTTCGATTATGCGGGAAGTTTAATTGGAACAGTGACGTTTGCCTTGTTATTGAGACCAATGTTAGGTCTTATTAAGACCGCTTTTTTAATTGCATTTATTAATATTATTGTTGCAGTATGGCTAAGTTTTGTCTTTAAAAAAGAAATGAGTCATACCTATTTGCGTTACACTGGTATTGTCTTAACGATTTTAATTGGACTAGGTTTTCTGTTTGGAGAAAAGTACGCTTATACATTGGAAAATAAGTTATACCGGGATCCAATTGTACTAAAAAAAGAAACGAAATATCAAAATATTATTATGACAAAAGGCCCTGGAGATGTTCGATTATATCAAAATGGACAGCTGCAATTCTCAGAGGCAGATGAGCACAGATATCATGAAGCATTAATACATATACCGATGTCTCTCGCTCCTCAAAAACAAAACGTTTTAGTGCTCGGTGGCGGAGATGGTTTAGCGACGAGGGAACTTTTAAAATATAAAGAGGTAAAAACAATCACTTTAGTTGATTTGGATCCAGAGATGATTAAGCTGGCAAAAGAAAATCCTCATTTACTACGATTAAATCAAAAGTCGTTTGATTCGAATAAAATGAATATTATTAATGATGATGCATTCAATTTTTTAAAACGAACACATAAGCTTTATGATGTTATCATCATTGATTTGCCTGATCCAAATAATGAAGCATTGAATAAACTGTACACGTGGGAATTTTATAGTCTTGTTAGAAATCATTTAGCTCCGTCGGGGTTTGTCTCTATACAATCTACTTCGCCAGTATTTGCAACGGAAGCCTTTTGGACCATTAGTAAGACGGTGAAGTCTACAGGACTACATGTGAAAAATTATCATTTAGATATTCCTTCATTTGGAAATTGGGGCTTTACAGTTGCGTCTAGGGATTCGTTTGAAATGAACAATATAAAACTATCTGTAGATACCGAATATTTATCAGAAGAAATGATTCCATCCTTATTTCAATTTGGGAAAGATGAAGATGAAACAATTACAATAGATGGGAAAACCATTGAATTACCTGTTAACCGTTTGAATGAACCGAATTTATTGGACCTATATGAAAAAGGTTGGAATTTTTATTAAAAAAAGCATCTATACGTAGATGCTTTTTTGTTTGGATTTTTTTTCAATAAAGAGAGCGAATATGATGTGTTTTATCCCGCATTAACGGGCAGTAAACCCCACTGAGAAAAGTTTCACTTTATTGATGTGCCTTTCCCGCAGACACATTTTGAGTGAGACGATACCAAAGCCATAAATCGTTAATGATGGAGGCGAGGTCAGCGATTTCTGAATTAAGTATACAGGAAATTTTAAAGTTTTCTTCATGACTTAATCGGTGTTGTTTTTTATTAATGCTATGTTCAAGATCTTTTATACGATCAGGTATTTTCCCGCGAATTTGTTCCCACTTTAATAAAATGGCATGTTGTATTTCTTCAGGTATTTCTTCCCATTGTTCTTGAAAGTCGGGTATTTCAATCTCGAGACGTTCATCATATGTGAAATAGTGTTCCATACACATACCTCCATTTCCTTTTTCTATTGTACCGAAAAAAAGAAAGAAGTTCGACGGAATTATTTGAAAAAATATTTACTAATATCACTTGATTCATTTTGTAAAAGATGATAAAGTTTGAATTAATATTAATAACAATGAATATTTATTCTTTAGGGGGATATAAAATGGAGAAGAAAAAAGTTGTGTTAGCTTATTCCGGAGGTCTTGATACTTCCGTTGCAATTAAATGGTTACAAGAGAAAGAATACGATGTTATTGCACTTTGTTTGGATTTAGGGGAAGGAAAAGATTTAGGGTTTGTTAAAGAAAAAGCACTTTCAGTAGGTGCTAGTAAATCTTATATGATTGATGTTCAAGAAGAGTTTGCGAATGAATATGCATTGATGGCATTGCAAGGCCACACGTTATATGAAGGTAAATATCCACTTGTTTCTGCATTATCTCGCCCGTTAATTGCGAAAAAACTAGTAGAAATTGCAGAACTCGAAGGAGCAAGTGCAGTAGCACATGGATGTACGGGAAAAGGAAATGATCAAGTTCGTTTTGAAGTGTCAATTCAAGCATTAAATCCGTATTTAGAAGTGATTGCTCCGGTACGTGAGTGGAAGTGGTCTCGTGAAGAAGAGATTGCGTATGCAAAAGAAAATGATATCCCAATCCCAATCAATTTAGATAGCCCGTTTTCCATTGACCAAAACTTATGGGGACGCAGCAATGAATGTGGTATTTTAGAAGATCCGTGGGCAGCACCGCCAGAAGAAGCATATGAAATGACATTAGCATTAGAAGATACACCAAATAAACCAGAGTTTGTGGAAATTGGATTTGAAGCAGGCGTACCAACAACATTAAATGGTACTACTTATTCATTTTCAGAATTAATTAAAACGTTAAACTCTCTTGCTGGAAAACACGGCGTAGGACGTATTGACCATGTAGAAAACCGCCTTGTCGGTATTAAATCACGTGAAGTATATGAATGCCCAGCGGCAATGACATTACTTACAGCACATAAAGAGCTAGAAGATTTAACGCTTGTAAAAGAAGTAGCTCACTTTAAACCAATGATTGGGCAAAAATTAACAGAGTTAATTTATAACGGTTTATGGTTCTCACCTTTAAAACCAGCACTTGTTGCTTTTTTACAAGAAACACAAAAATCCGTAACAGGTACAGTACGTGTGAAATTGTTTAAAGGTCATGCAATCGTAGAAGGTCGTAAATCAGAGTACTCTCTATACGATGAAAAATTAGCAACATATACAGTAGATGATGAATTTAACCACGATGCAGCAGTTGGCTTTATTTCTTTATTTGGTCTTCCAACAAAAGTATATAGTCAAGTGAATCAAAAGAAGGTGGAAGCGTGAGCAAGCTTTGGGGCGGCCGTTTTACAGAAAAAGCAGAAGAGTGGGTCGAGGAGTTTGGAGCATCCATCTCCTTTGACCAACAATTAGCGAATCAAGATATTGAAGGAAGTATCGCACATGTTACAATGCTTGCAAAGCAGGGAATTGTAACGAAAGATGAGGCAGAGAAGATAAAGGAAGGCTTGCAATATCTATTAGAAGAAGCAAAAGAAAATAAGCTTAACTTCTCTATAGAAGCTGAGGATATCCACTTAAATATTGAAAAGATGTTAATTGAACAAATTGGTGAAGTTGGAGGCAAACTTCATACAGGCCGAAGTCGTAACGATCAAGTTGCGACAGATATGCACCTATATTTAAAAGAAAAAGTGCAGGACATCATAAAGGCTGCAAAACAATTGCAGAAGGTTCTCGTTCATCAAGCAGAGGAACATATTGAAACAATTATGCCAGGATATACACATTTACAGCGTGCTCAGCCGATTTCATTTGCTCACCATGTACTTGCATACTTCTGGATGTTAGAGCGCGATGTAAATCGCTATGAAGATTCACTGAAACGTATTAATGTTTCTCCGCTTGGAGCAGGTGCTCTTGCAGGGACGACATTTCCAATTGACCGAGAATATAGCGCGGAGCTCCTTGGCTTTGAGGGAATCTATGAAAATAGTTTAGATGCGGTGAGTGATCGTGATTTTATATTAGAGTTTCTTAGCAATTCGTCCATGTTAATGATGCACTTATCAAGATTTTGTGAAGAGCTTATTTTGTGGAGCAGTCAGGAGTTTCAATTTATTGAAATGAGCGACCAATATGCAACAGGAAGCAGCATTATGCCGCAAAAGAAAAATCCTGATATGGCAGAACTTATTCGTGGTAAAACAGGAAGAGTATACGGAAATCTATTTAGTTTATTAACGGTAATGAAAGGATTGCCGCTTGCTTACAACAAAGATTTACAAGAGGATAAAGAAGGAATGTTTGATACAGTTAAAACCGTAGAAGGTTGTCTGCATATTATGGCTGGCATGTTAGAAACAATGACTGTGAATAAGGAAAAAATGGGGCAAGCTGTAAAACAGGACTTCTCCAATGCGACAGAAATCGCAGATTATTTAGCAAGTAAAGGACTCCCATTCCGTCAGGCGCATGAAATTGTCGGGAAGCTTGTGCTTCATTGCACGCAAAAAGGAATCTACCTATTAGATGTACCACTAGAAACATATCAAGAAATGAGCCCACTATTTGAAGAGGATTTATATGAAGTTCTTTCACCTTATGCAGCAGTGAAGCGCCGTAATAGTGCAGGGGGAACAGGATTTACTCAAATAGAAAAAGCGCTCCAAAAAGCGAAGGTGTTAGTGGGAGAAACTGTAAAGAGCTAAATCTATACTTAATAATTATTAGAGGATACTATGTTCAATCCAAGAGCATATATCCTCTTTTTTTATTATAAAATGTATGGCAATACCTTTAGATTTCTATACTATATTCATGCATCATTTTATAATTATTTTCAATAATTATAAAATGATGTTTCTCATGTATCGCTAAAAGTTGAATTGCCTGAATTAGGTTAGGATACTTAGCTATCGGATCTAAAAATACAATATGTCCCGCGATATCTTCTTCTATATTTTTAACTAATGCTTTTATTTCATTTGTCTCGTTCAACAGTAATCTCTCTAATTCTTTCACATCCATAGAATGGCGTATTTTTTTTGATGGTACTAAAATCCAAGGGGCTTTCATCCCTCTTCCGTTTTTTTCTTTAAATTCTGCATAAATGTCATGTATTTCAGTTGCAAAGAGCGTATTTCTTTTCATTTTGGCATATGGAATAAGGACTAAAGAAAATTTAGTCGCGACTTTAAGCATTCTTAAAATTAAATATAAGTGATATAAATGCTCTCCAATAGACCATTTTCCATCTTCTTTTCGATACCATAGCTTTTCGTGTGACAGTGATTGCATTTTAGGGAGAAATAGACATCTTTGCTGATGTAATGCGTGAAAATGTTTTGATATACTTTCAGATTTCATTTATCAGAATCCTCCATTCTATTACACACTAAATCTTCAAGCATGTGACAAGTGACGTTCTATCGATAAGGTGAGATGAATTTATGTATCCATTCTGTTTTTCCTAATTATAACATTATTGTAACTATTTTTTGTTTCGGAATGGGATGTATGTTGGAACAACTCTAGTTCATATAAGATAGTATGCTTGAAAATCTAAGTTTGATAAGCTTGGGGTCTTACTGCCCGTTAATGCGGGATAAAATAAAAGCCTGAAGCATATTTGTTATATCTAATATGTTTCAGGCTTGATTTTTAACAGTACTCCAACAGAAGTCCCCTTCCTCAAGCACGTGCAGGGCATAGCTCAGGTGGTAGGAGGGGTCATTCACGTGTTATTAACAGTTCGGTCTTAATAAACTGCAACTGTACACTTTTTCATTATTCATACTTGTGTTTATCCTCTGTAATACGTATATACTCAATATCCATTAAATCACGCAAAAGAGCCCCATGACTTACTTCAACACCATGTCTTTCTTTGAAGTGCGAGCAAATTGTATCAAGCATTTTGATTTCTTTTTCACTTACATCCAAAATAATACGTTCATGATCTCCCATACATTATCCCTCGTTTCTTTTTTATTAATGTAACCAAACAGATATATTCTACCCTTGGTATTCTAAATTATGTATGTTAATGTAATTATTGGAATAAAAGGAAAGGATGAATGATGAAGCATATTCATTTTATAATTCCGCCAATTGGCTACATCTATGTGCTTTTGCTTCGAAGGAAAATGACGGAGGATGCTAAGCAGACATATTTGGTAGTAGCTACGCTTATGATGGGATTCTGGTCGCTCAAGTTTCTACCTCTATATTTGTATGCGATTGTCATAGTCGTCATAGCATGCCTTATGTTTATTGGAAAATATGTAAAATAAAAAACACCAAGTCTTACATGGACTTAGTGTTTTCAGTTTATATATGTTAAATTTCACCTTGCTCTTCTTCACCTCGAACAACAAGGACATCGCATTTCGCATAGCGAATAATATGTTCAGAGACGCTACCGATTAAGAAACGTTCTACAGCGTTTAAACCAGTCGCACCACACATAATTAAATCCACTTTATGGTTTGGAGCAATTACTTTTGAGATTTTAGATTTTGGATTGCCGAATTCTAATACAGTTTCTACTTTTTCAAGACCAGCTTCCACTGCAGTCTTTTTGTAGTCTTCTAATAAGTCTTCTGCAAATAGATTTGCACGTTCCGCAATTGCACGGCTATATGCCTCTACTGCAGAGTATGCTTTTACATCAACGATATGAGCAATTGTTAATGTTGCGTTGTTACGTTTCGCAACTTGAATGGCTTTTTTAAATGCTTTTTCTGCTTCTTTGGAACCGTCCACTGCAATTAAAATATTTGTATATGTATTATTCATAGTAGATTCCTCCCAATTCTTTTTTATAACCCTTTACAACTTGATTATAAAACAAAATATGGTAACGTGCTTACCGGAAACGTTACAGAATTTTGAAAAGTCTGTTTCAATTCTTTTTAGTTGTAATTGTAGTAAGAACTTGTTACATATGAAGTATAGCAATTTAAAAGGAGGCATGTTTGTGAGACACGCGCTCATTACAGCCGGTACGAAAGGTTTAGGAAAGCAAGTAACAGAGAAATTATTGGCTAAAGGATATTCAGTAACCGTAACATATCACAGCGATGTAAAAGCTGTAGAAAAAATGCGAGAAAAATATAAACATATAGAAGAACGGCTGCAATTTGTCCAAGCGGATGTCACGAAAAAAGAAGATTTACATAAAATAGTAGAAGAAGCAATCGGCCGATTTGGCAAAATCGATTTTTTAATTAATAATGCAGGTCCTTATGTATTTGAACGAAAAAAGTTAATTGATTACGAAGAAGATGAATGGGATGAAATGATACAAGGAAACCTAACAGCCGTATTCCGTTTATTAAAGCTCGTCGTTCCTGTTATGAGGAGACAGCATTTTGGCCGCATTATCAATTATGGATTTCAAGGGGCAGATAGTGCGCCTGGGTGGATGTATCGATCAGCATTTGCAGCTTCGAAGGTAGGACTTGTTTCGTTAACAAAAACAGTTGCGTATGAGGAAGCAGAGTATGGCATTACATCTAATATGGTTTGTCCAGGGGATATTATTGGTGAGATGAAAGAAGCGACCATTCAAGAAGCACGTACGATGCAAGATGACCGGACGCCTATTGGTAGATCGGGAACAGGAGAAGATATTGCTCGAACGATTTCATTTTTATGTGAAGAAGATTCGGATATGATTACAGGTACAATTATAGAAGTAACAGGGGCAGTTGATGTTATTCATCGTTATCGACAAAAATAGATAAATATAAATAAAAGAAACGACATAAAACCCTTCTTTTTAGGTGGGAGAGAGCATCCGGCCATGCATAGAAGCGGTCAGATTCTTTTCCTGCCCAGACATAGTGAAAACAAAGAGAGAAAACGAGTGCAGGTGACCTTTTGTTATCCATAGCCGTGGCTATATGTCGAAAAATCAAAATAGATTTATATAGATAAAGTGAGTGGGGCGAACCAATCGGGCTTTTACGGACAGTGTATCCCCCACCTAGTTTCTTTTCTTTTTTTCATCTTGAGAGGGGAATATTACTGTCCGTTAATGCGGGGTAAATTCTATCGGAAAACTTGCATTATTTTTGTCAAATATTGAAATTTTATGTTAAAATATAAGAGTAGAGAAAGCGCTTTAAAAACTATAATTCAGGGGTCATTTTATAACTCAAGGGGGAATTAGTAATGCGTATCGGTATTCCAACAGAAATTAAAAACAATGAAAACCGCGTGGCAATGACGCCAGCTGGTGCTGTACATTTAGTACACAATGGTCATGAAGTTTTTGTCCAAAAGGGTGCAGGTTTAGGATCTGGTTTTACGGATGAAGAATACGTACAAGCTGGAGCGAAAATTGTTGAAACGGCTGAAGAAGCATGGAATCAAGATATGGTTATGAAGGTAAAAGAGCCAATTGAAAGCGAATATAATTACTTCCGCGAAGGTTTAATTTTATTCACATACTTACACTTAGCTCCAGAACCGGAATTAACAAAAGCTTTAATTGATAACAAAGTTGTATCAATCGCTTATGAAACAGTACAATTAGATAATCGTTCTTTACCACTACTTGCACCTATGAGTGAAGTAGCTGGTCGTATGTCTGCGCAAATTGGTGCACAATTCCTTGAAAAAAATAAAGGCGGCAAAGGTATTTTACTTGCAGGTGTTCCAGGGGTAAAACGCGGAAAAGTAACAATTATCGGCGGTGGCCAAGCTGGTACAAACGCAGCGAAAATCGCAGTAGGTTTAGGGGCTGACGTAACGATTATCGACTTAAGTGCAGAACGTCTTCGTCAATTAGATGACATTTTTGGCAACCAAGTAAAAACGTTAATGTCTAATCCATACAACATTGCACAAGCTGTAAAAGAATCTGATCTTGTCATTGGTGCAGTATTAATTCCAGGTGCAAAAGCACCAAAACTTGTAACAACAGAAATGATTCAATCGATGGAACCGGGTTCTGTTGTAGTAGATATTGCGATTGACCAAGGTGGTATCTTTGAAACAACTGATCGCATTACAACTCATGATAACCCAACTTATGAAAAACACGGCGTTGTTCACTATGCAGTTGCAAACATGCCTGGTGCAGTTCCACGTACATCAACTCTTGCATTAACGAACGTAACAGTACCATATGCAGTACAAATTGCAAACAAAGGCTACAAACAAGCTTGCCTAAGCAACTCTGCATTATTAAAAGGTATTAATACATTAGACGGCTATGTAACATTCGAAGCAGTTGCGGAAGCACATGGCTTACAATACGCTGATGCGAAAGAGCTTCTTGAAAAGGCTCCTGCTTTATCATAATAGAAAAATTGTGAGACCTTCCTTGGATAAGGAGGGTCTTTTTTGTTATTTAAATATTAGAAAACATATTGTGCAGTTTAAATGAAAGGAATTATAGGTAGCAGGGATATATTACTGGAATTTTATCATTTGGTGTGTATATTTTCTCTTGTTAATGCGATTCTTTTTATGATAATTTGGAATTATATAGAAAATATCTGTATTAGAAGAGGGGATTTGATGGGGAGAAAGAGTAACCGGAGAAAGAGTAACCGGAAAAAGCGAAAGAAACAAGGTTATACGGGTTCCAATAAAAATGGCAACATTGTAGTAAAAAAGAAGCCCAGATCTAAATTTGTAAATGGTCTTATAGATGCAGCGAGCATTATTTATTTTGTTACTGGGATCTGTATCTTTGTTTATTTAGGGAATTTAGAGGTCCCATCCGTTTCTTTACATATACTATTAATTGTTGTTTTTATATTAATAGCAATTGCCTTATATGTTCTAGTGTTTGTAGAATTACTGTCGTCTGGAAGGGATAAAGGGAGTTCAAAGAGGAAAAAAGGTTCTTCTTATTCTTCAAGCGGATTTATGGACTACAGCAGTAACGACTGTAGTAGTTCAAGTGATGGAGGAGGAGATTGTGGAGGTGGTGGAGATTAAAAATGAAAGCAATTCACCTTGAAATATTTCATTATTCAGAATGAAATGAGGCGATTTTGAAAGAGATGGCTAATAAAAAATAGTTTAGGAAAAAACGAGATCATTAGAATGGAATAGAACGTCGCAAAAAGGGTGTACAGCAATGAATTTAGCAAAAGAACCACAGGAGAGAGTAAAAGAAAAAATGAATAGAATGAGATGAAGGAAGCTATCGTTAGTTTAGAACGAACTGTACAGGAATTAAAAGAAGAAGTGAAAAAGGTCAGGAAGAAGAAACAGGAAAAAGATATTGATTTTGGAACAATAGGCTTTTGGGTTTGTATGACTATTATTGCACTGGGATGGTTTTGGGGGAAGTAGTAAATGAATTAAGGGGTGGGGATAAAGATGGAAAAAGTAAACCTATTAAAATTCACAAAAGATATTACAGAACAACATAAAAATTTTGTCGTATCAAATGTGAATAGCCATTGTTTACGGATTGCGGTTTTTACAGGGGAATATGATTGGCACTTTCATTCTAATTCGGATGAGTTATTTATCGTATTAGAGGGAGAATTGCTTATCGATTTTCAAGATAAGGATACAGCTGTACTAAAACCGAACGATTCTATTTTGATTCCGGCAGGTACAATTCATCGAACGAGGGCGCTACAGCGAACTGTTAATCTTTGTTTTGAAAACTTAGAAGCGGATACGGTTATTGTGGAGAATGTATGAGAAGGTTAGCTTTAGCAGAATATTATACGATTCTTCCGGTTTTAGAAGGTAACAAACGAACATCTACCTTTGCCTATGCAGTATGTGATCGAATGATAGACGGTGAAATTTTTGTAAACGAGAGATTAACAGCAGGAATGATTGCGACTGCTAATGGGATTTATTATCTATTTGGAGATACTCATGATCAGGAATTTCAGTATACTTTGTTTTCTTATATTCAAAATGACGTTTTAACAAAGAATAAGCGATTCACATTATTTGTTTCTAGTATAGAGTGGGAGACTGTTATTGAAAATCATTTCAGTGATTATTTTATGAAAATACCTCGAAAAACATTTCTATTTCAGAGGGATAGATTTGAAGATAGAAAAAGAGAATTAGATGATTCCACATATAAAATTATGCGTATTAATAAAAACATAATAGAAAAAAGTACTGAATTTACGGAGCAGTATTATAAAGAATATTGGGGTTCAAAAGAAGCTTTTTTAAATGGTGGTGTTGGATTTTGTGTTCTACAAGATCAAAAAGTAGTTGCTGAATGTGTCTCGATTTTTAAAAGTAATCGTTTGGCTGAAATTGATATTGCAACACATCCAGATTATCAAGGAAGAGGATTTGCTCAATTAGTCGCAGCTTATTTCATAGAACATTGCATACAAAATGATATTACGCCGTGCTGGGATTGTAATGTTGATAACATTCCTTCGCAAAAGTTAGCTAGTAAACTAGGTTTTGATAATCCAGTAGAATACGTTTTATATGTGCACAAGAAAGTGGAGGAGTAAAAGATGAACGTCGAATTAACAAGATTCAAAGTGAAACAAGGGAAGAGTCATCGCGTTGATGAGTGGATGAAGCTACTTAACAATCATATGAAAGAAGTTCTTTTGACATTAAACGACGAGAAAATGTATGTTGAGACAATTTTCCGGGAAATAAAAGATGGGGAGGAGTATTTATATTGGTACTCTGTTCAAGGCGAAGGCGGGACGGATGTCGAAAATTCTCAGTATGAAATTGATAAGAAGCATTTAGAGTTTTGGTATGAATGTATTGATGAGGAAACACCTGCTGTTGATATGAAAACTGAAGTTGTTATGATTCAAGACGGTGTAAAAGAAGCGATGAAGTAATACAATGATATTTTTGAATGTGAATGTAGATTGGTAAACACATCAAATGTGATGTGTTTTTTTGTTTGTAGAAATTTTTTGGAAAAGCTGTGTAACGGTTGAGAAACAATAAAGTGAGGATTACTGCTCGGTTAGAAAGGAGTTAATGATATATGTTATAATATGGGAAAAGGGGGCTTTTATGAAGCAAATACATGGGGCAATTTATCTATACATAACGATGATTTTTATTGGGGCATCTTATTGTTTAGGACAGTATTATTCGCATCCAGTTTGGGCTTTTTTGAGCGGGATGTGTATGGCAATTGCTATTTTTGTACACCTTTTCTCAGTTTGGATCGTGCATTTTCAATTAAAGATTAGTGAAATGAACGAAGGTACTTTCTGAGTGCCTTCGTTTTTAGTAGTATTTGCGGAATTCTTTTAACAACGTTTCAATTTATTATTCGCTTACACTTTGTGATAATAATTGCTGTAATTGCGTGTGTGCAATATGGTCGTTTGTGATGAGATGCCAAAAGGTCGTATAGATTAATTTGTCTCGTAAATAGCCATCTCGTGTACCGATATGTTGGAGCATGTTCGAACTTAATTCATCTAGGTTAATCGTAGAATCTATCGTGTAATGATTCAAGCGTAACTCCTCTAGTTGCTGCTGAAGTTGTTTTATAATTTTACCTTCCTTTAGTGGGAATATTCTTAATTTTAATGTTGTGATGAAAATGAATTGTACACAATGAATAATGAGAAGAGTTGCTAAGGAGGATGAAATGAAGAAGAAAATCTCAATGATTTGTATGTTCGTTTTGTTGGGCCCTTCTCTTACAATATTAACATCATGTACATTTAAACAAACTGCTACAGAAGAAGGCTACGTGATGTTGAGAAATGATACTGTATATTTCATTACTAATAAAAATTTTGAAACAAAAGAAGAGTTACAAAGTTATATGGATCGACAAATAAATGAGAAAGTTCCAGCTGACATGATTCTAAAATTTGATGATAAAAGCGCATATAAACAGTTGAAATCAGGTTATAAAGTAAAAGTATGGTCTTCTGAGGTATTTACAAGTTATCCAGGACAAATGATTGTTAAGAAATTTGAAATAGTAGAGAGAAATGATAGTTTTAAAGAAAAAAGGTAGCGACTAAGCTACCTTTTTTCTTTATTTCACAAACTGTAATTCTTTCGGGAATTTTGTTAAAATTTCCACGCCGTCTTTTGTTACGTAAATATCATCCTCAATACGAACGCCACCTACGTTTGGTACGTAAATACCTGGTTCGATTGTGAAGACCATTCCTTCTTTTAATGGAGATTGGTTGCCTTCTTTTACATCTGGATATTCGTGTACGCTAATGCCGAGTCCGTGACCAAGGCGGTGTGGGAAGAATTCGCCGTAACCTGCATCTGCGATAACAGAGCGAGCGGCACGGTCGATTTCGCCAAATGTAACGCCTGGTTTACATGTTTCAATTGCTTGTAATTGTCCTGCGAGTACAGTGTTATAAATGCGAGTTTGTTCTTCTGAAATATCGCCAAACGCAACTGTACGTGTAATGTCAGAACAGTAACCATCAATAATTACACCTAAGTCAAACAGTACAAAGTCGCCGCGCTGCATTTTGTTTCCACCTGGTATACCGTGTGGTAGTGCAGAATTTGCGCCTGTTAATACCATTGTGTCAAAGGACATTTTATGTATGCCTTTTTTCTTTAACTCATGCTCGATAATTGCTAAAACTTCTAATTCACTGCGGTTTTCCTCGATGGCATTTACACCAATTTCAACAGCAAAGTCTGCCATGTAAGCGGCCTGACGTAAAATAGAAAGTTCTTTTTCATCTTTAATTAAACGAAGTTCGCGTACTTTTTCTTCAGCAGATTTGAAAGCTGCTTTTGGGAATAATTTTGTTAATTCTTCATAGCGTTCTACATTTAAATGTTCTTTTTCAATTGCAACTGCATTTGCATCAATGCCGCGATCTGCGATTGTTTTCGCAATCATGTCCCATGGCTTGTCTGTGTCAGTAAATCCAATGATTTCGTGTGCCCAGCCAGCGTTTCGAGCTTGGCCTTCTTCCATTTTAGGACAGATTAAAATTGGTTCTTTCTCTTGGAATACAAATAGACCGAGTAGTCTTTCGTGTGGTTCACAATGGAAGTTCGTCATGTAGAAGACGTTCGGTGTAGAAGTTAAGAATGCAGCTTCCACGTTTTGTTCTTGTAGCCATTGCGTTAATTTTTCTAATCTAGTATTCATATATTTGCACCTCCGAGATTTCCGTTACATGTATAACTTTACATCGGATGAAAGCGTTATGACAAGTGAATCGCTATTTGAAAAGACAGGAAATTGTGAACTCATGTAGAATAAAAGGTGTGAATGTAAATAAGGGAGGAATGTAAAGAATGAAAATATCTTATCACGGCCATTCAGTTGTGAAAATTGAAACGCATGGAAAAGTTATTTTAATTGATCCGTTTCTGACAGGTAATCCGAAAACCGATTTAAAAGCTGAAGAGGTAAAAGTGGATGCAATTATTTTATCCCACGGTCATGGTGATCATGTCGGCGATACAGTAGCACTTGCAAAGAAAAATAATGCGGTTGTTGTTGCACCGTTTGAACTTGCGACATTTTTAGGATGGCAAGGTGTAAATACGCATCCAATGCACATTGGTGGTTCACATGTATTTGATTTTGGAAAAGTGAAATTTACACAAGCATTCCATGGTTCTAGTTATATTGATGAAGATAACAAAACGATTACATATACAGGGATGCCAGCAGGAATCTTATTCACGGCAGAAGACAAAACAGTGTACCATGCAGGGGATACGGCGTTATTTTCTGATATGAAACTGATTGGCTCTCTCAATCAAATCGATGTGGCATTTTTACCAATTGGTGATAATTTTACAATGGGACCAGAAGATGCTGTGCTTGCAGCAGAATGGATTGGGGCGAAAATCGTTGTCCCAATGCACTATAATACGTTCCCTGTTATTGAACAAGATCCATATCTTTTTATAGGGAAATTAATAGGTAGTACCGGAAAAGTGTTAGAAGCCGGGGAGGCTATTACATTATAAAAAAGAAACCCTTCATTTGGATACAAAGTGAAGGGTTTTTTACGTGTGTAGTATAGGTTTGAAAGTCTGTGTTTGTTTAGGTGTTTCTTTCGTTTTTTGCAATTCTTGTTTCGGTGTTTCATTTAACTCCATTGCAACTCTTTTTCCGTCTACGAATGCTAAGAATACTGCACCTACAACTTCTAAAAAATTTTTCATATCGCATCGCTCCTTTGTTTGATTTCTTGTCTTTATTGTACCTCTGAAGTTAGGGACAAACTATCGAATGAGATGACAATAGCATTACACTGTTGTAAGAGTCATTTTGTTATAAAAAAAATAGTACAGGTATATAAAGATACAGTGTAACAGTTTGGAAAATATAGTATACTGAAATACAGCACACGAAGAATTTAGGGAAAAGAAAGTATGGTGAAACCATTTGGCTACCAAACATAATCAAATTTTAGAATATATCAATAGTCTGCCGATAGGGCATAAAATTTCTGTGCGTCAAATTGCAAAAGAATTGAGTGTAAGTGAAGGGACAGCTTACCGTGCGATTAAAGATGCGGAGAATAAAGGGTATGTTAGTACAATTGAACGGGTTGGGACAATACGTATTGAACAGAAGAAAAAAGAGAATATTGAAAAACTGACTTTTGCAGAAGTTGTCAATATTGTTGATGGTCAAGTACTTGGCGGAAGAGAAGGACTACATAAGACATTAAATAAATTTCTCATCGGGGCGATGAAGTTAGAAGCGATGATGCGTTATACAGAAGCAGGGAACTTGCTTATCATTGGGAATCGTACGCAAGCACATCAATTGGCGTTAGAAGAAGGAGCTGCTGTATTAATTACAGGTGGATTTGATACAGAAGAACATGTGAAAAGATTAGCAGATGAGTTAAAGTTACCGATTATTTCGAGTAGCTATGATACGTTCACTGTGGCGACGCTTATTAACCGTGCAATTTATGATCAACTTATAAAAAAAGAAATTGTACTCGTTGAAGATATTTTAACACCGATTGAAGAGACTTTATGTTTAAAGCCTAGCGATACAGTAGCGCAATGGCATGTGTATAATGAAGAGACGATGCATGGGCGTTATCCAATTGTTGATGAAACAAATAAGGTGCTAGGTATTGTAACCTCAAAAGATATGATTGGTGTAGCAAAAGAAATGCCGATTGAAAAGGTAATGACAAAGCAGCCGATTACGGTAAATGGGAAAATGTCAGTTGCAGCTGCGGCACGTATGATGGTGTGGGAAGGGATTGAACTTCTTCCTGTTGTCGAAGAGGGAAATAAACTTCAGGGGATTATTAGTCGTCAAGACGTATTACAAGCATTGCAAATGATTCAACGTCAACCACAAGTAGGAGAAACGATTGATGATATTGTGACGAATCAATTTGTAAATCCGAAAGAAGCAAAACAAGAACAGAGTTATCAATTTTCTGTGACACCGCAAATGACGAATTCAATTGGAACATTATCATACGGTGTGTTTACAACGATTGTAACGGAAGCGACGAACCGCGTGATTCGTGCACAGAAAAAAAGCGATTTAATTGTTGAAAACTTAACAATTTATTTTGTAAAGCCAGTTCAAATTGATAATATTGTATCCGTGCATCCGAAAGTATTAGAAATTGGACGTAAATTTGGTAAAGTCGATGTTGAAGTACATCACGAAGGAAATGTGGTTGGGAGAGCATTGTTAATGGTGCAATTAATTGATCGTTAAGCATAAGAAATAGCTGAATGCAGAGTTCCTTTTTAGTGGGAAGTTCATTCAGCTATTTTTTTGTCCCGCAGTAACGGGCAGTAATACCCCCACCTCAAATTTCGACAAGAGCAAAGAAGTTAGGTGAGGGATGAAGACCCCCTACTGAGTAAAGCTTTACTTTATAAAAGTGTATGAATACAGTTAATAATAATGAGATTGTGGGAAGGTTATATTCCATGAAGTGAAGGTAATATTAGAGTCGGAATCGTAATGTCTCATATACCAAACTTCATATAGACCATTTAGAATGAAGGTTATAATAGGGGCTACGAAAATTTTCTTCATAAATATAGAAACCAATACACCTAAGCCAATGGAGACAAGAGGGACAATGAATAGTTACATAAGAAAAGGATTAATTTAATCAATCGAAATAATCAATTTTCCCTTCATCTGGTAATTTGATTATAGTATAATTAAATTACCAAATAATTGGTATATAAAAAGAAAAAGGATGGTGTTCAATATGTCATCAGCTTGGCTCTTTTTTGGTAGTATTGCATTGTTTTATTTTCTTATTATGATACCTATTCAGTATCTTTATATTGAAGGGTTAAATGAACAAAGACAAAGAACAAGACTTTCACAGCAAGAACTTTATAAAAATATGTCTTTTGAAGAAGAGCAATTGCATTTTTATGTGCAGGGAAACTCTTTTAATATACCCCCTGCATTTGTTGCATATATGATTTTGAAAATGAAAGGACGTAAAAAAGCATCAGAATAAATCTCTGATGCTTTTTTACATTGTTTTATAGGCTTCTGCTTCTTCCGCCGCAAGTGGCAAGAAGTGTTTATATTGGCGAAATCCGTTGAAAATACTCGCTCCACCAAACGCTATAAATAAAATACCAACTACGATGCGCACGGTGGAAGCATCTAAGAAAAATTGATTCACTCCAAATAATGCAACAAATAAGCCGAGTGCCATTGCTGATTTTCCTGAAAGCCATCCTTTTTCCATCGGACGGTTTGTACGAAAATATTTTGTTTTATAGAAGAGATACAACATAAATGAGATGATAATACAAAAGACTAATACTGGCATGATACAATCCTCCATCGTTTTGTATAGAATGTATCTCCAAATGTGTTTTATGTGTTGGCAAGGAAGTGAATGGAGATAAGAGAAAAAATTATCGGAACTTTCACACTGTTATTATAAAGCAATTGTCTCCTTGTATAAATTGTTTTACGTTATAATGAAGGATAAAGTGAGACTTTTATAATAAATTGTGTGGAAATCGATTAAAAGGAGACTAGTACATATGCATGAACAAATTTTAGCAGCGATTAAACAGTTTGATACAATCATTATTCACCGTCACGTGCGTCCAGACCCGGATGCGTTAGGATCTCAATGTGGCCTTGGAACGATGCTACAGCAATCGTTTCCAGAGAAAAAGATTTATATGGTTGGATACAGTGAACCATCTTTATCTTATTTACGTGTGATGGATGAAATCGATGATGAAGTGTATGAAGATGCCCTTGTTATCGTTTGTGATACAGCAAATCAAGAACGTGTTTGTGATCAGCGTTATACGAAAGGGAAGATGCTCATTAAAATCGATCATCATCCAAATGAAGATCCGTATGGAGATATTACATGGGTCGATACGACATCAAGCTCTACAAGTGAGCTCATTTATGAGTTTTATTCTTACGGAAAAGATAAAGGTTTAACGCTAACAAAAGAATCAGCCCGTCTTATTTTAGCAGGTATCGTTGGAGATACAGGGCGTTTTTTATTCCCAAATACATCTGCAAGAACGCTTCGCTTTGCATCTGAGCTTGTTGAAATGGGTGTGGAGTTTCCTGCATTATATAATGAAATGTATAAGACAAAAGAACGGATTGCTCGTTTAAATGGATACATTTTACAAAACTTTACGATGACAGAAGAAGGGGCTGCATATATAAAGCTTACAAAAGAAGTGCTAGAGCAGTTTAATGTGCTTCCTTCTGAGGCATCTGGTGTTGTTGGAGCGCTTGGAAATATCGAAGGGTTACAAGCTTGGGTTCTATTTTTAGAGGAAGAAGACGTGATTCGTGTACGTCTTCGTTCAAAAGGTCCAGTAATCAATAAGTTAGCAATGCGATATAACGGCGGAGGTCATCCGATGGCTTCTGGTGCAAAAGCATTTTCTTGGGAAGAAGCAGATCGTATCTTTGCTGACTTACGTGAAATATGTAAATGACAAGAAAGGTAGAGCATCGCTCTACCTTTCTTGTTTTATATTGATGCTAATTTCGAGTACAGTATCAAAAGAAATCGTTTCAATTTTGAAACGATAGCTTCGGTCATAATGTTTATATACTTTATTTTCAATTGTTTTCTTTAGTAGTTCTTTATTTTTTGCTACGCTCTGCACATGTTTTGTTAAGAGGTGACGGAGGTCGTTTTGGATAGAGGTTGTAATATTTTCAAGAGTAAGGCTGTCTAAGTCATATTTATCATGATTCGAAATTTCAATTTTAATTTCTTGGATTGTTAAGAGGTTTTTATTTTCTTCGTTTAATTTATTACGATCTTCTAGGAGGACATGTAGCCTCTGTTTTTGTTCATTAATTATTTTTTCTTGTTTCCCAATTGTACGTGCTTGATCCTCCTGAAAAACGCCATATATGTACAAGAAAATAATCCAGCTTAAAATGCCTCCAACAGCAGCTCCTCCTAAAAATAAATACCACCGTTTAGCGATAGAAGCACTTGGAACTTTCATACATGCTCCTGTGTAATCCATTTAATAATAACAAATCCGGTTTGCATGCCGCCTGTTGCAAATAAAATGAGTAAAATTTGTTTCACAATATCTTTTGTAGCCCCTTCAAAAAAGGTTCGTTCAAAGCTATAAAATGTATCAAAAGTTCCGCCAATTGCCGCAACGAGTGCCCAAATTCGTAAATTTTGTGAGAATTGATTAATCATTGTAAGTGGTGGCTTTCCGACAAGGAATGCTCCAATTCCTCCGATTAAAGAACCACCAAGCATTACCCCAAAGGCAATAAAGTAACTTGTGATGAGAAGAGAGAAAAAAGTTTGTCTTACATCCATCATCATTCCCCTTTCTTCTTCATGTATATGGACAAAGTATAAGAAGTATGTTTTGATTTCCGCTTTCGTCATCACCTATAATGAAAGTAGTCATACAGGTAAAGAGAGGGTACAAAAGTGAAGTTTGTGCATTTACAATGTCAAACCGTTTATAGTTTGTTAAAAAGTGCTTGTAAAATTGATGAGCTTGTAAGTCGAGCAAAAGAGCTTGGTTTTTCATCGTTAGCAATTACAGATGAAAATGTGATGTACGGTGTGATTCCATTTTATAAAGCATGTAAGAAAGCTGGTATTCAGCCCATTATTGGATTAACGGCATCTGTTTTAAATGAAGAGGAAGACCAGTCATATCCGCTCGTTTTACTTGCGGAAAATGAAGCCGGTTACGAGAACTTATTGAAAATTTCTAGTACGATTATGACAAAGTCAAAAGACGGAATTCTGAAAAAGTGGCTTGCTCATTATGCGGAAGGAGTACTTGCTATTTCTCCGGGAAAAGATGGGGAAATTGAACAGCTGTTATTACAAGGAAAAGACGAGGCTGCTGAAGAAGTAGCTAGTACGTATAAAAATATGTTTGGGAGCTTTTATATGAGTTTGCAGCATCATGCGATTCAAGATGAGTTATTGCTGCAAGAGAAATTACTGCAATTTGTAAGCTCTATGAAACTTCCAGTCGTTGCTACAAATGATGTTCGTTATGTAAAACAGAGCGATGCGCTTGTACAGGAGTGTTTATTATCGGTTCATAGCGGAACGAAAATGACCGACCCAGACAGGCCAAGATTGCAGACGGATCAGTATTATTTTAAGTCATCTGCTGAAATGGAAGCCTTATTTTCTTCCATGGAAGAAGCACTTCATAATACAGCTGTTATTGCGGAGCGTTGTCATGTGGAGATTCCGTTTCATGTCAATCAATTGCCGAAATTTCCGGTCCCTGCTAACGGGACATCTGATGCTTATTTGCGCCGTATTTGTGAAGAGGGCTTACAGAAGCGATATCAAGTGATAGAAGCGGTACATAAGAATCGTTTGGATCATGAACTCGAGGTTATTTCTCGCATGGGATTTAGCGATTATTTCCTCATTGTCTGGGATTTTATGAAGTATGCTCATGAGAATGGTATTTTAACGGGGCCAGGTCGTGGTTCAGCGGCGGGTTCACTCGTTTCTTACGTATTAGAAATCACAGATATTGATCCGATTCAGTATGATTTATTATTTGAACGATTTTTAAATCCTGAGCGCGTTACACTTCCAGATATTGATATTGATTTTCCGGATATCAGACGTGATGAAATGATTCGTTATGTAAAGGATAAATATGGTCAGCTTCGCGTTGCTCAAATTGTTACGTTTGGAACACTTGCTGCTAAAGCAGCGATTCGAGATATTGCGCGTGTAATGGGGCTTCAGCCGAAAGATATAGATTTATTTTCAAAACTCATTCCGTCTCGCGTTGGTATTACACTAGAAGAGGCATATGAAGAGTCGCAGGGACTTCGTGAGTATGTGCAAAGTAATTTGTTATATGAACGTGTTTTTGAAATTGCAAAACGTGTAGAAGGCTTGCCGCGCCATACTTCTATTCATGCAGCTGGAGTTATTATGAGTCAGGAACCTCTGACGGGAAGTGTTGCGATTCAGGAAGGACATAACGATGTATATGTAACGCAGTATCCAGCGGAAGCATTAGAAGAACTCGGATTGTTAAAAATGGATTTTCTCGGTCTTCGCAATTTAACGCTACTTGAGAATATTTGTAATTTTATTGTTGAAACAACGGGGAAACAAGTGAATATACGACGTTTACCTCTTCAGGATGAAAAAACATTTCAGTTGCTTGGAAGGGGAGATACGACAGGCGTTTTTCAGCTTGAGTCAGCGGGAATGCGGGGCGTATTACGTACATTAAGGCCAAATGAGTTTGAAGATATTGTGGCTGTCAACGCTTTATATCGTCCAGGGCCGATGGAGCAAATCCCAGTTTTTATTGAATCAAAGCACGGGAAGCGACAAATTCATTATTTACATCCGGATTTGAAACCAATTTTAGAAAGTACGTATGGCGTTATTGTATATCAAGAACAAATAATGCAAATCGCCTCGCGCTTAGCAGGATTTTCACTTGGAGAAGCGGATTTACTACGACGTGCTGTTAGTAAGAAAAATCGGGACATTTTGGATCAGGAACGGACGCATTTTGTACAAGGCTGTTTGCGAAATGGATACGATGAAACATCGGCGCAGCAAATGTATGACTTAATCGTTCGCTTTGCGAATTATGGTTTTAACCGAAGTCACGCTGTCGCGTACAGTATGATTGGCTATCAGCTTGCTTATTTGAAAGCAAACTATCCATTGCAATTTATGACAGCACTATTATCAAGTGCAATTGGAAATGAAGATAAGATTGTTCAGTATATCCGTGAAACAAAGCGAAAAGGTTTTCGTGTTTTATCTCCATCCCTTCATAGAAGTAGTGATCATTTTCAGGTGGAAGGAAATGCAATTCTGTATAGTTTGCTTGCAATCCGTAATATAGGGATGGCGACAGTAAACGCGGTGATTGAGGAGAGACAGAAAAAGCCGTTTCAAGATTTATTTGAGTTCTGCGTACGTATGCCGGCAAAGTTTGTGACCGAGCGTAATTTGGAGACGCTGATTTGGGCTGGCTGTTTCGATGATTTTCAAGTGTCACGTGCATCCCTTTTTGGCAGTATTAAGGGCGCATTAGAATATGCGAGTTTAGCTCGTGAAATCGGTGAAGACCTTGTACCGAAGTCAGAGTATGCGCAAGAGATAGATCTATCTTTCATTGAGCAATTAGATAAAGAGAAAGAGGCACTGGGCTTTTATTTATCAAGTTATCCCACTGCGCAGTATGCAAAATTAATTAAGCAACTGGGGATTCCGACGCTTGCACAAGCGATGAAGCAGCAGCGGAAAGTGCAGCGAACAATTGTATATTTGACAAGTATAAAAGTCATTCGGACGAAAAAATTGCAAAAAATGGCGTTTGTAACGTTTTGTGATCAAAATGATGAAATGGAAGCGGTTGTATTTCCAGAGACGTATGTTCATTTTGCTGAGAGGCTACAAGAAGGAGTGGTTGTTCTACTAGAAGGGACTATTGAACAGCGAAACCATAAATTGCAATGGATCGTGAATGGTATTTATCGGTTAGAACAGATGGATGTTTACGATGAAATGGAAGAAGCGTCTATTTATGTGAAAATACCATCTCAGTATGAAAAAAGAGTATTAAACAATGTCACGAAAATATTATTTCATTATTCAGGTTTTGCGAAAGTACTAATTTATTATGAAAAGGAACATAAAATGGTACAATTGTCTCGTAGTTTGTCAATCCATCCAAGTGAAGAATGTTTACAAGCGCTTCGCGAAATCGTTGGTGAGGAAAATGTTGTTGTGAAAATATAATGGACAATTTCCCTATTTTTCGATTATTATAGTAGTAGCGTTCGTGGTCAGACCACTTGGAGAGAATGATATGCAGCAAGAACAAATTGAGGAGAGTGGATAGTTTGTCAACACTTCGTGAAGAAGCACTTCACATGCATAAAGTGCATCAAGGAAAATTAGAAACTGTATCAAAAGTAAAAGTAGAAAATGCAAAAGATTTAAGTCTTGCGTATTCTCCAGGGGTTGCAGAACCTTGTAAAGATATTTATGACGATAAAAGTAAGGTATATGAATATACGATGAAGGGTAACATGGTAGCAGTTGTAACTGACGGAACAGCTGTGCTTGGTCTTGGAAACATCGGACCAGAAGCATCTCTTCCAGTAATGGAAGGTAAGGCAGTATTATTCAAGAGCTTTGCTGGCGTAGATGCATTCCCAATTGCCTTAAATACAAACGATGTAGATAAAATTGTTGAAACTGTAAAATTAATGGAACCAACTTTTGGTGGCGTAAACTTAGAGGATATTGCAGCACCAAACTGCTTTATCATTGAAGAGCGCTTGAAAAAAGAAACAAACATTCCTGTATTCCATGATGATCAACATGGAACAGCTATCGTAACAGTAGCGGGTCTTGTAAACGCACTTAAGTTAGTTGGAAAGAAAATGTCTAATATTAAAGTTGTGGCAAACGGTGCAGGAGCAGCGGGTATTGCGATTATTAAACTTTTATATCGTTATGGTGTACGCGACATTATTATGTGCGACAGAAAAGGCGCGATTTACGAAGGTCGTTCTGTCGGCATGAACCCTGTAAAAGACGAGGTTGCGAAATATACGAATAAAGATCGTGTAGAAGGTTCTTTAGCAGAAGTCGTTCAAGGAGCAGACGTATTTATCGGTGTATCTGCAGCAGGTGCGTTAACTGAGGAAATGGTTCGTACTATGAACGAAGATGCAATTATTTTTGCAATGGCAAATCCGGTTCCAGAAATTATGCCGGAAATTGCAAAAGCCGCAGGAGCAGCTGTTGTTGGAACTGGACGCTCTGATTTTCCAAACCAAGTAAACAATGTACTAGCGTTCCCTGGTATTTTCCGCGGTGCACTTGATGTACATGCAACACAAATTAATGAAGAAATGAAAGTAGCGGCTGTACAAGCCATATCAGAGCTTATAACAGCTGATGAATTAAACGCGGACTATATCATTCCAGGTCCGTTTGATGCGCGTGTAGCGCCGCAAGTGGCAGCTTACGTTGCAAAAGCTGCGATGGAGACAGGTGTAGCTCGTCGTCAAGTAGATCCAAATGAAGTAGCTGAGAAGACAAAAAAATTAGCGATGATTGGTAAAGAATAAGCGAGGAAATTCAATTGGTATCATCAAATACAAAAGTATATCTCGAAATTGTAAAAAAAATCCGTTCGATTATGGAAGAGGATGGATTGGTAGCAGGAGATCGCCTGCCGTCTGAACGAGAATTAAGCTCACGTTTAAATGTGGGACGTTCTTCTGTACGTGAAGCATTGCGAGCATTAGAGCTCGTAGGGTTAATTGAAACAAGACGCGGAGAAGGGACGTTTATTCGAAACTTTTATGATAATGGCCTTGTACAATTAATTGCACCGTTTTTACTACAGGATGAGAAAACAATTCGTGATTTGTTACAGACGAAACGATTGCTTGAAAAAGATGTTCTTCGCATCGTATGTGATTTACCGAAGGAAACGTTTTCTGTGGTGCTTAGGATGTTACACCAAGTACTTAAGGACAACGAAAGCTCTATTGATGTGTTTCATCAAACGTTTTTCAAAACACTTATTGAACAAGTGGACAATTATTTGCTGTATCGTATTTGGATGATTGTAAATGATTATGTTGCAACTCTTTCTTGTCATATTTCACTAGAATCTATAGGAATCTATAGAAAGCTGTATGAAGTATTAGAAGCGAAAAATGAAGAAGAAGCGTTGAAAATCTATGATGAATTAGTAGAAAACATACAGTTTCACTCGTAGTGTATAAAATTTGTCGAAATGACCATGACACGTTATGACAAACAATTTATCGCATAGCGGTTAAAGTTAAACGTAAAGAGAAAGGTTATTAGTGCGTGTTCAAAAAGGAGGATAACCTGACTTTTTGAACATCCTCTATTAGACAGATTGAGAAGACAAGGCTAACATCGAACTTCGGTGTTAGCCCCGTTTTCTTCCTACCCTAACCTTAGCTCTCAACAAAGGGGGTCAAATTGTGCTAAGAGATTTATTCGTAAAAAAGAAAAAATATGCTGCAATTCCTTCAGAACAAGTACGAAGAGATGTACCGGATGGCGTTATGACAAAATGCCCGAAATGTAAGAAAATCATGTATACAAAAGAGCTTCTTAAAAACTTAAAAGTATGCGTGAACTGTGGCTATCATCATCCGATGAATGCATGGGAACGTCTTGACAGTGTATTGGACGAAGGTTCATTTCGTGAGTATGACAAAGAGATGGTTTCGTTAAATCCACTCCAATTTCCAAACTATGAGGAGAAATTAGAGAGTGATCGTAAGAAAACAGAATTAAACGAGGCAGTTGTGACAGGCGAAGGAACAATTGATGAGATGCTTGTTGTTATTGCAGTGATGGATTCTAGATTTCGAATGGGCAGCATGGGCTCTGTCGTAGGTGAAAAAATTGCACGTGCAGTTGAAAAAGCGTATGAGCTACAAGTGCCGTTCATTATCTTTACTGCATCGGGCGGTGCACGCATGCAAGAAGGCATTTTAAGCCTAATGCAAATGGCAAAAACGAGCGTAGCTTTGAAAAAGCATAGCAATGCCGGGGGATTATTTATTTCTGTTATGACGCATCCGACAACGGGTGGTGTTTCAGCAAGTTTCGCTTCACTTGGTGATTATAATCTAGCGGAACCAGGTGCACTTATCGGTTTTGCTGGTAGACGTGTGATTGAACAAACGGTGCGTGAGAAATTGCCGGATGATTTCCAAACGGCAGAGTTTTTACTAGCGCACGGTCAATTGGATGCGGTTGTGCATCGTGATGATATGAAAGATACGCTCCGTAAAGTTTTAGAAGTTCATCAGGGAGGAGAAGTGGCTGTATGGCAGAACTAGAATTTGAAAAACCAGTTGTTGAGCTAAGAAATAAAATCTATGAGCTGAAAGAATATACGAACAACAGCCAGATGGACTTCAGTGAGGAGATTCGTATTTTGGAAGACAAGCTAGAAAATTTAGAGGAAGAAATATACGGCAATATGAAAGTATGGGACCGCGTTCAAATTGCTCGTCATGCTGAACGACCGACGACGCTCGATTATATTGAGCACTTATTTACTGATTTTTTTGAATGTCATGGAGATCGTCTATTTGGCGATGATGCAGCGATCGTCGGCGGCATTGCGAAATATCATGGAATGCCTGTAACAGTCATTGGGCACCAGCGCGGGAAAGATACGAAAGAAAATATTCGTCGTAATTTTGGGATGCCTCATCCAGAAGGATATCGAAAAGCACTGCGTTTAATGAAACAGGCTGAGAAATTTAATCGTCCAATCATTTGCTTTATTGATACGAAAGGTGCTTATCCTGGTAAAGCTGCTGAAGAACGTGGACAAAGTGAAGCGATTGCGCGTAATTTATTTGAAATGGCAGGACTGACAGTGCCTGTTATTTGTATTGTAATTGGTGAAGGTGGAAGTGGCGGTGCGTTAGGTCTTGGGGTAGGAGATTACATTCATATGCTAGAAAATTCCACTTATTCTGTAATTACCCCAGAAGGAGCAGCGGCAATCCTTTGGAAAGATGCAGGAAAAGCGAAAGAAGCTGCTGAAGCGATGAAAATTACAGCAGTGGATTTGAAAAAATTGGGTGTAATTGATGAAATTATTCCGGAAGCGCGAGGCGGTGCACATCGCAATATTTTGAGGCAGGCAGAAAATATTGACTGTATGCTCAAAAAAACATTCCAACAATTAAACGGTATTTCGAAAGATGAATTAATCGAAAAACGTTATGAAAAATATATGAAAATTGGGCAAGTTTCGTTTTCAAACGCTTCCATTTGGATAAAATAAGAAAAGCGTGCGTTCCACTTCGCGAATGCACGTTTTTATTGTGAAAAGACACATCTTCTCCATTGTGTTTTTATATTTTTTCATGTTATTTTATTATAAGGTAAATAATCTTTATGAGGTGAGTACAAATGAAACGTATTGGTGTATTAACAAGTGGTGGAGATTCACCTGGTATGAATGCTGCCATTCGTGCAGTTGTTCGTAAAGCGATTTTTCATGATATAGAAGTATATGGTATCTACCATGGATACGCTGGATTAATTTCTGGTCACATTGAAAAATTAGAACTTGGTTCTGTTGGCGATATTATCCACCGTGGTGGTACAAAATTATATACAGCAAGATGTCCTGAGTTTAAAGATCCAGAAGTACGACTACAAGGAATTGAGCAATTAAAGAAATTTGGTATTGAAGGACTCGTTGTTATTGGTGGCGATGGCTCTTACCAAGGTGCTAAAAAATTAACAGAACAAGGATTCCCATGTGTCGGTGTACCAGGTACAATTGATAATGATATTCCTGGAACAGACTTCACAATTGGTTTCGATACAGCGTTAAATACTGTTATTGATGCAATCGATAAAATCCGTGATACTGCTACATCTCATGAACGTACATATGTTATCGAAGTAATGGGACGTCACGCTGGAGATATCGCATTATGGGCTGGTTTAGCTGATGGTGCCGAAACGATCTTGATTCCAGAAGAAAAGTATGACATGAATGATGTTATCGCTCGTCTGAAACGCGGTAGTGAACGTGGTAAAAAGCACAGTATTATCGTTGTAGCTGAAGGTGTTGGAAGTGCGATTGACATCGGTAAGCACATTGAAGAAGCAACAAACTTTGATACTCGTGTAACTGTATTAGGTCACGTACAACGTGGTGGATCACCAAGTGCACAAGACCGTGTATTAGCAAGTCGTCTTGGCGCAAGAGCAGTTGAATTATTAATTGCTGGTAATGGCGGACGTTGTGTTGGTATTCAAAACAATAAACTTGTTGATCATGACATTATCGAAGCGTTAGCTCAAAAGCATACAATCGATAAAGATATGTATCAATTATCTAAAGAATTATCCATCTAATTGACTTAATGTCAGATATTTGGGAACGGTTTCATAATTTTCGGAGGTGCAATATGCGTAAAACTAAAATTGTATGTACTATAGGTCCTGCTAGTGAAAGTATTGAGAAATTAGAGCAATTAATGGAAGCGGGTATGAACGTTGCTCGTTTAAACTTCTCTCATGGTAGCCATGAAGAGCACGGAGCTCGTATTAAAAACATTCGTGAAGCTTCAAAGAAAACTGGTAAAACAGTTGGTATTTTACTTGATACAAAAGGTCCAGAAATCCGTACACATGACTTCGTAGACGGACAAGCTGAATTAGTAACGGGTGCAGAAGTTGTTATTTCTACAGAACAAGTATTAGGAACAGCTGAAAAGTTCTCTGTATCCTATGCAGGTCTTTATGATGATGTAAATCCAGGATCTCGCATTCTAATCGATGACGGCCTGATCGAGTTAGAGGTACTAGAAAAAGCAAATGGTGATATCCGTACAAAAGTATTAAACAGCGGCACTGTAAAAAATAAAAAAGGTGTAAACGTACCAAACGTAAGCATTAAGCTTCCTGGTATTACTGAGAAAGATGTAAAAGACATCGTCTTCGGTATTGAGCAAAAGGTTGACTTCATCGCAGCTTCTTTCGTTCGTAAAGCGTCTGACGTATTAGAAATTCGTGAATTGCTAGAAGGTCATAATGCGCAGTACATTCAAATCGTACCAAAAATTGAAAACCAAGAAGGTATCGATAACATTGATTCTATCTTAGAGGTTTCTGATGGTTTAATGGTAGCTCGTGGTGATATGGGTGTAGAAATTCCACCAGAAGAAGTACCGTTAGTACAAAAACGTCTAATCAAAAAATGTAACGTATTAGGCAAGCCGGTTATTACTGCAACACAAATGCTAGATTCTATGCAACGTAACCCTCGTCCGACGCGCGCAGAGGCGAGTGACGTAGCGAATGCTATCTTTGATGGTACAGATGCAATCATGCTTTCTGGTGAAACTGCAGCGGGTCTATACCCAGTAGAAGCGGTAACAATGATGGCTAACATTGCAGTACGTGTTGAAAGATCATTACAATATGAAGATATGTTCAAAAAACGTATTAAAGAGTTCACTCCAACAATTACAGATGCAATTAGCCAATCTGTTGCACATACAGCACTTGCTCTTGATGTAGCTGCAATCGTAGCTCCAACAGAAAGTGGACATACTGCGAAAATGATCTCTAAATACCGTCCGAAATCTCCAATCGTAGCTGTAACATCTGACGAACAAGTAGGACGTCGTCTTGCACTTGTTTGGGGTGTACAAGCGTTTATGGCTGGAAAACGTGCAGCATCTACTGATGAAATGTTAGACACTGCAATTCAAACAGGTATGGATGCAAATCTAATCGGTGTTGGTGATACGGTTGTAATCACTGCTGGTGTACCAGTTGCTGAAACTGGCACAACAAACTTAATGAAAATCCATGTTGTTGGTGAGCAAATTGCTAAAGGGCAAGGGATTGGCCGTAAATCAGCAAAAGGTAAAGTAGTTGTAGCGAAAACAGCTGAAGAAGCTATAGCGAACGTAACAGAAGGTTCTATCCTTGTTACAACAAGTACTGATAAAGATATGATTCCTGCAATCGAAAAAGCTGCAGCTCTAGTGGTAGAAGAAGGTGGCTTAACAAGCCATGCAGCAGTTGTAGGTGTATCAATCGGTATTCCAGTTATCGTTGGTGTTGAAGGTGTAACAACAACTTTAATCTCTGGCCAAGAAGTAACAGTTGATGCAGCGCGTGGAATTGTTTATAATGGACATGCGGAAGTGCTATAAGAAGTAATATGGAGAGAAGGATGGGAATCCTTCTCTTTTTTTTACAATTTGAAAACGACAATATTCTGATAAAGTAAAACTATCATCGGTGGGGCTTTTACGGCCTGTTAGAGTGAGAGAAAGTGTTATGAGGGTTGTTCCTCCTCTCCTTATTGATGGAAAGCTTGTATACGGGGTTGTTATATAAATCCATTTTGATTTTTCGACATATAAGCCGCGGCTATGGATAACAAAAGGTGACCTGCACTCGTTTTCTCTCTTTGTTTTCACTATGTCTGGGCAGGAAAAGGATCTGACCGCTTCTATGCATGGCCGGATGCTCTCTCTCACCTAAAAAGAAGGGTTTTATGTCGGTTTTTTAATTTGTATTTATATAGTTTTAAATTGAAGATTTTATCCCGCTATTTGAGGGCAGTAATTCCCCTACCTCAAAGTTTGATAGGAAGTAAAGAAGTTAGGTGGGGGATAAACTGCCCGTAAAAGCCTGATTGGTGAGGGTTAATAATCAGTGAGAGATGAAGAAAAAAACACTGATTAAAGTTTCACTTTATTGATTGTTAAAATGGGATAAAGGGGTGAGTGGATGAAATGGTTTCTTTTTCTCTTGATTTTAATTCCGGCTATTGAAGTAACTGTATTAATTGGATCGAGTCATTTTATAGGAATGTGGCCAACATTTGCTATGATTGTGTTCACTGGTGTTATAGGTGTTTATTTGGCAAAGCGACAAGGCTTTGCGGTATTAAGAGAGATTCAGTACCGATTAAATAGAGGTGAATTGCCAGGAGATGCTGTATTAGATGGTATTTTTGTTTTTATAGGCGGGATCCTCCTATTGGTACCTGGATATGTGACGGATGTAATAGGGATTATTCTTATATTCCCTGTAACACGAAAACCGTTTAAGCTAATGATGATAAAGTGGCTACAGTGGAAATTAAGTAAAAATACGACAATTATCGTTCAAAAATAACACTTGAAGTGGAAGTTACTTCAAGTGTTATTTTTTTTGCCAAAGCCAAAATGCATATTTATTCATTTGAAGAAAAAGGAATAAATGGGAAGAATCTTTATTCGTAATATAGAATAAAAAACCAAAAGTTGGTTTTTGGTAGTATAAAAACAATCTATTTCAATAAAAAAGAAGGTGATTATCCACTGTATATGGACGATCACCTTCTTTTTTTGTCTGTATGAAAAGGGGGATGCTATTTGATTATTTAAAGCAGATTTTTCTCGACGGTCTCACTAATTTCATCTTTTTTATCCTTTAATAAACTTCCACAAATCATGAAACACACGAGCTTTATGTAATGTATTTAATAGCACTAAAATGACTGGACCGATAATTAAACCTAAAAATCCATATAATTTAAATCCAACAAATAATGCGATAAGTGTTGGCAATGGATCGAGTCCGATATTAGAGGATAATACTTTTGGCTCCATTAATTGTCTTTGGACAATAACGACGATATATAAAATGAGTAAACCGATTGCGAACGCTGTATCTCCTGTGAAAAATATATAAATAATCCAAGGAACAAAAATAGCTCCAGTTCCTAAATAAGGAAGTAAATCCACAATGCCTGTAATGAGAGCAATTGTAATTGCGTATGGTACACGTAAAATTAATAGCCCGATTAATACGATAATTGTCGTCATGGAGACAAGTGTAAGTTGTGCTTTTACAAATCCAAATAAAGCTTTTCGTAAGTCGAAAAAAATGGTCTTTCCATATCCATGTACACGATTTGGAAGCGATTTTTTAACTCTATGGGCAAGTGTATGCCAATCGAAACTAATAAAGAAAGTTGCTAATAAAACGAAGACAAGGACTGTTAACGTTGTTGGAAGTGCGCTAATAAAGTATGTTAATCCACTTATGATAGCGGTTAACAGATCTTTCATTTGCTTTGTTGCTTCTGTTCCTAGATTTTGAATATTTTGTGTGATCGTATACTGCTGTGATTCGCCAAGATGATTAAATTTAGAAATTAAATCATCATATAAAGGCATAATATCGTTGAGTGCAAATTGTTGTGCATATTGTATGATGGCTGGAAGTTTATCTGTGACAACTTGTAGTAAGTAGGTTGTAGCGGAAATAACTTCTGTCACAATGTACGTAACGAGACCCACAATGGCACCGAAAACAAGAATTAAGCTGACGAGTACTGCTAAGGCACGGGGGAATTGAAGTTTTTGATTGAGAAAATTCACGACTGGATTTATCAAATAAGCAAAGGCTAAGGCAATGATAAATGGGTATATAAGACCTGAAACATACAGTAGTACATAAAACCCAATTATTGCTACTGCAATGACAAATAAAAGTCGTAATATAATATACAGTAAATTTCGATTCAAAAGTGCTTACCTCCCATTCCGAATTGTATTGTGTTATATTGGAATGATGGATTTATCCCGCTATTCGCGGGCAGTAACACCCCTACCTCAAGATGCGAAGAAATGCAGAAGATAACTGCCCCTAAAAGCCCGATTGGTGAGGGCTAATGATCAATAGGGATGGAGACTTCCACTGATAAAAGTTTCATTTTATCTACCTTTTATTTTACCTGTTTTTTCTAAGAAAAGAAAGAAGAGCAACGTCCCTTTTCCACTAGGAGCGAAGGTTTATTGGTATAAAAATGTCTGATCCTAGCTCATCGGTGGGTTTCGTTTATCCCACCATTTGCGTGAGGTAATACCCCCACCTTAAAATTCAGCAAAAAGAAAAGAAGTTAGGTGGAGGGTAAACTGCCCGTAAAAGCCCGATTGATGAGGGCTTTTACGGGCAGTGGGGATGAAGAAAACCCCGATGATAAAAGTTTCATTTTATCATCAGTACCTATTAGCGACAAAATCAGTGTAAATCCTGTATAACGATGTGTTTAACAGTAATTTCATTTGTGAATGCTTTCATTATTTTCAGAAAGGAAGTGCAATCATGATTAGTCAATCAACGTTATTTTTATTCATATTACTTATTATTGGACTTGTTGCAAAAAATCAATCATTAACTGTAGCTGTAGGGGTTTTATTCTTATTAAAATGGACGTTTTTAGGAGATAAGCTACTTCCTTATCTTCAAACCAAAGGAATTAATCTAGGTGTAACTGTTATTACGATTGCTGTTCTTGTACCTATAGCCACGGGAGAAATTGGCTTTAAGCAGTTAGTTGAAGCAACTAAATCTTACTATGCTTGGATTGCGCTCGCTTCAGGGGTAGCTGTTGCCCTCCTGGCAAAAGGCGGAGTGCAATTATTAACAAACGATCCACATATTACAACTGCTCTTGTATTTGGAACAATTATTGCGGTTGCGTTATTTAATGGAGTAGCTGTTGGTCCGCTAATTGGAGCTGGAATTGCTTATGCTGTGATGAACATTATACAGATGTTTAAATAAAAAATTTTATTGTAATATAAATTTTTTGAATTCTTTCCATTCACAAAAGTCAGATAATTGTTTATAATAGAGTTAGAAAACTTTTTAAAGGCTACATAGCAGCAAAGATTTACACCAGATAAAATAAAAACAACATAAAACAATTTTTTATTGATATTGTTTTATGTTGTTTTTATCATAGACTCTTCGAAACTAGTTTTCCTCACCATCTGTTGTTCTAAGCGTGAGGATTCGGGGAGAAACTCACGCTCATGCTTTGCGAAAAGCAATGGAACTACATGATGGGAACATCACAACAAATTTGCATGATCGTGCATTTTGCTTGCCTAAAGAGTGAACGGGCGTTCATAATTTATAAGGAGAGCAAACAGATACAAAGGAGCAAGGTTGGGAGAATTTTCAGGAAAAGGAGAGAGTGTCATGACTGTTATTCGAGGCTTAGAAGGGGTAGTAGCAACAACATCATCCGTGAGTTCTATTATTGATGATACATTAACTTATGTTGGGTATAATATTGATGATTTAGCGGAAAATGCTACGTTTGAGGAAGTAATATATTTATTATGGCACCGCAAGCTTCCAAACGAAGAGGAGCTAACGGGGTTAAAAGAGATGTTATCTGAAAATTCTAAAGTTCCAAGTGAGATTTTAACATATTTAAAACAAGTAGATTTAAAGGTTTCGCATCCAATGACCGTTTTACGAACAGCGATTTCCATGTTATCATTATACGATGAGAGCGCTGAATTAATGGATGAGAAGTCCAACTATTTGAAAGCGGTTAAATTGCAGGCTCAAGTAGGAACTCTTGTTGCAGCTTATGCAAGAATTCGCAAAGGTTTAGAAGTAGTTGAGCCACGAAAAGATTTATCGCTAGCGGCAAACTTTGTTTATATGTTAAATAACCGCGAACCAAATGAAGTAGAAATTGAAGCTTTCGATAAAGCGCTTGTGCTTCATGCAGATCATGAATTAAATGCTTCTACATTTACAGCGCGCGTTTGTGTTGCTACACTTTCAGATGTATACTCTGGTATTACTGCAGCAATTGGTGCACTGAAAGGTCCTCTTCACGGCGGGGCAAATGAAAATGTAATGAAGATGTTGAAAGAAATTGGCGAAGAAGAAAATGTAGAATCCTATATTCATAATGCGTTTCAAAATAAAGTTAAGATTATGGGATTTGGTCACCGCGTATATGAGCATGGTGATCCGCGCGCGAAACATTTACGCGAAATGTCTAAGAGGTTATGCGTGCTATTAGGGGAAGAAAAATGGTATAATATGTCTATCAAAATTGAAGACATTGTAACAAAAGAAAAAGGTCTTCCACCAAATGTCGATTTCTATTCTGCTTCTGTTTACCATTGTTTAGGAATTGATCATGATTTATTTACACCAATCTTTGCAATTAGCCGTATGTCAGGCTGGTTAGCTCATATTCTAGAACAATATGAAAATAACCGATTAATCCGCCCGCGTGCTGATTATAATGGACCAACGCATCAACGATATGTTCCATTAGCACAACGATAAGCAAAAACCACTATTTGGATAGTGTAAATACGCTTTCAAAAGTCTGATTTTTTCGCAAAGATATAATGATTGGAATATTTAAATTTGACTAACGGTTTGAACTGAGGGTTTAACCCCTCAGTTTCATACATATGAAATTTCACACATGGGGGTTATCACAGTGACGACAGGAGAAAAAATTACTGTAACGAATGGTGTTATGAATGTACCAAACAATCCGATTATTCCTTTTATTGAAGGGGATGGCATTGGGCCAGATATTTGGGCGGCTGCATCTCGTGTACTAGAAGCGGCTGTTGAAAAAGCTTATGATGGTGAGAAGAAAATCGTTTGGAAAGAAGTGCTTGCTGGAGAAAAAGCATTTAATAAAACAGGCGAATGGTTACCAGAAGAGACTTTAAATGAAATTCGCGAATATTTAATTGCAATTAAAGGCCCGCTTACAACTCCTGTTGGTGGTGGTATTCGTTCTTTAAATGTAGCGCTTCGTCAAGAATTAGATTTATACGTATGCCTACGTCCAGTTCGTTACTTTGAAGGTGTTCCTTCACCTGTAAAACGTCCGGAAGATACGGATATGGTTATTTTCCGTGAAAATACAGAGGACATTTATGCTGGTATTGAATATGCACAAGGATCCCCAGAAGCACATAAGGTGCTGGAATTCTTGCAAGAAACGATGGGTGTGAAAAATATTCGCTTCCCAGAAACATCAGGAATTGGTATTAAACCAATTTCGGAAGAGGGGACAAAACGTCTTGTTCGTGCTGCAATCCAATATGCAATTAACGAAAAACGTTCTTCTGTTACACTAGTTCATAAAGGTAACATTATGAAATTCACAGAAGGTGCGTTCAAAAACTGGGGTTATGAAGTTGCGGAACAAGAATTCGGCGATAAAGTATTTACTTGGGCTGAATATGACCGCATTGTTGAAAAAGATGGAAAAGATGCAGCGAATAAAGCGATGGCAGCGGCAGAAGCAGCTGGTAAAATTATCGTAAAAGATTCAATTGCAGATATCTTTTTACAACAAATTTTAACACGTCCACGTGAGTTTGATGTTGTAGCAACAATGAACTTAAACGGCGACTATATTTCTGATGCACTTGCAGCACAAGTAGGTGGCATTGGTATTGCACCTGGTGCAAACATTAACTATGTTACTGGACATGCTATTTTTGAAGCAACACATGGTACAGCTCCCAAATATGCAGGTTTAGATAAAGTAAATCCATCTTCTGTTCTTCTTTCAGGGGTATTGATGTTAGAACATCTAGGATGGAATGAAGCGGCAAAATTAGTAACTGCTTCAGTAGAAAAAACAATTGCTTCAAAAGTGGTAACATATGACTTCGCACGCCTTATGGAAGGTGCAACTGAAGTGAAATGTTCCGAATTTGCTGATGCTCTTATCAACAATATGGATGGAGCAGTAATCAAAAACGCATAATTCAAAGTGAGGGAGAAATTATGACAATCAAACGCAAAAAAGTATCAGTCATCGGTGCAGGATTTACAGGAGCAACAACAGCATTCTTACTAGCTCAAAAAGAGCTTGGAGATGTTGTGCTAGTGGACATTCCACAGCTGGAAAATCCAACAAAAGGGAAAGCGTTAGATATGTTAGAGGCAAGCCCTGTACAAGGTTTTGATGCTAACATTATCGGCACATCTGATTACGCAGATACAGCTGATTCTGACGTTGTTGTTATTACAGCAGGTATTGCACGTAAACCAGGTATGAGCCGCGATGATTTAGTAGCGACAAACTCAAAAATTATGAAAAGTATTACGCATGATATTGTAAAACATTCACCAAACGCAATTATTGTTGTATTAACAAATCCAGTTGATGCAATGACATATTCTGTATTTAAAGAAGCAGGCTTCCCGAAAGAACGCGTTATTGGTCAATCGGGTGTATTAGATACAGCTCGTTTCCGTACATTCATCGCACAAGAATTAAATCTTTCTGTAAAAGATATTACAGGATTTGTTCTTGGTGGACATGGCGATGACATGGTACCGCTTGTTCGTTATTCTTATGCGGGTGGTATTCCATTAGAAACATTAATTCCGAAAGAACGCTTAGAAGCAATTGTAGAACGTACACGTAAAGGTGGCGGCGAAATTGTAAGCTTACTAGGAAACGGTAGTGCATATTACGCACCAGCTGCTTCTTTAGTTGAGATGACTGAGGCGATCTTAAAAGATCAACGTCGTGTATTGCCAGCTATCGCATACCTTGAAGGGGAATATGGTTATAGCGATTTGTATTTAGGCGTACCAGTTATTTTAGGTGGTAACGGAATTGAAAAAATTATTGAATTAGACCTTCTTCCTGAAGAAAAAGCAGGATTAGATCGTTCTGTAGAATCTGTACGTAATGTCATGAAGGTTCTTGTTTAATAGAATATAAGTAAGGAAAAGATTCGGGGCCCCGAATCTTTTTCCTCTATTTAGCGGATTGTTTTTTTAAAATAATATGAAAACGCTATCATTTTTATATCCTATGTTAAGAACCTAGATTTACAATATACTTTGCTTCATTATAGTAGTGACTCGAATAATATATCGCCTTTGGTAGGATAATAAAAGAAAACTTTTCTCAGTATGAGGATCCTGTTCCCTTGCTATTTTCTTTGAATCTCTTGGAATAGTAAGGTTGGGGTATATCCGCAAATAGGGAGATAAAGTAAAATTCGGAGGGGGTTGTAACATGTTAAAGAAAAAAGTACAAATTGGTCGTCGAATGGATGAAATTACAGTAGGAGAGAAGTTATCCATCACTGAGAAAATTGAGGATAAGGATTTGTTATTGTATTTAGGATTAACAAATGATTCAAATCCATTATATATCCAGCATGATTACGCATCCCAAACTCCGTATGAAAAACCGATTGTACCAAGCATTATGTTAACGGGTATGATTACAACAGCAGTCACGAAATATTTACCAGGTCCAGGCAGTCATGTTGTCAGGAAAGATCTTACTTTTGTGAAGCCTGTACACCATTATGAAACATTGCAAATTCATTTTGAAGTTGTGGCAGTTTCTCAAGAGGAGCACACGATTGATATGCGTGTATTCGCTTATGATGAAAAGGAAGAAGTGGTTGTGAAAGGTGTATTGACGGTAACACCGCCACATCATTTAACGTCGATTTTGGAAAGAACATTAGATAATTTTTAAAAAACAGGTGAGAAATCACCTGTTTTTCTTATCCTGCACTAACGGGTAGTAATGCCTCCACTGAGAAAAGTTTCACTTCATCCACGAGGCCAGAGTATGATAAATACACCAATCAGACAAACGGCTGCACCGGCCCAGTCAAATACATCGGGTGCTTTTTTATCTACCATCCACCCCAAAAGTAAACTCATGATAATAAATACACCGCCATAAGCTGCGTATACGCGGCCGAAGCTAGAGAATACTTGAAAGGTAGCAATAACACCATATAAACATAAAATAATGCCACCAATGAGACCAACTCCGATGGAACTGCCTTCCCTCAGCCATTTCCATATGAGATAGCCGCCACCAATTTCAGCTAATCCTGCGACAATAAAAATAATACCTGCTTTAAACATAAAAACTTCCTTTCTCTATCGTTGTTGCCTGAGTGAGGCAAATGGATTTAACTTTATGTATTACTGCCCGTAAAAGCCCGATGGGTCAGAGCTAATAATCAGTGGGGGATGAAGAAAACCCCCACTGATTAAAATTTCACTTTATCTTCTTGTATAACTATAGCACAATCGTATGAAGGCGATGGACAATTCTATTGAGAGGGCAATTGTTTTCTAGTATGATGGGAATAGTGGGGAAAATACTAGGATGAAGAAGGTTTCAAGTCTATAACTTGGAGGAAGAGAATGAGCAATCGAATTTTAGTCGTTGATGATGAGGAGTTTATTTTAACTTTAATTGAATTTAATTTACAGCAAGCAGGATTCGAAGTCATAACAGCGATGGATGGAGAAGTGGCACTCCATAAAGCGACAACTGAGCGTCCAGATCTGATTATATTAGATTTAATGCTTCCGAAAATGGATGGTATGGAAGTATGTAAAGAATTGCGATTGCAGCGCATTATGACGCCGATTTTAATGTTAACAGCAAAAGATGACGAGTTTGATAAAGTGTTAGGTCTTGAACTTGGGGCTGATGATTACATGACGAAGCCGTTTAGCCCGAGGGAAGTTGTTGCACGTGTGAAGGCGATTTTACGTCGTACAAAATTGCAAGATGAGCAAGCTTCAGAAGTGCAGGATGAAAATAGTATTAATATTTTCGACCTGAAAATTTTACCTGAATTTTATGAGGCGTATTTCCAAGGAGAAAAATTAGAATTAACGCCAAAAGAATTTGAATTGCTTGTATATCTTGCAAAGCATAAAGGACGTGTATTAACGCGTGATCAGTTATTAAGTGCGGTATGGAATTACGATTTTGCAGGAGATACAAGAATTGTCGATGTTCATATTAGTCACTTACGAGATAAAATTGAAAAGAATACGAAAAAACCAACGTATATTAAAACAATTCGTGGATTAGGTTATAAATTAGAGGAGCCAAAGGGGGATGAATAAGTTTCGCTCGAGGCTTCTCTTTACATTTGTTTCTCTTATTATTCTTATTTTAGTCGGACTAGGAGTATTGCTGGAAACGGTGTTTGAGAACTATTATATTGACCAGGCGCAAGAGAGAATGGCCAAAGAGACGAGATATGTTGCTGTATTAGTAGAAGCAGAAGGAATTGATAACGTTCTAAAAAAACCGAATGTTTTTGAAAAATTAGAAGAACAAATTTCGGTTTCAATTACGTTTGCCGATGAAGCAAAGAAAGTTCAATATAATCGAAGTAAGCAATCTAGATTAGATCAAGCGGTGATTGAAGATCTTTCTTCTGAAACAGCAAAACAAAAGAATAGAGTCATTACGAAGGAAACAAATGAAAAAAATGTATTTTACTATGCGACGTTTGTTCAAGACGAACAAGGAAAGCAAGGATACATCATTATAAAAAGTACAATTGCTCCTTTGAAGGATGTTCATCAAAAAACGTGGGGCCTATTAATTATCGGTTTTGTTATTGCTTGTCTTGTTGTTGTGTTTCTTGGTGTGAAAATTACGGGGCAGTATATTCAGCCAATTGAGTCTGTTACGAAAGTAGCGATTGAATTAGCGAAGGGGAATTATAAGGCTCGTGCGTATGAAAACCATTCAGATGAGACAGGGATGTTAAGCAAAGCGATTAATATTTTAGCACGTAATTTACAAGAGATGACGCTAGAACAAGAGATGCAGCAAGATCGTTTGCATACACTGATTGAAAATATGGGGAGCGGTATGATTTTAATTGATAGCCGCGGCTATATCAGTCTTGTAAATCGTTCGTATAAAGAAATATTCCATGTAACGGATGAAGAATATATGGATCGCCTTTATTATGAAGCTTTTCTACATGCGGAAATTATTGAACTTGTAGAAGAAATTTTCATGACTGAAGTGAAAGTGCGTAAACAAATGCTCTTACCGCTTGGAATAGAACGGAAGCATTTTGAAGTGTACGGTGCACCGATTATCGGGACAAACCATGAATGGAAAGGGATTGTTCTCGTATTTCATGATATAACAGAGCTAAAGAAACTGGAGCAAATGCGTAAAGACTTTTTAGCGAATGTTTCACATGAACTAAAAACACCGATTACTTCTATTAAAGGTTTTTCTGAAACATTACTTGATGGGGCGATGGAAAATCAGCAGTTTTGCGAGCATTTCTTACATATTATTTTAAAAGAAAGCGAGCGTATGCAAGGCTTAATTGAGGATTTATTAGATTTATCTAAGATTGAACAACAAGGTTTTAAATTAAACATGGGCACTGTTGAGGTAAAAGGATTACTGGAAGAAATTCAAATGGTGCTGGAAAATAAATCCCAAGATAAAGAAATTTATTTACATATTGATGTACCAAGAAATGTTTCAGTTATAGGAGATCCAAGTCGTTTGAAGCAAATTTTTATCAATTTAATTAATAATGCGATTTTGTATACACCAGCAGGAGGTACTGTGTCTGTGCAACTGTTACAAGATGAAAATAGTGCATATATAAAAGTATCTGATACAGGAATTGGAATTAGTAAAGAGGAAATTCCGCGTATCTTTGAACGTTTTTATCGCGTAGATAAAGCAAGAAGTAGGAATACAGGCGGAACAGGCCTTGGTTTATCGATTGTGAAACATTTAGTGGAGGCGCATCAAGGAACTATTACTGTTGATAGTGAAGTAGGAGAGGGTACAACATTTACAGTTGTTTTGCCGAAAACGGATTCAGTGAATCGCTCATAGGTTGGATGGTTTGTTAGAGAGGGATTCATCGGTATATAAATCCATTTTGATATTTCGACATATAAGCCGCGGCTATGGATAACAAAAGGTGACATGCACTCGCTTTCTCCCTTTGTTTTCACTTGGCATGGGGCAGGAAGAGGACCTGACCGCTTCTATGTATGACCAGATGCTCTCTCCCGCCTAAAAGAAGGGTTCTATGTCGGTTTTTTAATTTGTATTTATATATTTACATTATATTAACAATAGCTTCACTTAATATTAATAAATTTCTGTTAATATAATAAGTGAAAACCCCTTCATCCAAGGAGTAGTTTTGGACGAGAATAGGTACTCTATTCTCGTCACTTCCCTTTTTGTAAAAAGTAGTATCTTTGTTTTTGAAGTATCTTCATGTAACTTATGTCAAATTGTTATACCAATCGTATGAGGATATTTCAAATGCATGTACTATTATGAAAGCATCTCCCTTTATGCGTTTAAATATATACGCTAGAAAAGACCGTTATTTTTCTTCTCTCTCTCAGTCATGTTAATATAGAGAGAAGGAAAAAACGGTCTTTTTCTATATGAAGATGTTCAAAAAGTCCGGTAAAGATAGCTGCCCTATTTCTTCGTTACGTCGCCACTCCGGTGCTAATGTAGTTCAATCTACACGCCGTATCCTCCTGGCTTCCGTGCCTCGAACTACTCGGCTCTCTTTATCCTCCTTTTTGAACACATACTATATGTAAAAAATCGTTTTAATTTTGCCTGGGGAGGTTTCTAATTTGGAAAAAAAGGTCGTTTTAGTCGATGGAAATAATATCGCGTATCGTGCTTTTTTCGCACTGCCGCTTTTAAATAACGACAAAGGTATACATACGAACGCAATTTATGGTTTTACGATGATGCTGATGAGAATATTAGAAGAAGAAAAACCAACTCATATGCTTGTTGCATTTGATGCGGGTAAAACAACATTTCGTCATAAAACTTTTAGTGATTATAAAGGAGGACGTCAAAAAACGCCACCTGAGCTTTCTGAACAATTCCCGTTTATTCGTGAATTGCTAGATGCATTTCACGTTCCGCGTTATGAGTTAGAGAACTATGAAGCGGATGATATTATGGGAACATTAGCGACAGAAGCAAGTGAACAAGGTGTTCATGTAAAAGTCATTTCCGGAGATAAAGATTTGCTACAGCTTGTTTCTGACAATACACTTGTATGTATTCCGCGTAAAGGGATTACTGAAGTAGATGAATATACGAAAGAGGCCCTGTTTGAGAAATATAGTTTATCTCCAAAGCAAATTATCGATATGAAAGGGCTTATGGGAGATCAATCAGATAATATTCCTGGTGTTCCAGGTGTCGGTGAGAAGACGGCGATCAAATTGTTAACACAATTTGAAACGGTAGAAGCCGTGTATGAAAATTTAGATCAAGTGAGTGGGAAGAAGTTAAAAGAAAAATTAGAGGCGAATAAAGAGCAAGCGTTAATGAGTAAAGAGTTAGCGACAATTATTACAGATGCGCCGATTACAGTTCACTTAGATGATATCGAATATAAAGGATATGAAGCGAACGACGTTATCCCGATGTTTGAGAACTTAGGATTTACATCTCTTTTAAATAAACTTGGTGTGACTGCTGAAGAAACCCCTTCAGCTGAATTAAATGATATTTCATTTGAAATTGTGGAAGAAGTAACTGAAGAAATTCTTCAGCAAGATAGTGCATTACTTGTAGAAGTGCAAGAAGATAATTATCATAGAGCGGATATTCAAGGGTTTGGTATTCAAAATGAAAATGGCTGCTACTTTATTCAGGCCGATGTTGCGTTGCAATCTGAAGCCTTTACGAACTGGCTAGCGAATGAAGAGATGAAAAAGTACACGTTTGATGCAAAGCGTGCCATCGTTGCATTAAAGTGGAAAGGTTATGAAGTTCAAGGAATTGATTTTGATTTATTAATTGCTGCCTATTTACTTGATCCTGCGGATACAGATAAAGATTTTCGTGCTGTTGCGAAAATGAAAGAGACACATGCTGTTAAGTCAGATGAGGAAGTGTACGGAAAAGGAGCGAAACGTGCTGTTCCTGAACTTGATGTGATAGCGGAGCATGTGGCGCGAAAAGTGCACGTATTATACGATGTACAGCAAACGTTTGTAGAAGAACTGCAAAAAAATGAACAGTATGAATTGTTTACAGAGCTAGAAATGCCACTTTGCCGTGTGTTAGCAGAGATGGAAGTAAAAGGTGTGACTGTTGATACGGATCGTTTGCGCAGTATGGGAGATGAACTAGTCGGACGATTGAAGGAAATGGAACAGGAAATTTATGAGCTTGCTGGAACGGAATTTAATATTAATTCACCAAAACAGCTTGGTGTTATTCTATTTGAGAACTTAAATTTACCAGTTATTAAAAAGACGAAAACAGGTTATTCTACATCCGCTGATGTCCTTGATAAGCTAATGGAGCATCATGAAATTATCCCTAAGATTTTACATTATCGTCAACTTGGTAAGTTGAATTCTACGTATATTGAAGGGTTATTAAAAGTTGTTCATGAAGATTCGTCTAAGATTCATACACGCTTTAATCAAGTATTAACGCAAACAGGTCGATTAAGCTCTACAGAACCTAATTTGCAAAATATCCCGATTCGCTTAGAGGAAGGAAGAAAAATTCGTCAAGCATTCATTCCGTCCAAAAAAGATTGGGTGATGTATGCGGCGGACTATTCGCAAATTGAGCTGCGTGTATTAGCGCATATCGCAAAAGATTCAGGATTAATTGAAGCGTTCCAGCGTGATATGGATATTCATACGAAAACAGCAATGGACGTTTTTGGTGTAACAAAAGAAGAAGTAACAGCAAACATGAGACGTCAAGCAAAAGCGGTTAACTTCGGAATTGTCTACGGCATTAGTGATTATGGGCTGTCCCAAAACTTAGGTATTACACGAAAAGCAGCAGGAGAGTTTATTGAGAAGTATTTGGAAAGCTTCCCTGGCGTAAAGGAATATATGGATGACATTGTCCAAGAAGCGAAACAGCAAGGATATGTTTCTACTTTATTAAAACGCCGCCGCTATATTCCGGAAATTACGAGCCGTAACTTTAACCTACGTGGCTTTGCAGAACGTACTGCAATGAACACGCCAATTCAAGGAAGCGCAGCAGACATTATTAAAAAAGCGATGATTATTATGGATGATCGACTGCGAGAAGAAGGATTACAAGCACGTCTTCTTCTGCAGGTACATGATGAATTGATCTTTGAGGTACCAAAAGAAGAAATAGAGCAACTAGAAAAGCTTGTACCTGAAGTGATGGAACATGCGGTTGAACTTTCTGTTCCGTTGAAAGTTGATTATTCTTCCGGTCCAACTTGGTATGACGCGAAATAAGGAAGTGATGAAATGCCTGAACTACCAGAGGTTGAAAATGTAAGGCGAACGTTAGAAAACCTTGTATCCGGAAAGACGATACAAGATGTAATTGTAACGTATCCGAAATTAGTGAAAAGGCCGGATGATGTAGAGATTTTTAAAGAAATGTTACGAGGCGAAAAGATTGAACGGATTGAAAGAAGAGGTAAATTTTTACTTCTTTATGTAACAAAGTATGTAATTGTTTCACACTTACGTATGGAAGGGAAATATTTGCTTCATCAAGAGGATGAGCAAATAGATAAACATACGCATGTGCGTTTTCAGTTTACAGACGGTACAGAGTTGCATTATAAGGATGTAAGAAAGTTTGGTACGATGCATCTCTTTAAAAAAGGTGAAGAGTTTGATCAAATGCCACTTGCAGATTTAGGGCCAGAGCCATTTGATGCTGAACTGACACCAGGATATTTACAAGAAAGATTGCAAAAAACAAACCGTAAAATAAAAGTTGTATTGCTAGATCAACGTCTTTTAGTAGGGCTTGGTAATATATATGTAGATGAAGTGTTGTTCCGTTCTGGAATTTATCCAGAACGAGAAGCTTCATCTTTAACGGAAGCTGAAATAGAAAAGGTTCATGCGGCAACAGTTGCAACCTTAACAGAGGCAGTGAAGCGTGGCGGAAGTACAATTCGAACGTATATCAATTCGCAAGGGCAAATTGGTTCGTTCCAAGAGCTTCTGAATGTATACGGAAGAAAAGGTGAGCCATGTGTGACTTGTGGCACTGTAATTGAAAAAATAGTTGTTGGTGGACGTGGGACTCATTATTGTCCTAATTGTCAGCCTGAGGACTAAGAAAGATATTTTTTCTAATAACATCGGATAGGCATTTGTCATATACATACAGCAAAGCTATGTATAGGGAAGGAGCTTACCGATGTATCATTATTTCTCACTTATTTTATTAGCTTTTACATTAAGTTTAGATAGCTGTAGTGTAGGGCTTACTTATGGACTAAGGAATGTGCGAATTCCATTAAAGTCGATATTGATCATTGGGGTTTGTTCAGCGGCAGTGATGCTCATATCCATGGGGCTTGGGCATATGATTGCCAAAATTTTTTCTCCAGTTATTGCGACGCGCATCGGTGGGTTTGTTCTCATAGCCATTGGTGCATGGGTATTATACCAATTTTTTCGAAGTGATAAAAAAGATGATCCACAGCAAGAAGAGAAAGTTTGGAAATTGGAAATTGCTTCGCTTGGATTGGTTATTCAAATTTTACGGAAACCGACTGTTGCTGATTTTGATAAATCAGGCACAATTTCTGGTGGAGAAGCTTTACTTCTTGGTATTGCTCTTTCGGTGGATTCGTTTGGAGCTGGGATTGGTGCATCCTTACTCGGATATGCGCCAGCAATGATGGCAGTGTTAGTTGCAATTATGAGCTCTTTGTTTTTGTTTATCGGAATGAGGCTAGGAACTGTTTTATCAAATATGCGGTGGTTACAAAAATTTACGTTCCTGCCTGGAATTTTACTCATTATTATTGGAATTTGGAAAATGTAGGTGGAGGCGTGGAACATCAGTTTCACGTCTTTATTTGTGAGGAGGAAGTTTAATGACAGTTGTAATTGGATTAACAGGAAGCATTGCAAGTGGGAAAAGTACGGTTTCACAAATGTTTCGTGAACGACAAATTCCAGTTATAGATGCAGATATTATTGCGAGAGAAGTTGTAGAACAAGGAAAAGAAGCATATAAAGAAATTATAAAGGTATTTGGGGAAGAAATTTTACAAGCGGATGGAGAGCTGGATCGTCAAAAGTTAGGAAGTATTGTATTTTATAATGAAGAAAAACGATTGCAGTTAAATCAAATTGTTCATCCCGCTGTACGAAAAGAAATGAACGCCCAAAAGGATATGTACATAAGGGAAGGAATGCAAGCGGTTGTATTAGATATTCCGCTTTTGTTTGAAAGTAAGTTAACTGCTCTTGTTGATCAAATTTTGCTTGTATTTGTCAATCCAGATACGCAATTAGAGCGTTTGGTGAAGCGTAACGGATTCACAGAAGAGGAAGCAAGAGCGCGTATAGATTCACAAATGCCTTTAGCAGAAAAAGTAAAATTAGCTAATAAGGTCATTCGTAATGATGGCACAATTGCAGAGACGAAAGCCCAATTACACAACATTTTAATGGAATGGAACATTATTAAATAAAAAAATGTAAAATTAGTGAAATTGTTTAGTGACATATCTTCTTTTTGTGTTATACTATTATTGGGATTGGAGATAAATAGTATAACGCATTCAAGGGGGATAACATATTATGATTCGTGTGGCAATTAATGGGTTTGGACGTATTGGAAGAATGGTATTTCGTCAGGCAATAAAAGAAAGCGCATTCGAAATTGTAGCCATTAATGCGAGCTATCCATCAGAAACACTAGCACATTTAATCAAGTATGATACAATTCATGGCAAATTTGATGGAACAGTGGAAGCATTTGAGGATCATTTATTAGTGGATGGGAAAATGATTCGCCTTCTAAATAACCGCGATCCAAAAGAATTGCCTTGGAAAGAATTAGGAGTAGAGGTTGTAATTGAGGCAACAGGTAAATTTAACTCTAAAGAAAAAGCAATTCTTCATGTAGAAGCTGGGGCGAAGAAAGTTATTTTAACTGCACCTGGTAAGAATGAAGACATAACAGTTGTAGTTGGTGTAAATGAAGAACAATTAGACATTACAAAGCATACTGTTATTTCGAATGCATCTTGTACAACAAATTGTTTAGCGCCTGTTGTTAAGGTGTTAGATGAACAGTTTGGAATTGAAAACGGTTTAATGACAACTGTTCATGCTTATACAAATGACCAAAAAAATATTGATAACCCACATAAAGATTTACGCAGAGCACGTGCGTGCGGACAGTCTATTATTCCAACAACAACGGGTGCTGCGAAAGCGTTAGCAAAAGTTCTTCCGCATTTAGATGGAAAACTTCACGGTATGGCACTTCGCGTTCCAACACCAAACGTGTCTCTTGTTGACTTAGTAGTAGATGTGAAACGTGATGTAACAGTTGAAGAAATTAATGAAGCGTTTAGAACAGTTGCGAACGGTGCAATGAAGGGGATTGTGGAATTTAGCGAAGAACCTCTTGTGTCTATCGACTTTAATACAAATCCTCATTCTGCCATCATTGATGGTTTATCTACAATGGTAATGGGTGAGCGTAAAGTGAAAGTACTTGCTTGGTATGATAACGAGTGGGGTTATTCTCGCCGTGTTGTGGATCTTGTGACGTTAGTTGTTGGTGAATTAGCAAAACAAGAAAACGTACAACACATTTAATGATAATAAGAAAAAAGGCAAGCGATTGCTTGTCTTTTTTTATTTTTTTCTGAAAAGGAAAAAAGTTATATAAGTATAAATTTTTGAATCGTACATACTTAGAAGTATTGTAGACACTGCATTTTTGAATCTTTTATTTTTTTCCGAGAAAAGTAAAGAAGAAAACATCATGAAAAATTGAAAAACTGTTGTTGCAAAATGAAAATAAACAAAGTATACTAACACTCGTAAACTTAAGAGCTGAGGTAGGTAGTCACTACTTAAAGGGTTAGGACCTCTCCGGACTAACTTTCCCCCGTGGTAGTGGAGCAAGCCAAATTGCAAATTAGTTTTCAATTCGAACAGTTAGATTAAATTTACAAGGGGGAACTGTAGAATGGATACTATGGACACTATGGGTCGTCACGTAATTGCTGAACTTTGGGATTGCGATTTCGACAAGCTTAATGATATGCCGTTTATTGAACAATTATTTGTGGATGCAGCACTAAGAGCAGGTGCTGAAGTGCGTGAGGTTGCTTTTCATAAGTTTGCTCCGCAGGGTGTAAGTGGAGTTGTTATTATTTCTGAATCTCATTTAACAATTCACAGCTTTCCAGAACACGGTTATGCGAGTATTGATGTGTATACTTGCGGGGATCGTATTGATCCCAATGTAGCTGCAGAGTATATTGCAGAAGGTTTAAATGCGAAAACGCGCGAGAGCATCGAGCTTCCTCGAGGCACAGGTAGCTTCGAAATTAAGCATAGAGAGACGAAAGCTCTTTAAAAAAGAACATAATTGATTTAAAATGTAAAGAGGTGTATAATGCACCTCTTTTTAGTTTATAAAAAAATGAGCTGGTAGAATGGATAGACTGTTTTTGAAGGCTTGTCACTCGTTATAAAGTGGTAAGCAAATACAAATAGGCTATATAATAGTGTATATATATTTATGTGTAGATGAAGCGAAGAAAGTAGAGATTAAATTGCAAAGGAGTGAATGAGTTGCGTTGTCCATCCTGTTTTCATAATGGTACGAGAGTGTTGGATTCACGTCCAGTAGACGAGGGACGCTCCATTCGAAGAAGAAGAGAATGCGAAAGCTGTTTAAATCGATTTACAACATTTGAAAGAGTAGAAGAGCCGCCTCTTATTGTGGTTAAAAAAGAGGGAACGCGAGAAGAATTTAATAAAGAGAAAATTTTACGCGGCTTAATTAAAGCGTGTGAAAAAAGACCTGTATCCCTAAAACAATTAGAGGAAGTAACGCAAAATGTAGAGCGTGAACTGAGAAACTTAGGGATGTCAGAAGTGCAAAGCGATATGATTGGTGAAATGGTAATGGAAGCACTTCGTACTATTGATGATGTTGCTTATGTACGTTTTGCTTCAGTGTATCGACAATTTAAAGATTTAAATGTATTTATTGAAGAATTAAAAGATATATTGCAAAAAGAGCGAAAATAAAGTGAAACTTTGATCAGTGGAGAGCTTCATCCCCCACCTAACTTCTTTTCTTCTTGCAGAACTTTGAGGTGGGGGGATTACTGCTCGCGAATAGCGGTGAAAAAGAGCTAGAAGCGTAAGCTATTAGCTCTTTTTCACTAATGGGTTATAAGTTGAATGTGATGTATAGATCCTTCACAATGAAAAATAGACCCGGATGGGGAACTGGATAGAATGGAAGAAAGAAAGGAATTGTAAGGATGGAAAAACAGTCATGGATGGAGCTATTGCCAATTGACCGTTATAGAGTAAGTACAAAAGGATTGCTGCATAGTTATGATCGAAAAGTATTAACGATGTTATACCAACCGTTAATAGGTAGCAAATCTTTTAGCTTATACATGACGCTCTGGGGAGAGCTTGAACAGGATCGTGTATTTGGAAAAGAGAATACGCATCACTCTCTTATGGTGACGATGCAAATGCAGCTTCCTGAAGTGTATGAAGAACGGGTGAAGTTAGAAGCAATTGGACTTTTAAACGTGTATATTAAAAAAGAAAAAGATATTCGAATGTTTATATATGAATTGCAGCCACCGTTATCACCCAAACAATTTTTTGATGATATTGTTATGAGCATCTTTTTATATAACCGCTTGAGTCGTAAGAAATACAATCAAGTAAAGCGATATTTTTTAGAAGAAGAATTTGATTTTGCTTCCTATGAAAATGTTACACATTCCTTTAATGATGTATTTGGTTCTTTTAATCCAGGACAATTTGAACATGCACAAGAAGAGCTTCGTATTCCGAATGCAACAGTTATGCCTGGAAATGAAGAAGGGGCCGCACCGAAACTTTGGAATGATTTCTTTGACTTTTCTCTATTTGCAGAAGGGCTATCGGCTCTTGTACCGCGCAAAGCGATTACGGACCAAGTTCGTGAATGTGTAATTACGCTTTCTTATGTGTATGGTGTCGATTCTATGTCGATGCAAAATATTGTACTTGGTGCAATGACAGAAGGGCAAACGATTGATATGGAGCGACTGCGAAAAGGAGCTCGTGATTGGTATCAATTTGAAAACGGACAAGCGCTTCCGGTGCTAAGTGAACGGACACAGCCTCTTTCCGCACGCACGATGAAAGAGAAAGAGCCTTCTACACAAGAAGAAATGTTAATTAAACAGCTGGAAGAAATTTCGCCAAAACAATTGTTAAAAGAAATTTCAGGCGGTGCAGAAGCAACAAAAGCGGATTTACAAATCGTTGAAGAAGTCATGATCAATCAAAAGCTTACATCAGGCGTTGTCAACGTACTTATTTATTATGTGATGTTACGTTCTGATATGAAGTTAGCCAAAACATATGTTGAGAAAATTGCTGGCCACTGGGCGAGAAAAAAGGTTGGTACTGTAGCAGAAGCAATGGCATTAGCGAAAGAAGAAAATCGTCAATATCAAGAATGGGCAGAGACGAAGAAAAAAGGGCGCACATCGAAGAAAACAGTGCGGAAAGAAATGGTACCAGATTGGCTGAAGGAGCAAGCGCAAGAACAAGCACAAGAAAATGAAGCGCCAAAAGAAAAGCCAAGCAAGTTAGAGGAAGAGCGAAAAAAACTAGAAGAAGAATTGAAAAAGTATAAGCATGATTAATAAAGGAGAATGAACTCTCTTTGAGGTGAAAGAATGGAACGTATGCAAAATACATTTACAAAGTTGATGCAAAATGAAAATTTTAAGAACAGATATGAAGTGTTAAAGGCAGAAGTGATGGCACACCCTCGTGTAAAAGAGTTTATAGAAGAACATAAAGGTGAAGTGACGACTTCTATGGTAGAACGCAGCCTTGTAAAATTGTATGAATACATTGGACAAAGTGTGGGATGCGAAGATTGTCCGAACTTAGAGACCTGTAAAAATATAATTCAAGGATACGAGCCGAAACTTGTTATTCAAGGAAAGATGATTGATATTCAGTACGATCGTTGTGTTCGCAAAGTGGCTTATGAGGAAAGAAAAAAACAAGAGAAGTTAATTCAAAGTGTATATATGCCAAAAGATATACTGCAAGCTTCTATGTCTTCGCTTGATTTATCAGATGGAGATCGTTTTGAAGCTATTCGTGCTGCTACTGAATTTTTAGGTGTATATGAGCCAGGTAAAAAAGTACAGGCATTATATTTCCACGGACCATTTGGTGTTGGGAAAACGTTTATTTTAGGAGCGATTGCGAACGAATTGGCGCAGCGCAAGGTAAGTTCTATGATTGTATACTTACCAGAATTTTTGCGTGAAATTAAAAGTTCTCTGCAAAATAATACGATTAGTGAGAAGATTGATGCGGTGAAGTATGTACCAGTTTTAATGTTAGATGATATTGGAGCGGAAGCGATGTCAAGCTTTGTACGTGATGATGTGCTTGGAGCCATTTTACAATTCCGTATGCTTGAAAATTTACCGACGTTTTTCACATCCAATTTTGACTTTAAACAATTAGAGCACCATTTAACATATACACAGCGCGGTGAAGAGGAAGAAATGAAAGCGGCCCGGATTATGGAGCGAATTAGATATATGGCGAAACCTGTTCCAATTACAGGGAAAAATCGCCGTCATACGTAAAGAGAAGCTTTAATCAGTGGGGTTTTCTTTACCCCCCACTGATGATTCGGTATCAAGAGCAAGCTGAGAGCTTGCTCTTTTTTTGGTATAGTGTTTGTTTTCTTTTAAAGATTAGTTCGAAATATTCAGCTACTCCGTATGCTTGCGTTCCCGGGGCGAAGATTTGTACGAATCGCCATCCTTCTTTTGTGTACTTTTTGATGACTTCTTGATATTCCTCTTCGGGTTTAGATTTCACAAAACCTGATTTTAACTTGATTCTGATAAAGTGAAACTTTGATCAGTGGGGGTTTTCTTCATCCCCCACTGATCATTAGTTGAACGAATCGGGCTTTTACGGGCAGTTTATCCCCCACCTAACTTCTTTGCTCCTTGCAGAACTTTGAGGTGGGGTATTACCGCCCGTTAATGCGGGATAAACTCATATTCGTACATTGTATCTTTACCTCTTATATATAAATCCATTTTGATTTTTTGACATATAAGCCGCAGCTATGGATAACAAAAGGTGACCTGCACTCGTTTTCTCTCTTTGTTTTCACTATGTCTGGGCAGGAAAAGGATCTGACCGCTTCTATGCATGGCCAGATGCTCTCTCCCGCCTAAAAAGAAGGGTTTTATGTCGGTTTTTTAATTTATATTTATATAACTTGATAATTTGAATTATAAAATAAAATGATACAAGCTACTATGAATCTGAAAATTCATAGTAGCTTGTATCATTTTTTATCCATTCCCTTAATATATATAAAATTAGCAAGGAATATAAAGTGAAACTTCCATTAGAGGGGAGGCTTCATTCTCCTCTGATGTTTAGTTGAACGAATCGGGCTCTAACGGGCAGTTATCTCCTACTAATCTCCGTTGCTTCCTCACAATCTTTAGGTGGGAGTCTTACTGCCCGTTAGAGCGGGATAAAAGGGGGGACAAAAGTGATTGAAATCTGCTTCGAAGAAAAAAATGATGCTGTGCACGTATATCAAGAACTTATTAAGCGAACAGAAGAAGTATATAAAGAAACGAGCGTCTATGTATATGAACAAATGGTGATTGTTCATATACCGATACGTGAATCATACTATATCGAGAAAGTGTTAATACCAGTACTTGTTCAATTTATTATAAATGTAAAACAAAATGAATGGCTGTATGCGATTTTGAAAGAAAAGTTTTTTTATGATGAGGAAGAAGAACGTAATCAAATTCTACATATGGCAGACTGCATTTTAAATGGAAAACGAAAAGGCGTCACATATGATTTGACACGTAACATGGTAGAATCTCAGATTATGTCTTCTTTAAAAGGGTGGTTAGGCGATCCGCTTTCATTTTGTTTTTCATCTTATATTCGCTTTCGTTTGCAAAAATATAGGGAGGCGGTGCATCGTCTTGCAGAGGTTGCAATTGATGAATATAAATTAGAACAAGAGTATCAAATGTTTGTGGAAGTACTTCGGCAACAAGTGAATAGTCGAAAGCCACGTTTATCTTGTCTTCATCTCGTTTTTGACGATAGTTTTATTTTTTATAATGAAAAAGGGGTACGTTTAAAACAAGAGAAGCTGGTCCGATATATAGATGAGGAATTATTAACACAAAAAGATGTTCACATTGATACAAATGTCATTGCGCCGCTTTTGTCCATCGCACCGGGAATGATCTATTTGTATACAAAAGAGCAAGATCATAATATGATTGTTACCCTTCAAAATGTATTTCAAGAACGAGTCCAATTATATGCGCTGCATGAATTCGAACAGAACGTGAAAAAATTTAAAAATAAAGGGAACGCCCTTGATTTTCTAAGTTTTTGAGCATATAATTACCTACATAAATGAAATATATTGAAATGTCACGATGAGGACATGAGTAATTTACTACGATTTTCAGAGAGGGAAGCCTTAGGGTGTGAGCTTCCTAGTACGAGTTCATTACTTACCACCTCTAAACTTTAGCAGTGAACGTTTTTTTCTAGTAATTGCTAACGGCCAACACCGTTATGTTGAACTTGAGCAATTAACAGTTTTGTTAATTGGAACAAGGGTGGAACCACGAATTCAACACTCGTCCCTTTTTACGGGATGAGTGTTTTTTATTATGAGAAAAAAAGGAGTGACCAGTGATGGCAGATGTAGTTAAAATTACTTTCCCTGATGGAGCTGTGAAGGAGTTTCCAAAAGGAACAACAACTGAAGAAATCGCAGCTTCTATTAGCCCAGGCTTAAAGAAAAAAGCTGTGGCTGGTAAATTAAATGATGAAATGATAGATCTTCGTACACCAATTGAAGAAGATGGTGCAGTTTCTATCATTACATTAGATTCTGAGGACGGCTTATACATTCTACGCCACTCAACAGCCCATCTTTTAGCACAAGCGTTAAAACGTTTATATAAAGATGTAAAACTTGGTATTGGTCCAGTTATCGAAAATGGCTTCTACTACGATATCGATATGGAAGAAGCAATTACAGTTGAGGACTTCCCAAAAATTGAAAAAGAAATGCAAAAAATTGTGAACGAGAACTTTGAAATCGTTCGTCATGAAGTACCACGTGCAGAAGCACTTCGTCGTTACGAAGAAATCGGTGATGAGCTGAAATTAGAATTGATTAATGATCTTCCAGAAGATGCAGTTATTTCAATTTACGAACAAGGCGAATTCTTCGACCTTTGCCGTGGTGTTCACCTTCCATCTACAGGAAAGATTAAAGTATTTAAATTGTTAAGCGTTGCAGGTGCTTACTGGCGCGGCGATAGCAACAATAAAATGTTACAACGTATTTACGGTACTGCATTCGTGAAAAAAGCAGAATTAGATGAGCATCTACGTATGCTTGAAGAAGCGAAAGAGCGTGACCACCGTAAATTAGGTAAAGAGTTAAAATTATTTACAAATAGCCAAAAAGTAGGACAAGGTTTACCACTTTGGTTACCAAAAGGTGCAACAATCCGCCGTATTATCGAGCGCTATATTGTCGATAAAGAAGTAAGCCTAGGATATGACCATGTATACACTCCAGTATTAGGAAGCCGAGAGCTTTATGAAACTTCTGGTCACTGGAATCACTACCGAGATGGCATGTTCCCATCAATGGAAATGGATAATGAGGAATTAGTACTTCGTCCGATGAACTGCCCGCACCATATGATGGTTTATAAAAACGATATTCACAGCTATCGTGAATTACCGATCCGTATTGCGGAGCTTGGAACAATGCACCGTTATGAAATGTCTGGAGCGCTATCTGGATTACAACGTGTACGCGGAATGACTTTAAATGATGCGCACATTTTCGTTCGTCCAGACCAAATTAAAGAAGAGTTAAAACGTGTTGTAAACTTAACTTTAGAAGTGTACAAAGATTTCGGCTTAGAAGATTATTCATTCCGCTTATCTTATCGTGATCCAGAAGATACTAAAAAGTATTATGATGATGATGAAATGTGGGAAAAAGCACAAGGTATGTTAAAAGAAGCAATGGATGAAATGGGTCTTAAGTACTATGAAGCTGAAGGTGAAGCGGCATTCTACGGTCCGAAACTTGACGTTCAAGTTCGTACTGCACTTGGAAAAGACGAAACACTTTCAACTGTACAATTAGACTTTTTACTTCCAGAGCGCTTTGAATTAACTTACGTTGGTGAAGATGGTAAACCTCATCGTCCAGTTGTTATTCACCGTGGTGTTGTATCAACTATGGAACGTTTCGTTGCCTTCTTAATTGAAGAGTACAAAGGTGCATTCCCAACTTGGTTAGCGCCAGTTCAAGCGCAAGTGATTCCGGTTTCTCCGCAAGTACATTTAGACTATGCAAAGAAGGTACAAGAAGAATTACAACGTGCTGGCATTCGTGTAGAAGTGGATACTCGTGAAGAGAAAATCGGTTACAAAATCCGTGAAGCACAAATGCAAAAAATTCCGTATATGCTTGTAGTAGGTGACAATGAAGTTACTGAAAACGGCGTAAACGTACGTAAATATGGTGAACAAAAATCAGAAACAATCGCATTAGATGCCTTTGTTGATATGATTAAAGTAGAAGGAAAACGCTAATAAAAAGTCGCGGCATGCCGCGACTTTTGCTTTCTTCTTGTAAGAAGAAAGTATGGTTATCGAAACTAGAAATAATAACCAAACTATACTTATCATAAAAAACTATTGCATGTATTCGTGTTGTTTGTTACAATATTTCTTGTTGTTAGTAAAATACGTCATCTTGACAGACGTTATGTCCTATGGTAAACTCATCAAGGATAATAGAATATTGTTTTGTGGAACAAGTAGAAGCACCCGCTTCTCACCTGATTGACGCATATGCAGTTAACAGGTAAATGTATTTCTTACTAAAGATCTTACAAGTGTGGGTGCCGTGTGCCCGCACTTTTTTTGTTCGGGTTCTGCATCCGCAAACTTATTCTGAGAAAATCTTGGAGGTGGCTTACTATTAGCAAGGATATGATGATTAACGAGCAAATTCGTGCTCGTGAAGTACGTTTAGTTGGTGCGAATGGTGATCAACTTGGTATTAAGTCTCGTAATGACGCTTTAGACTTAGCTGCAAATCTTAATCTTGATTTAGTATTGGTTGCTCCAACAGCGAAACCACCAGTATGCCGCATTATGGACTACGGTAAATTCCGCTTTGAGCAACAGAAGAAAGAAAAAGAGCAGCGTAAAAATCAAAAAGTAATCAGCATGAAAGAAGTTCGTTTAAGTCCAACAATTGATGAACACGACTTTAACACAAAACTTCGTAATGCTATCAAGTTTTTAGAGAAAGGCGACAAGGTTAAAGCGTCAATTCGCTTTAAAGGACGTGCCATTACTCATAAAGAAATCGGTCAACGTGTTTTAGATCGCTTCTCAGAAGCTTGTGCTGAAGTTAGTACAATTGAATCTAAGCCTAAAATGGAAGGACGTAGTATGTTCTTAGTTTTAGCACCGAAAAACGATAAGTAATAGATAGAGGAGGAAATACCTATGCCTAAACAAAAAACTCATCGCGGCGCTGCAAAGCGTTTCAAAAAAACTGGATCTGGTAAACTTAAGCGTTCACACGCTTACACAAGCCATTTATTCGCTAACAAATCTACAAAAGCTAAACGTAAACTACGTAAAGCTGGTGTAGTAAGCGCTGGTGACTTCAAACGCATTCGTCAAATGCTTGACAACTTAAAATAAGTTCGGCTGATATATAGAACAAATAGGAGGTAATATTATGCCAAGAGTAAAAGGTGGTACGGTTACTCGTAAACGTCGTAAAAAAGTTATAAAATTAGCAAAAGGTTACTACGGTTCTAAAAATACATTATTTAAGGTTGCTAACCAACAGGTTATGAAATCTTTACTATATGCATTCCGTGACCGTCGTCAAAAGAAACGTGACTTCCGTAAATTATGGATCACTCGTATCAACGCAGCTGCTCGTATTAACGGTCTTTCTTACAGCCGTTTAATGCACGGTTTAAAAGTTGCTGGTATCGAAGTTAACCGCAAGATGCTTGCTGACTTAGCTGTTCATGACGAAAAAGCTTTCGCTGAATTAGCAACAGTTGCAAAAAACAACTTAAACTAATTATTCAAAAACCTTAGAAGATTTTTCTTCTAAGGTTTTTTTATTTGAAATTTTTTCAAATAAAGAATTATTACTAAAATTCACAAAAAATTCAAACATTAACCGAATCAACTCCTCTTTTATAAGGATATATGCATTAATATATTAATGAAAACCTTTTCAAAAAGGCGAGTAAAGGAGGAGTTCATTTGAAAGCAGCTGTTGTGAATCAATTCAAAGAGCAATTAGAGGTGAAAGATGTACCGAAACCGAAAGCTGGATTGCGGGAGGTACTCGTACATATTCAAGCTTGTGGTGTCTGTCATACTGATCTACATGCCGCACATGGTGATTGGCCAGTGAAACCGAAGCTTCCTCTTATTCCGGGGCATGAAGGTGTTGGAATTGTTCAAGAAGTTGGTGAGGGCGTCACACATCTCAAAGTGGGTGACCGTGTTGGAATTCCATGGCTCTATTCAGCATGCGGTCATTGTGAATATTGTTTATCCGGTCGTGAAACACTCTGTTTAGATCAACATAATGCGGGCTACTCTGTAGACGGTGGTTATGCGGAATATTGCATAGCTGCAGCTGATTATGTTGTGAAAGTGCCAGGAAATCTAAATTTTGTGGAAGCTGCACCGCTATTTTGTGCAGGTGTGACAACTTATAAAGCATTAAAAGTGTCAGAAGCAAAACCAGGTGATTGGGTGGCAGTTTTCGGAATTGGCGGTTTAGGACATTTGGCAGTGCAGTATGCCAAAGCAATGGGGCTACATGTAGTTGCAGTTGATACAGTTGATGAAAAACTCGAACTCGCAAAAGAACTCGGTGCAGATTTAGTTGTGAATCCACTTAAAGAAGACGCTGCTCTTTGGATTCATGAAAAGGTAAATGGTGTTCACGCTTCTATTTGTACAGCTGTTTCAAAACCAGCATTTGACCAAGCTTATCGTGCGGTTCGCCGCGGTGGCTCATGTGTGGCGGTTGGTTTACCGCCAGAAATGATGGAAGTTCCAATCTTTGATACTGTGTTAAATGCAGTAAAAATTGTTGGTTCTATCGTTGGAACGCGTAAAGATTTACAGGAAGCGTTGCAATTTGCAGAAGAAGGCAAAGTAAAAGCAATTATTGAAACGCGACATCTTCACGAAATTAATGACATCTTTGCAGAAATGGAAGAGGGAAAAATTAACGGGCGTGTTGTATTAGATATGACAAAATAAGTATAAAAGTTGTAATAATATAGAAGAATATACAGTGAAAAAGTCGGAGGAAATTCCTCTGGCTTTTTTCTTACAGTTTTATAACCTTTTCTAGTATAAACGACACTGTTATAATGGAAGAATCAAGTAAAACTTTCATCAGCGTTTTTTCATACTTCACTGATGATTAGTAGAACGGATTGGGATTTTATTATCCGTTAATGCGAGATGAAATTGTCCAATTTGTTGTTTTTTTATAATTACTATGAGGTAGAACAACATTGTATAATTTTTGATACGATGTTGGAGGAGGAAGATAGAATGGATTTATTACAACTATTTAAATTACAAAAAGAATTAGATGATCGTATTATAAAAGAACATGACTTACAACCGAAGAAATTATTAAAAGAAAAAATGTTAGCGCTGCTTGTTGAAATTGGAGAACTTGCAAATGAAACGCGTTGCTTTAAATATTGGAGCAAAAAACCAGCAGCTGAGCGTTCAGTTGTGCTAGAAGAATATGTAGATGGCCTGCATTTTATTTTATCGATTGGAATTGATTTAGGAATTGATAAAAACTTCTTGTTTTATAAATGTGCCCAAACAAACAAAACACAAGTTGAAATTTTCTTAGACACATATACGAAAGTGATTCGTTTTACTGATCAGCCGTCTATTACAAATTACATTGAATTATTTACGAGCTATCTTCGTTTGGGACAAGCTCTTGAGTTTGGACAAGAAGAAATTGAAAAAGCATATTTAGATAAAAATCAGATGAATCATGAGCGTCAAACACAAGGGGATTAATATAATTTTGAACATTCCGTTTTACTTTGTACCATTAAGTGAATGAAGAAAAAGGAGGGTATTGGAAATGAAAAAATTAGATGTGACATTGACGATGCTAAAAGAATTAACGGATGCACGCGGTATTGCAGGTAACGAACGCGAACCTCGTGAAGTGATGAAAAAATATATTGAACCGTTTGCAGATGAACTTTCTACAGATAACTTAGGAAGCTTAGTTGCGAAAAAAGTAGGGGAAGAAAACGGTCCGAAAATCATGGTAGCTGGTCATTTAGATGAAGTCGGTTTTATGATTACGCAAATTGATGATAAAGGTTTCCTTCGTTTTCAAACGGTTGGCGGTTGGTGGTCACAAGTTATGCTCGCGCAGCGCGTAACAATCGTGACACGCAAAGGTGACGTAACTGGTGTAATCGGTTCAAAACCACCGCACATTTTACCAGTAGAAGCACGTAAAAAACCGGTTGAAATTAAGGATATGTTCATTGATATTGGTGCTTCTAGCAAAGAAGAAGCGATGGAATGGGGCGTACGACCAGGGGATCAAGTTGTACCATACTTTGAATTCCAAGTGATGAACAATGAAAAAATGTTGCTTGCAAAAGCATGGGATAACCGTATTGGCTGTGCCATTGCAATCGATGTATTAAAACAATTAAAAGATGAAAAACATCCAAACGTTGTATATGGCGTTGGAACTGTTCAGGAAGAAGTAGGTCTTCGCGGTGCGAAAACATCTGCTCACTATATTAAACCGGACATCGCTTTTGCTGTTGATGTTGGCATTGCTGGCGATACACCGGGCGTAACAGAAAAAGAAGCACAAGGTAAAATGGGCGATGGTCCACAAATTATTTTATATGATGCATCTGTTGTCGGACATAAAGGTCTTCGTGACTTCGTTGTTGGTGTTGCAGATGAATTAAAGATTCCATATCAATATGATTCTATAGCTGGTGGAGGAACAGATGCAGGAGCAATCCATATTTCTGTAAACGGTATTCCATCTATGGCCATTACGATTGCAACGCGTTATATTCACTCTCATGCAGCGATGTTACATCGTGATGACTTTGAAAATACAGTGAAATTAATTGTAGAAGTTGTTAAACGTCTTGATACAGAGGCTGTACATAACATTACATTTAATTAATAGAAAAAGCGAAGGGGTTTCCCTTTGCTTTTTTATTTTAAAAAGGTCTCTCTAATCCAGCTGCATTATGGGCTCCTAAAACAATTAAACGTGATAGCTGCATCGCCATAAAGTAAGGCGTATAGATCATACCTTTTTTTAACCAGGACCTAATTATTCCAATATGTGCACCTGTTACATAACTAATGAGAATATCCCGCGGAACCATGAGTTCTTCTTCGTTTGGTTGTGAAATAGACAGGCTTAATGTTAAATGTGTTTGAATTGCTTTCATCATTTTAAATGAGAAGTTTCCTGCTGCATTGTCTCCAAGCATTACGTTATAAAAGGTAGCGTTCTCAGCGATGTGTTCAAACAAGGCTAGAGTAGTTGGAGGAGAGGAATCAAACGTAAGTTGGAAATCTTCTTTTTTTGGCCTCTTTGGCGCAATCACTTCAGTTAACTTTGCTAACATTTCCTCTATACTCTTATTCAATAAATCGTACTTATCATGATAATGACTATAAAAGGTAGCGCGATTAACAGGAGCGCGTTCAGCGATGTGCTGCACTGTTACATTCTCAAAGCCTTTTTCGCCAACTAAAGCGACAAAAGCGTCTTGTATCAACTGTCTCGTTCGTTTTACACGTGGATCGTTTGTATTTTTAATAGACATTTTCTGTCTCCTTGCTGAATTTTTTCTATTTAAACAACATGCATAGGGTTTCGTGTTGGATAACCAACATATGCAGGGAAATTGTCGGTTGTAGATTCAAAATAATTATTTATAATTATAAACGATATTCCTTTTGAAAACAGCACCACTAGCATGCGAACAAAGAATTGTTTTGCTATGCGGCAGGTGTGCTTTTTTTGTTATATGGTTAATATAATTAACAATCAACAATATGAACGAAAGGGATAAGACAATTTCAGTAAAAAAATTATATGCGATATAAGGAGAGGAACGCAATGAATCAGTTTCGAAGAATGGTGATTATTAACATTATCACATTGATTGTATTAGTAGGCGGGGGAATCGCAGGTTATTACTATTACAATCAGGCTGAAAATTACTTGAAAACAGACAATGCAAAAATTGATGGGAAAGTAATCTCAATTGCATCACCAGTAGCGGGTAAATTAACAGACTGGAAAGCAGAAGTAGGCAAGAACTACAATGAAAATGATAAATTAGGTTCTGTTTCTGTAGCGAGTCAGAATGGTGAACAAACAATGGATGTGACAATCCCGCACGATGCAACAGTTGTTCAATCAAATGCGACAATAAATTCTTATATTGCTGCTGGATCGCCGCTTGCATATGCATACGATATGAACGATTTATGGGTAACAGCAAATATTGAAGAAACAGATGTTGATGATGTGCAAAAAGGGCAAGAGGTTGATGTGTACGTAGACGCATATCCTGATACAACGTTAACAGGGAAAGTAGAACAAGTTGGATTAACAACAGCAAATACGTTCTCTATGCTACCATCAAGCAATGCAACAGCAAACTATACGAAAGTAACACAAGTTGTACCGGTTAAAGTTTCTTTAGATCATAGTAAATCAGTAAATGTTGTTCCTGGAATGAATGTGACAGTTCGGATTCATAAGTAAGGAGGGAAGATGAAATGTCCTCAATTGTAATTGCAGGGTATGCACTATTTTGTATAATCGTCTTCTTCCTTGTAAATCGTCTTTTACGAAAGAAAAAAACGAACGCGGGAGAAGAACAAGTCCCAGCGGTAAGTAAGATAGAAGTAAAACAGCCAGAGCAAGAGGCTTCAAATGTAGTGGAGTTAGAAACACCAAAGCAAGAGACAGCTAAAATTGAAAAAGAAAAACCGAGAGCGCAGTTACCTTTACCTAATGTAAATGTAAAAGCTGTTATAACGGTATTAATTCTTGGGATGTTCGTTTCAATTTTAAATCAAACGATAATTAATGTTGCGCTGCCACCATTAATGAACGAATTCAATGTATCAACTTCAACAGCACAATGGTTAATTACAGGATTTATGCTTGTGAACGGGATTTTAGTGCCGATTAGTGCCTTCTTAGTTTCCCGTTTTACGTATCGTAAGTTGTTTGTAGCGGCTATGCTATTTTTCACTGTAGGATCTATTGTTTGTGCCGTCTCTGGGAACTTCACAATGATGATGACAGGGCGCGTGATTCAAGCAGTTGGTGCTGGTATTTTAATGCCAGTTGGTATGAATATTTTCATGACTCTTTTCCCGCCTCATAAGCGCGGAGCTGCGATGGGATTACTTGGGGTTGCGATGATTTTAGCACCAGCTATTGGACCAACCGTTACAGGCTGGGTCATTGAAAATTATAACTGGAACTTAATGTTCTACGCGATGTTCGCCATTGGTTTAATCATTACATTATTAGCTTTAAAGTTCTTTACATTAGTTCAGCCTGTTACTAAAACAAAGCTGGATATGTTTGGCGTTATTAGTTCAAGTATTGGGCTTGGAAGCTTACTGTACGGATTTAGCGAGGCAGGGAATAATAGCTGGAGCAGTGCCGAAGTTGTTATTTCACTTATCATCGGTGTAATTGGTTTAGCGTTATTCATTTGGAGAGAGATGACGACGGATAACAAAATGCTTGATCTACATGTATTTAAATATCCAACGTTTACTTTTACATTATTGATTAACGCGATTGTAACGATGGCACTATTTGGCGGGATGTTATTACTTCCTGTATATCTGCAAAATATTCGCGGCTTTACGCCAATTGAATCAGGTCTTCTGCTTCTTCCAGGCTCATTAATTATGGGGATCATGGGACCGATTGCAGGGAAGTTATTTGATAAGTATGGCATTCGTCCGTTAGCAGTAGTTGGATTAGCAATTACGACGTATGCAACGTATGAATTTACAAAGCTATCAATGGATACACCGTATAGTGTGATTATGACGGATTATATTATACGTTCATTTGGGATGTCATTCATTATGATGCCAATTATGACAGCTGGTATGAACGCGTTGCCGATGAGATTAATTTCTCACGGTACAGCAACGCAAAATACGTCAAGACAAGTAGCTGGTTCGATTGGTACAGCGATCTTAATCACAATTATGACGCAGCAAACAACAGCGCACGTAGCAGATTACGGAAATATGTTAACGCAGGCAAATCCAATTTTAGTTGATAAAGTGCATGGAATGGGGCAAAGTTTAGCAGCGTCCCTAGGATCAGCACAAGCTGGAGATACGATGAGCTCGCAACTATTATTCGGACAAATTTCGAAGCTATCTGCGATCAATGGTATTAATGACGCGTTCTTAATCGCAACAATATTAGCAGGCATTGCTTGGGTGTTATCATTCTTTTTACAATCAGGCAATAAGCCAAATCGAAAAGCAGAGAATTAATTTTCTCTGCTTTTTTGATGCTAAGAATCAAGATGAAAATAAATTAGAATTTACCGGAGGCTTTACAAATGAGAAAAATAGTTATGTACGTTTTGAAAAGTTAAGCGATAATGTGAAGAAATTGATTTTTACGCCAGATACAATGCCTGTTAAAGAAAGAGGGGAAAAGACAAGGTATGATAAGGTGCTAGATGAGGAAGCCTTTGAGGTAATAGTAAAATAAAAATTCAAACGCCATTATGTAATCATAACGGCGTTTTGCTTAGTACAAGAAGGAACACGTGTTGATAATGATATGAAGTAAAATAGCTGGAATGATAGATTTCGTTTGTTTATATAACAAAGAAGCAAATAAGCCAGTAATAAATGCACTAACCATAATCCCAACTGAATATGTATGAGCGATACCAAATAATAGACTTGAGACAATTGCAGCTGGCCAAAATGAGAATTTTTCTTCGAAGAAACGTAAAAGAATACCCCTGCATATCAGTTCTTCATAAATAGGTGCAAGTACTCCGACTGCGAGAACTAGTAGAAATTTATATTGTTCTAACGTAGCGAAATCTAAGGCGTTCAGTTGTTCTTGTACTGATTCAGGGAAGAGTTTATCTAGTATAAAACTATCGATAAAAATACCGATAGCATAATAAACGAGCACATGGATATACATACGATAAGATTTCAAACATTGAAAATCAATAGCTGGTAATACTAGGTGTTTAAGTGGTTTATACTTCAGGATGTATAGTATTACAAAGAGTAAGGCTACTAATTCATAGCTTATATTTTCAAGTGATTCAAGTAAAACCTTATTTGTATTTGGATTAAAATGTTCACATAACCAGATAGGAAGTATCGTGAAAGTTGCATTCATTAATGGCATAATGAGAACGATCATCAACATAATCCCAAGAAATTCAAGCCATGATGTTTTGGTTCGATGTTCTAGTTGTATATGTGTTTGCAAAGTTATGCTCCTTTTTTAGTTTTATAGGTTAGTTGCAGTGTGTATTCAGTTCGGATCAGTGGTGGATGAAGCTCATTGCTCATAGAAATTGTATCTCATAAAAACGCAAGTGTATTATTCATCATATGGAATAACATCGCTGGAATAATAGAGTTTGTTCTTTTGCATAATATAGCCATCAATATTCCCATAATGAAAGTGACGACCATTACACCTAATGAATACGTATGAGCAATTCCGAAGATGAAGCTCGTTCCAATTGCTGCTAGCCAAAATGGAAAGCGTTGCTGGAAGAAACGAAGGATAATTCCGCGGAAGATAAGTTCTTCAAAAATGGGAATGAATACAGCAGTTCCTATAATTAATAGAAATTTATATTGTTTTAATATATCTAAATTCAAAGCGGAAGACTGTTCCTGTGTAGCGTCCGGAAATAGATGTGTCAGTATCTGTGAGCTTAGAATTATATTTAAGACGAAGAAAAGAAGTAAGTATACATATGTACTGCCTTTTTTGAGTGCCTGGAAGTTGAAAGCAGGTAATAACAGTCTTTTAATTGGTTCGTATTTATAAATGAACAATAATAAAATAAGTAGCTGTAATAAAGCATTTCCGGTATTTCCAATTGATTCATACAGAGCGATTTGTTTTTTGTCCGTAACGCCTTCGCTGTAAATCATAAGTGGAAGAATAGTAAATAAGCCGCTTATGAGTCCTGTCCCGAAAAAGGCAAATAAAGCAGAACTGATAAATTGGCCCCATGTTATAGATTGTTTTTGCTCATATGTGAGTTGTGTAGTCGAATGCATATATCGAATCCTCTCTTTTATTTATATATAAAATTATACACATTTTAGATGAATAGTGTCATTGACTAATATTACATAATAGTTTGAAATTTCATAGTCAAAATAAAAATTACCTCAGCTAATGCCAAGGTAATTATATGCTTGCTATTGTTTTAATCCTTGTTCAAGCGTCTCTAACATTTCATGCTTTTCATTTTCATCAGCATTTTTCCAAATGACTTCAAATAAAACGCCAAGCCCTGGAAGCATTTTTTCTTCTCCGCTTTGAATCGCATCTACAATTGTTTCTTGTAATTGGCCTTGTGTGTTTCCTGATACGTTTGCTAATACAGCACCGCGTAAATTAAAATTCATCCTTTTCACCTCTTCATATGAATTGAAACTGACGTTAGTTTTTGTTCTTTTTTATGTAAATATGTATAAAAAATAGGCTATAATGAGAATACAAGAAGAGAGGGAATGCATAGAATGAAAAACATTGATTCAGTACAAAATGCGCGTGTGAAGCAGTGGAAAAAGCTGCAGACGAAAAAAGAGCGCGATCAAAAAGGGCTATTTTTTGTGGAGGGTTTTCATTTAGTAGAGGAAGCTTTAAAAGCAAAGGTAGTAACAGAACTTATTATCGGTGAAATGACAAATATTCCAAGCGAGTGGAATGTAGACGATGTGGAAATGTACATCGTGTCTGAACCAATTTTAAAAGTATTACGTGAAACGGAAACAACGCAAGGTGTGTTTGCTGTTTGTGAAAAGCAAGAAAAGCATGCTGAGCTTGCAAATGGGAAATTTTTATTATTAGATGGTTTGCAAGACCCTGGTAACTTAGGCACAATCATTCGTACTGCAGATGCAGCTGGCATTGATGCTGTTGTTCTTGGTGAAGGATGTGTGGATGTATATAACGGAAAAGTACTTCGCTCAACGCAAGGCTCTGTGTTCCATTTACCGATTGTAAAAGGAAACTTAGAGGAGTGGGTAGGGAACTTACAAGAACAAAACGTTCCTGTATACGGTACAGCCCTTGAGAATGCAGTTCCATATGGAGAAGTGACACCAACAGGAAGCTTTGCTTTAATTGTTGGAAATGAAGGAAAAGGTGTACGCCAGGAGCTTCTTGCTCAATGCAATCAAAACTTATATATTCCAATTTACGGAACAGCAGAATCATTAAATGTTGCAGTAGCTGCTGGGATTTTAACGTATTATTTGCAAAGCCCGGTTGCGAATCGATAAAAAACTTCTTATAATAAGTTGAAGCACATGTTCAAGAGGAAGAGACTACATGAGTATCGAACGTTTTGAACATCCGTTAAAAGTGAAATAGTTAAAAAAACGATGATAGAGAAGAGTAGCTTGCAAAATCGCCATATAGGGAGAGAATGCCGTAGACTGAGAGCATTCTTATGGTAGCTGTAAGTGAATTCACCTCTGGAGTTGACGCCAGGACCATTTGTAAAATGTAAAGGCGCTCCGGCTGAAAAGCCGTTACAACAACGAAGTGGGCAGACTTGTTCTGTCAATTTAGGGTGGTACCGCGAATTTACCTCGTCCCTTTTTAGGGGATGGGGTTTTTTTATTTTTATTTACATTTTTAAGGAGGTTTTAAAATGGAGGCACGTTTAAAAGAGCTTAAGCAAAAAGCACTTGAGCTAATTGAAGAAGCGAAAGAGCTAAAGGGCTTAAATGATGTACGCGTTGCGTATTTAGGAAAAAAAGGCCCGATTACAGAAGTATTACGCGGCATGGGGAAATTATCTCCAGAAGAGCGTCCACGGATGGGAGCATTAGTAAATGAAGTGCGTGAAGCCATTCAAACGCGTTTAGAAGAAAAAGTGAATCATTTTGAAAAAGCGGTAATTGAAGCGAAATTAGCATCTGAAACAATTGATGTAACATTACCAGGTCGTCCTGTAAACACAGGTTGTCATCATCCGTTAACAGCGGTTGTTGAACAAATTGAAGATGTATTTATCGGTATGGGGTATGAAGTAGCAGAAGGAACAGAAGTAGAAAAAGACTACTACAATTTCGAAGCATTAAACTTACCGAAGGATCACCCAGCGCGTGATATGCAAGATACTTTCTACATTACAGAAGAAACATTGCTTCGTACGCATACGTCTTCAGTACAAGCAAGAACAATGGAAAAGAATACAGAAAAAGGTCCAATCAAAATTATTTGTCCTGGTAAAGTATATCGCCGCGATGATGATGATGCGACGCATTCACACCAGTTCATGCAAATTGAAGGTCTTGTGATCGATAAAAACATTCGTATGAGTGACTTAAAAGGGACACTGCAAGTATTTGTGAAAAAGATGTTCGGTGAAGATCGTGAAATTCGTCTTCGTCCAAGTTTCTTCCCATTCACAGAGCCATCTGTTGAGATGGATATTTCTTGTATGATGTGTCACGGAAAAGGTTGCGGCACTTGTAAAGGAACAGGCTGGATTGAGATTTTAGGTGCAGGTATGGTTCATCCAAACGTACTTGAAATGGCTGGCTATGATTCAAAAGAATATCAAGGTTTCGCATTCGGTATGGGTGCAGAACGTATTGCAATGTTGAAATATGGCGTGGATGACATTCGTCATTTCTATACAAACGATGTACGTTTCTTACAACAATTCAAACGAGCGTAAGGGAAGGAGAGGATAAATATGTTCGTATCATATCGTTGGTTACAAGAGTATGTAGATATTCAAGATGTAACGGCACAAGAATTAGCAGATAAAATCACGAAAAGTGGTATTGAGGTAGAAGGCGTTGAAGTATTAAATAAAGGTGTAAAAGGTGTTGTAGTTGGTCACGTATTAGAGTGTGAAAAACACCCAGAAGCGGATAAATTAAGCAAATGTCAAATCGATATCGGTGAAGAAGAGCCTGTACAAATCATTTGCGGTGCTCCTAACATTGCCAAAGGATTAAAAGTACCAGTTGCAAAAGTTGGCGCAGTTCTTCCTGGTAATTTCAAAATTAAGAAAGCCAAACTACGCGGTGAAGCATCTCACGGTATGGTTTGTGCCCTGCAAGAGCTTGGCATTGATGGGAAATTAGTTGCAAAAGACTATGCAGACGGAATTTTCATTTTCCCAAGTGACGCAGAAGTTGGGGCAGATGCACTAGAAATCTTAAACTTAAATGATGAAGTGTTAGAGCTTGGTTTAACACCGAACCGTGCGGATTGCTTAAATATGTTAGGTGTTGCATACGAAGTAGCGGCGATTTACGGCCGTGAAGTAAAACTTCCAGCAGCAAACTTACAAGAAGCGGCAGAAAAAACATCTGATCACATTTCTGTAAGTGTAGAAGCAACAGAACAAAACCCACTATACATTGCGAAAATGGTGAAAAACGTAAAAATCGCTCCATCGCCAATGTGGATGCAAACGCGTCTGATGGCAGCTGGCATTCGTCCAATTAGTAATGTAGTTGATATTACAAACTACATTTTAATTGAATATGGTCAGCCGTTACATGCATTTGACTATGATAAATTAGGTTCAAAAGAAATCGTTGTTCGTCTTGCAAAAGAAGGCGAAACAATTCAAACATTAGATGATCAAGAGCGTAAACTACATGATCATCACCTTGTCATTACAAATGGTACAAAAGCACTTGCTGTTGCCGGTGTAATGGGCGGAGCAAGCTCTGAAGTAGATAACGATACAGTAAACGTTCTAATCGAGTCTGCATATTTTGCAGGTCAAACCGTGCGCCGCACTTCTAAAGACTTAGGTCTTCGCAGCGAATCAAGTGCACGTTTTGAAAAAGGAATCGACCCAACGCGTACATTTGAAGCAATTCAGCATGCAGCAGCTTTAATGGCGAAATATGCTGGTGGTGAAGCGTTAGAAGGCGTAGTAGAAGTTGATAACCTACAAGTACAAGAGCGTACAGTATCTGTTACAGCTGAAAAAGTAAATCGTGTATTAGGTACAGACATTTCTGCTAGTGAAATGGGTACAATCTTCACAAACTTAAAGTTCCCATTCACAGAAGTAGAAGGAACATTCCATGTGAACGTACCAGCTCGTCGTCCTGATATTACAATTGCAGAAGACTTAGTAGAAGAAGTAGGTCGTCTATATGGCTACGATCATATTCCAGTTACATTACCAACTGGTACAATGACGCGTGGTAAATTAACAGCAGCACAAACAAAACGTCGTAAAGTACGTCGTTACTTAGAAGGCGCTGGTTTATATGAAGCAATTACGTATTCATTAACAAGTGCCGATAAAGCAAAACAATACATGGTTGAGCCAAACGAAAAAGCTCCTGTGAACCTTGCACTTCCAATGAGTGAAGAGCGCAGTCAACTTCGTTTAAGCTTAGTACCGCAATTGTTAGAAGCAGTTTCATACAACAATGCTCGTAAAAACGACAGTGTGGCTTTATATGAAGTAGGTTCTATCTTCTTGCCAACAGCAGAAGGCGAACTTCCAAAAGAAGAACAACATCTTGCTGGTGTTATGACAGGTCTTGCACTTCACCATGCATGGCAAGGTGAGAAGAAAGTCGTTGATTTCTTCGTTGCAAAAGGTGTGTTAGAAGGACTATTCGACGTACTTGGTGTTGCGGGCAGCATCACATATGCTCCTGCAAAACGTGAAGGTATGCATCCAGGACGTACAGCTGACATTTTACTAGACGGAGAAGTAATTGGTTTCATCGGTCAATTACACCCAGAAGCACAAAAACAATTAGATGTGAAAGATACATTCGTATTTGAATTATCTCTAGTAAAAGTATTTGCTGCAGATACAGAAGATACTTACTACACAGCCATTCCACGTTTCCCGTCTATGACACGTGATATGGCGGTTGTTGTAGCAACAGAAGTAAAAGCTGGTGAAATGAAGCAAACAATTGCTGAAGCAGGCGGAGAACTTCTAAAAGAAGTAACACTATTCGACTTATACGAAGGTGAAAAAATGGAAGAAGGCAAGAAATCACTTGCATTCTCTATGAACTACTTCGACCCAGAACGTACATTAACAGATGAAGAAGTAACAGAAGCACATAGCCGTGTATTAGCAGCGGTAGAAGAGAAATTTGGTGCGGAGTTACGTAAGTAATTTTTACGTGTGAAAGGGAGGATTATCACTCATGATAGGAGTGATAATCCTCTTTTTTTATGAAAAGAAAAAACAATGCAACCAATTACTAGTTTTCTCTATCTAATAGTATGTAAAGAATATTAAAAAAAACGTATATTGCGATTAATTAGCAAGGGGGTTCTTGAATGGGAAAGCTAGAAGCCTTGGTGAAAAAGGCTAAAAAGGGAGATGGAGAAGCTTTTGTTTCTCTTGTACAGCGCTATGAGGATGTGTTATACAAAGTCGCAAGTAGATTGTTACATAAAGATGAGGATGTCGCAGATGCGATGCAAGAAGCAATCACAGTGGCTTATGAGAAAATACATACACTCAAAAAGGAAGAGTACTTTAACACATGGATTTGTAAAATATTAATCAATACATGTAACGGCATATTAAACAAAGGGCAAAAAATTACGTTAGTAGATCAACAGATTGAGCAAAAACAAAACAAAAATGAATTTTTGAAAATAGAACTAGAAGACGCGTTAAATAGTTTAAATAAGGATTATAAAATGGCGATTGTTTTATATTACATCGTCGGACTTAGTATAAAAGAAATGAGTGTATTTTTGAAAGAACCGGAAGGAACGATTAAATCAAGACTTTCCAGAGCCAAGTCGATATTACGTAACAATTATTACAGTGGTGAAGGAGTGACTGTAAATGAAAAATAATTTTGAACAAGAATTTAATCGATTGTTAAACGAAGAAAAAGAAATGCCTAGTATTGTTAGAAAGTCTTTAGATCATTCCTATGATGTGATACGAATGAACGCAAAGAAAAAGAAAAGAAATGTTATGTGGAGAAAGTTTGCTGCAGCGGCTTGTTGTCTTGTTGTAGCTGGGAGTGTTTTTACAAATGAACATGTGCGAGCTAATATAAACAAATTATTCAATTTTAATGATGAAGGAATCGAGCGAGCGGTAGATGAAGAGTTTCCACAAAAAAGCAATAGTAGGGCTGCTGACAAAGGGATTACAGTGGCACTTGACCGTTATTTTGCAGATGAGAATAAACTAGGATTTAGCTTTCAATTGGCATTTGAGGATACAAGCATATTAAAGAAACCAGTGAGAGAGGTGACTTTTGATTATCGATTAAAAAATGGAGATGGCGAATACATTCTGGAGTCGATTCCGGATACAAAACCTTTGAAAGGCAATAAACTGTACATATCCGAAGGACAAGATGATAATCCATATATAGATATGAAAACGGGAAAAGTTTTATACGAAGCAATATGGGAGTCGAATCAAGGTTCTATTCCTAAATTAAAAGATGCTGTTTTAGAAATAGAGAGCGTGAACGTTTTTTATGAGAATGATGAACTGAAAACAATTGATGGAATATGGAATTTGCCGATTAGCGATAAAACGAAAAAAGGAACAACGTCAACGGTTGAATATATATCAGCAGAAACAACGCCTAACATACAAATTGTATCTGCAAGGGCAAATCCAACCTCGCTCAATATAACATTTTCAGTGGATGAAGTAGTAGAAGATGAAAATACTTTTATGGATATGAAAATTGTAGATGAGAAAGGAAAAGAATATAGATCAAAAGGGTATAGTATGGAGGCAGATAATCATAAAACGACTGTCTATGTTAATTTTTCAACTACTTCTTATAACAAATCGAATACATTAAAGCTCCAAATGAAGAAGTTTGGAGAAGTAGAATTAGTTAGGAAATAAAACGTAACTATATAAATACAAATTAAAAAACCGGCATAAAACCCTTCTTTTTAGGCGAGAGAGCATCCGGCCATGCATAGAAGCGGTCAAATCCTTTTCCTGCCCCACACCAAGTGAAAACAAAGAGAGAAAACGAGTGCAGGTCACCTTTTGTTATCCATAGCCGCGGCTATATGTCGAAAAATCAAAATGGATTTATATAGAATAGTAACACAATTAAAAACCTTTCATTTTTTCATAGGTGAAAGGTTTTTAATTATATTAGAAAGAATAGAGTAGAGAGAAAGGTTGTGTCATAAGAAATAATGAACAAAATAATTGAAAGGTTAAAGCCGTATTTAAAAGTAAATGAACAAACGGAATTATATACAGTCGTTTTAGAAGATGATGAGAATGTATTTCAGATTGTTGAGAAACATACAGATCAGCCGCTAGCATGTTATGGATTGAATGAAGATGGGGAAATGGATTATTTTCAATCGTATATAGAGCTAGAGAAAGTACAAGATAATCAATTAACCTATGCTGAAATGTATGAAAAAGTGCAATCTTTTATAAATATGTTTACTCCTCATCTCGTACATTCCATGCCTTTTGCATATATAATTCAATTCGATATGATGTACCACGTTGTTTATGAAAAGAAAGATGAGAAACTTGGATTATTTTTACCGAATTCTGGTGTGACGATTGATATTACAAAAGATGGCCGTCTGTATCAATTGTTTTCTGAAGTAGATGAATATCAAATTTATTATCCGGAAAATTCAATTTCAAAAGAAGAAGCAAAAGAGAAGTATGCAGAAAAACTAGAGTTTGAATTAATGATTTCAAGGGCGGATAAAGAAACATTTGCAAATGGTGACGATGCTTATCATCTCGTATATGCACCGAAAGATTATGTGTTTCATATTGGGCCAAGTGGAGAGATTCATACAATAGAAGGTTATGGCGGGTTCCTCCCGCAATATGAAAAGATAGAAAACCGAATAGTACCAAAAAGTGTAATACGCGAGTGTATTGGATTACATGACAAGTATGTAAATTTTCATACAAGCACAAATGATAATGAAGTTATAGAATTATGGGCGAGAAAAGAACATGTTCAACATAGCGTCCGAGGAGAAGGGGAATTATCATCGTATGCTATTCAAGTTTGCTTAGATAAAGACACTGGTCAATATATGAGTGTAGTCAATAATGAACGGAAAGAGAAAAATAGAGAAGCATTAACGGAAGCAGAAGCAAAAGAGAGAGCGTTACAATTGTTATTTGCTCTTTATCCAGATGCAAGTGATCGATTTATAATAGAGAAAGGTCATCCATCCCATCATTGTATGCGGGAAGAAGATGATGAATATGAATCTGAGTACATTTTCCAATTTCAACGTATTCATAATGAGATTAAAGTGGACGTAAATAGTATGAAGATTGGAGTTGGTAAGTACTCTGGAAAAGTAACTCATTTTAAGGCATGTAGCTTCGATGAAAATGAACTCACTCTTATTTCTGTGAAACCAAATATTTCAAAAGAAGAAGCAAAAGAAATTTTAACGAGTGCTTTAGATATGGAATTCTCCTGGTGGAAAGAGGTTGAAGGGGATAATGTAAGTTATCGTGCGTTTTACAATCCTGCTTTCCCTAAGACGAATGGACATGTGAAGATGATTGAAGCGCAAACAGGTGAGACGTTTCACATTGACACTGGAATTATCATGGGAGAAAGATGAAATCTCTTTTATATGTGTGACAACTTGCATCTTTCGCGGGAATGTAGTACATTAATTTTAGTTTAACAAAATGAAAAACGATGATAAGGAAAAGTAGTATATACTATAATCCATAGCGAGTCAGGGACGGTGAGAGCCTGATGAGGCGGTATATGTGAAGAACACCTTGGAGTTGCTAACCGAAATTGAATCTTGTATTCAAGAGTAGACTTAGACGGGAAGCCGGCCTGTTACAAACCGGGAAGTATGTAGATACATACGAGTTAAAGTTGGTCTTTATGACAAATTGGGTGGTACCGCGAAGTTTAACCTTTCGTCCCTTTATGGATGAAAGGTTTTTTTGTATTTAAATATAGGAAAAGGAGCAATTCAATATGGAAAACACATTAGTAAAAAGTCTGTATAGAGATACAGAAAAATATGTTGATCAAAAAGTAAAAGTATCGGGTTGGATCCGTAATCTACGTGATTCAAAAGCATTTGGTTTCATTGAATTAAACGATGGTAGCTTCTTCAAGAGCGTTCAAATCGTTTTCGATACAGAATTAGAAAACTTTAAAGAAATTGCGAAGCTTCCACTAAGCTCTTCAGTTGCAGTTGAGGGACTTCTTATCGCAACACCAGGTGCAAAACAACCTTTTGAAATTAAAGCAGACAAAATTGAAATTGAGGGATTATCAGATTCTGATTACCCACTACAAAAGAAACGCCATACGTTTGAATACTTACGTACAATTGCTCATTTACGTCCAAGAACAAATGCATTCTCTGCAACATTTAGAGTGCGTTCTATCGCAGCGTTCGCGATTCACCAGTTCTTCCAAGAGCGCGGATTTGTACACGTTCATACACCAATTATCACTGGTAGTGATACAGAAGGTGCGGGCGAAATGTTCCGCGTAACAACGCAAGACATGAATAACGTGCCAAAAGGTGAAGATGGACAAGTTGATGAATCAAAAGACTTCTTCGGTAAAGAAACAAACTTAACAGTAAGTGGACAATTGCCAGCTGAAGCTTATGCATTAGCGTTCCGCGATGTATACACATTCGGACCTACATTCCGTGCAGAAAACTCAAACACAACTCGTCACGCAGCTGAGTTCTGGATGGTTGAGCCTGAGATTGCATTTGCAGAATTAGGCGATGTAATGGATTTAACAGAAGATATGCTGAAATATGCAATGAAATATGTATTAGAGCATGCACCAGAAGAAATGGAATTCTTCAACAGCTTTGTTGATAAAACAGTTCTTGAGCGTATGAACAACGTAATCAACGCTGACTTTGGTCGCATCACATATACAGAAGCAATTAAAGTGCTTAAAGAATCAGGTGCAGACTTCAAATACCCAGTAGAATGGGGTATTGACTTACAAACAGAGCACGAAAGATATTTATCAGAGGAAATCTTTAAACGTCCTGTATTCGTAACAGACTATCCAAAAGATATTAAAGCATTCTACATGCGTATGAACGAAGACGGTAAAACAGTAGCTGCTACTGACCTTCTAGTTCCTGGAATCGGCGAATTAATCGGCGGAAGCCAACGTGAAGAAAGAATGGATGTTTTAGTAGACAGAATTAAAGAATTAGGCATGAATGAAGAAGACTACTGGTGGTACTTAGAACTTAGAAAATACGGCGGTACAAAACACGCTGGATTTGGACTTGGTTTCGAACGTTTCCTAATGTACATCACTGGTATGGCAAACATCCGTGACGTAATTCCATTCCCAAGAACTCCAGGTTCTGCGGAGTTTTAAGATGATAAAAAAGCGAGAGCAATTGCTCTCGCTTTTTTTATTAGAAGAGGATGGAACTAAATCCGAAATCTTATAAAATATTTTGAGATAGGATAAAAAATATTGTTCATAGTTCTCTTTCCATTTCATATATAGTAAAACGAATGAATCATTTATGGAAATCGGGAGAGGGGTTTTGCGGTGGTGGAGGGAATTACCAGTTATTTAGAGTGGACGGTGCGTGACAAGTATGTAGTAATCACTGGTGCGACAAGTGGTATTGGATTAGCGGCAGCTAAGGTACTCGCAGAACGCGGTGCTAAGCTAGGAATCATTGCACGTAACGAAGCAAAAGCAAATGATATTGTGACTCAAATTAAAGATTCAACGGATGGGAATGCAGTGGTAGACGTATTTCTAGCTGATATGGCTTCCCAGCAGTCTATACGCCAAGTAGCTACTGATATTTTAGAAAAGTGCCCTAGAATAGATATATTAGTTAATAATGCGGGTGCTTTATTTCAAACACGGCAGATTACGGAGGACGGTTTGGAGATGACCTGGGCGGTTAATCATTTAGGTCCATTCCTACTTACTAATTTGCTGCTTGACCGTTTAAAGGAAAGTGCCCCTGCTCGCGTCATCACTACCGCATCTCATGGTCACAAAATGGCTAAAAAGGGAATTGATTTCAGTGATTTAGATGCAGAACAAATTTATCGTGGTGTTAAGAAGTTAATGGGTGGTCCTACGATGCGTTATGGACAGACAAAACTGGCTAACATTTTATTCACTTCTGAGTTGGCGCGGCGGCTAGAGGGAACAGGTGTCGCAGCCTTTTGCTTCGACCCGGGACTGGTGGCCACGAATTTCAACCAGGACAATGGTTTTGTAGCCCGCTTAACTATGGCGGCAATGAAACCTTTCTCTCGTACTCCTGAAGAGGGCGCTGAAACTTTAGTGTGGCTGGCAGGAACAACCGATGTTACCGATCGTAGTGGCTGTTACTATGCCGATAGGCAAGTGAAAACACCATCTGAGGTTGCATTGGATATGGATGCCGCAAAGCGTCTATGGGACATTAGTGAAGAACAGACTCGTTCCTCAGGAAAGCAAATTTAGTGTTAATAGAAATGAAAGTGGAAGAGTGATTTTCTATTGCTTGAGTAAGTAATGTATATTCTGATTGTTAGGCTGTATACTTTACCACCTCTAAGCAAAAAGTAATGATGGGGGTGAACAAAATGGGCAAAAAAGTCAAAAAAGATCCTTCTAGAGCAAGCCTTGGTTCTCCGCAAGTTGAAGGTCAAGGAACTACAACACACGAAACGGGTTCCTTTAAAGTATCTTCATCAAATAAGAGACAAAAGCGTAGTTAACCGTATAAAAAGAGTAGTCGAAATGACTACTCTTTTTATACGGTTTTACTTTTCTTATCTTCAATTTCTTTCACAACCTTATCTACGTCTTTGTCTAAGCGGTCGAAATAGAAAAACCATAGTAAGCTAATGAACACATAATAGATCGCCATAATGCAAAGGTTATCTGTTATGTTTTCCATGAGAGATTTGGAAGTGAAAAGTGCTCCCAAAATAACAGAGACAATAAAGTAGGTAAGAGGACCAATTAAATGGACGAGTATATATAGTGATTTTTTGATTTTGGTGTGAGTCATTTGGCGCGCCTCCTTTTATTTCAGATGAGATATGCTAGCTTCAGTACATAACTGATATACATTAAAGATACTATAAATGGAATTTATTGGGGTTATGTTAAGTGATAAGTTTTTTAGTTTATATAAAAAATGATAGAACGAAAACAAGACGAAAAGAATACAATTCTTTTCGCCTTGTTTAGTTCATTCAGATCCTGTCGATACTAAAAACTAGTTATTTCTTCAATAATCGAAACGCCTTTTCTGTATTGGCAAAGTGAAGTTTCACGAATTCAGGAAGTCTTTCTTTTCCGAGTTTTTGAATCAATTTCGCCGCTGCAATATCAACTTGCTTGCCAGCACCTTTAGGGAGCGGCATACCAGCTTTTTTGCTCAGCTCATCAAACTGTTTTACGAATGAATAACGAGCTAAAATAGATGCTGCCGCAACCGCTAAATGTACACTTTCGCCTTTCGTTGCAAAATATACGTCTTCACGCTGTACATTTTTTTGCTTTGCTAAATATTTATAGTATGTATCGGGCTGTGTGAATTGATCGATTAAAATACCTTCTGGTTTTGTCGGTGCTATTTTTGCTAGTAAGTTTGTAATGGCTTTATTGTGCAGTAATGCTTTTAACTTTCCTTGATTGTTTCCTTTTTCGAACATTTCATTATATTTTTCATTGTGTAGTACAAGGGAACTATAGGGAACGACAGAAAGTAGTTGTTTTGCAATTTCAGCAATTTGCGCATCATTTAAGTTTTTGGAGTCTTTTACACCAAGTTCTTTTAACAAGGGAATTTGCTTTGCATCGACATATACAGCAACAACTGTCATTGGTCCGAAGTAATCACCTGTACCAACCTCATCTGATCCAAGGATGGACATTGTCCCAATGGAAGTAGGGGGCGCATAACGATGTGCATTTACCGTTTTTTTGACAAGGGATTTAGGTGTTTCTGAAACGCTTTGCCAGCGTGCAGATTCTTCCTGAGCACGGCCACCTTGAAACATCACTTTTCCGGATTTGTAGGCAGTAATTGTACAAGATGGAACTTTCGCCATAAATACACCGCCTTGTGGAACCTTTGGGCTAATTGCTTGCTTGTATTGTTGTTTCATGTTCTCGATTGTTGCAGAATTTGTTTGTATTACGATAGAATTTGACAAAATGGTCGCTCCCTTTTATTTATTGATATTTTTATCATATCGAATTGTTCTTTCTGTTTCCATATTATGATGGTTCATGGTATGATAATCTTTAGGATTCTGTACGTGATTGGAGGCCAGTGAGTTGTCACAACAAAAAGGAAATCGAAGTCGAATTAATGTAGAAATTTATGGCCAACAATATTCTGTTGTTGGTGATGAGAGTACAAGTCATATCCGCATGGTCGCAGCGATTGTGGATGATAAAATGCGCGAACTCAATGCCAAGAATCCTTCTCTTGACACAAGTAGACTAGCGGTGTTGACGGCGGTAAACGTCGTACACGATTACATAAAATTAAAAGATGAATATGAGAAATTGAAAGAAAGTATGAAACAAAAAGGAATGGAATAACATGATTGATATCATTATCATTTTACTGCTTGTTATGGGATTTTTCCTCGGCCTAAGAAGAGGATTTGTATTACAACTTGTAAAGTTAACAAGCTTTATTATCGCATACCTTGTTGCATACTGGTATTGCAAAGATTTAGCGCCAGCACTTGAAAAAATCATTCCGTATCCATTTGATAAAGGTGTATCCGTTCCAGAATGGATTGATGCGAATAATATAGAAGCGGTCTTTTATCAAGCGATTGCGTTTATCTTGTTATTTATTATTACAAAAATAGCGCTCGCATTGCTTGGGAATTTACTGAATATGTTTACGGAAATTCCAGTTTTAAAACAAGTCAATGCAGTTGGTGGAGCTCTTCTTGGCTTTTTAGAAGTGTATATTATTTTGTTTGTCTTAATTGTAGTTGGGAATATACTTCCAATTGAACAAGTGCAAACACCACTACAAAAATCATCGATTAGTAAAATAATAGTAGACGATACACCGATTCTTTCTGAAAAGGTGAAGGAACTATGGCAGACAGGTAGCAGAGTATGACTTCTCTTTTTCAGAAAGAGGAGTTTTTTTCTATGAAAGAAAGGCGGGAGAAACATGAAAGTAAACAAAAAACAAGTCATTCAATTACTGGAGACAATCGGCCTTTTTATGGAGTTAAAAGGCGAGAATCCATTTAAAATAGCGGCGTTTCGTAAGGCGGCAGCAGCATTAGAAAGCGATGATCGCAGCCTTTCTGAAATTGAAGAATTTACGAAAATTCCAGGCATCGGAAAAGGAACTGCAGCCGTTATTGCAGAATATATCGAAGCGGGAACATCGGAAGTGTTGCAAGAGCTTGAAAAAGAAGTGCCAAGCACTCTTTTGCCATTATTAAAATTACCAGGTCTTGGCGGCAAAAAAGTAGCAAAGTTATATAAAGAGCTTGGTGTTGTAGATATGGAAACATTACAAAAAGCTTGCGAAGAAAATAAAGTACAAGCACTTGCTGGATTTGGTAAGAAGACGGAAGAAAAAATAGTAGAAGCAATCGCTCAAGTTGGTTCTCGTCCGGAACGTTTACCGATTGCAATGGTGCTCCCTATTGCCGGGGAAATAGAGAAGAAATTGTCGAATGTACAGGAAATTATTCGTTTTTCTCGTGCCGGCAGTTTACGACGCGTTCGCGAAACAGTGAAAGATTTAGATTTTATTATTGCAACGACAGAGCCTGCGAAGGTACGTGAGTATTTACTACAGTTCGACAATATGATTGAAGTAATCGCAAGCGGTGATACAAAGGTATCGATTCGCCTTCAATATGAATATGATATTTCAATCGATTTCCGTCTTGTGAAGCCTGAAGAGTTTATTACAACACTTCATCATTTTACAGGTTCTAAAGATCATAACGTAACAATGCGTCAAATTGCGAAAGATAAAGGTGAAAAGATTAGTGAGTATGGTGTGGAAAACTTAGAAACAGGTGAAGTAAAAACATTTGAAACAGAAGAGGCATTTTTCGCTCACTTTGGCTTGCCATTTATTCCGCCAGAAGTGCGTGAAGACGGAAAAGAGATCGAACTCATTAAAGAATATCCAAATTTAATTCAGTTCTCTGATGTGCAAGGTGATTTACATATGCATACGACATGGAGTGATGGTGCATTTTCGATTGAGGAAATGGTACAAGCATGCCGTGCGCGTGGATATAAATTTATGGCGATTACCGATCATTCTCAATACCTAAAAGTAGCGAATGGATTAACGAAAGAGCGCCTTCGTGAACAAGGAAAAGAAATTGAACGCATTAATGAAAAATACCCAGATATCACAATTCTACGTGGAATTGAAATGGATATTTTACCAGACGCAACGCTTGACTTTGATGATGAGATGCTAGCGGAGCTTGATTATGTCATCGGTGCGATTCATTCTAGTTTCTCACAAAATCGTGAAACAATTATGAAACGCCTTAAAGCAGCGATTGAAAACAATCATGTCACAATGATTGCTCATCCGACAGGTCGTTTACTTGGCCGCCGTGAGGGGTACGATGTAGATACAGATTTACTAATTGAACTCGCGAAAGAGACGGATACAGTACTTGAGTTAAATGCGAATCCAAACCGTTTAGATTTAAGTGCGAAGCTACTTAAGCAAGCACAAGATGCCGGCGTGAAAATTGCCATTAATACGGATGCTCATACACTTGAAATGTTAGAAGACATGGAAATTGGTGTAGCGGCTGCACGTAAAGGATGGATTCAAAAAGATACAGTAATTAACACATGGGACATTGAACGTTTATTAGATTTTATTAAACGGAATAAGTAACACAGGGGGGACAGGCAGCTTATGTTAGAACGAACGTTGCGTGTATTAGAATATGACAAAGTAAAAGAACAATTACTTGAGCATGTTGCATCTTCACTTGGTCGTGATAAAGTGAAGCAACTTGTACCGAGTACAAATTACGAAGAAATCGTTGAAATGCAAGATACGACGGATGAAGCAGCAAAGGTCATCCGTTTAAAAGGACATGTGCCGCTTGGCGGGATTTTTGATATTCGTCCCAATGTAAAGCGTGCGAAAATTGGTAGTATGCTAAGTCCACATGAACTGCTTGATATAGCAACTACGATGTATGGTAGTCGTCAAATGAAGCGATTCATTGAAGATATGGTGGAAAATGGCGTCGAGCTTCCGATTTTAGAAACGTATGTAGCGGGCATTGTTTCTTTATATGATTTAGAAAAGAAAATTACAAATTGCATCGGTGATGGCGGTGAAGTGGTCGATAGTGCAAGTGATAAACTGCGCGGGATACGCCAACAGATTCGCAGTGCTGAAAGCCGCATTCGTGAGAAACTTGAAAATATGACGCGCTCTTCAAATGCACAGAAGATGTTATCAGATGCGATTGTGACAATTCGTAACGATCGCTACGTTATTCCTGTAAAACAAGAATATCGCGGTGTATACGGTGGTATCGTTCATGATCAATCTGCTTCTGGACAAACGTTATTTATTGAACCACAAGTGATTGTGGAACTGAATAATGCACTACAGGAAGCACGTGTGAAAGAAAAACAAGAAGTTGAACGCATTTTAATGATGCTAACGGAAGAAGTGGCAGTAGAAGCAGATATCGTATTAGAAAATGTAGATATCATTGCGAATCTTGATTTTATTTTTGCGAAAGCACTCTATGCGAAACGATTAAAAGCAACAAAACCAATCGTCAATAATGATCGTTATATGAATTTACGAAAAGCGCGTCATCCACTTATTGATCCAAAAGTAATTGTGCCAAATGACATCGCGCTTGGAAAAGACTTTACAACAATCGTTATTACAGGGCCGAATACAGGTGGTAAAACGGTTACGTTAAAAACAGTCGGAATCTGTGTATTAATGGCACAGTCTGGTCTTCACATTCCAGTGCTCGATGAATCAGAAATTTGTGTGTTTAAAAATATTTTTGCTGATATCGGTGATGAACAATCGATTGAACAAAATTTAAGTACGTTCTCATCTCACATGGTAAACATTGTAGATATTTTAGAACGAGCTGATTTTGAAAGCTTAATTTTATTTGACGAATTAGGTGCCGGAACAGACCCACAAGAAGGGGCAGCTCTTGCAATTTCTATTCTAGATGAAGTATATAACCGCGGGGCACGTGTTGTGGCAACGACGCATTACCCAGAATTAAAAGCATATGGTTACAATCGTGAACAAGTGATTAACGCCAGCGTTGAGTTTGATGTGAATACGCTGAGCCCAACATACAAATTGCTACTTGGTGTGCCGGGGCGTAGTAATGCTTTTGAAATTTCTAAACGTCTTGGTTTATCAGAACGCGTCATTAATCAGGCCCGTAGCCATGTGAGTACAGAATCGAATAAAGTAGAAAATATGATTGTGAAGCTTGAAGAAAGTCAGAAAAATGCAGAGCGCGAACGAAATGAAGCAGAAGACCTTCGGAAGCAATCTGAAAAACTTCATCGAGAGCTGCAGCGTCAAATTATTGAATTTAACGAAGAGCGTGATGAAAGATTACTAAAAGCACAAAAAGAAGGCGAAGAAAAAGTAGAAGCTGCGAAAAAAGAAGCAGAAGAAATCATTCACAACCTTCGCCAGCTCCGTAAGGCACAGCTTATCAATGTGAAAGATCATGAGCTGATTGAAGCGAAGAGCCGCCTAGAAGGGGCAGCGCCAGAGCTTGTAAAAAAACAAAAAGAAAAAGTGAAAAATACAGCGCCAAAACAACAATTACAACCAGGCGATGAAGTGAAAGTAGTAACGTTTGGTCAAAAAGGACAGCTGCTTAAAAAGGTAAGTGATAATGAGTGGAATGTTCAAATTGGAATTCTGAAGATGAAAGTAAAAGAATCCAATATGGAATACATTAATACGCCAAATCCTGTTGAGAAAAAAGCAGTTACAACAGTAAAAGGACGAGACTATCACGTTTCGTTAGAACTTGACCTTCGTGGTGAACGCTTTGAAAATGCGATGGCACGTGTAGAAAAGTATTTGGACGATGCACAGCTTGCGAGTTATCCACGTGTATCAATTATTCACGGAAAAGGAACGGGAGCACTGCGCCAAGGTGTACAAGATTACTTGAAAAAACATCGAGGCGTGAAAAACTTCCGCTACGGTGAGATGGGCGAAGGAGGCCTCGGCGTAACAGTTGTCGAATTAAAATAGCAGAAACCGACAAAGGGGTAAACGTATATGTTTATGGACAAACTTGCAAAAGTATTGTTAGCTTGTTGCGGAGCATTTTTCGTAATTGGGGTTATTTATTTAGTGGTTTTTGCGAAGTAAAGGAGCGTCAATTCTCGGCAATGTGAATACCGCTGAGAATTGACGCTTTTTCTTTTTGGATAATCTATATTTTAAAGTTGATATACGAAAGGAATACTTGATGAGAATAAACCAATTTATAAGTGAAGCGAGGTCGTGCTCGAGGAGAGAAACAGACAGGCTTATTAAAGCAGGGCGAGTTTCTATTAACGGAGAAGTTTGTACACACGGTGATATTGTAGCCCATGACGATATTGTACGTATTGATGGAAACGTTGTTGAAAGAATAACTAAAGAAAAAATCTATATTGCCTTTCACAAACCAGTTGGTATTACTTGTACCGCAGCGGGACATATTGAAGACAACATCATTGATTACATCAATCATCCAGAGAGAATCTTTCCTGTTGGTCGTTTAGATAAAGCGTCAGAGGGATTGATTTTGTTAACGGATGATGGAGCGATTGCTAATCAAATTCTACACGGAGATCATGAGCATGAAAAAGAGTATATTGTGACAGTGGATAAGCCATTTACAGATTGGTTTATTGAAGAAATGTCACAAGGCGTGAAAATTAGGGATGGCATGACGAAGCCGTGTAAAGTGACAAGAGTAGATGGAGCGACATTCCGAATTGTTTTAACGCAAGGAATGAATAGACAAATTCGCCGTATGAGCAGAGCGTTTGGATATACAGTAACTAGGCTAAAACGTGTGCGAATTATGAATATTAAGCTTGATGGATTAGAGGCCGGAAAGTGGCGGAATGTAACGGATCAAGAGTTGCAAGAACTGGTGCAGCAGCTATAAGGAGAAGGGTTTCCTGAAAAGGGAAGCTTTTTACGTCGATTTATAGTTAACAAAGTTATATATCAATATCGTGAAACATATTTGGAGAAAAGAACAGAAGATTAATAAAGAAGAACAACAATTATATAAATACAAATTAAAAAACCGACATAAAACCCTTCTTTTTAGGTGGGAGAGAGCATCCGTTCACGCATAGAAGCGGTCAGATCCTTTTCCTGCCCCATGCCAAGTGAAAACAAAGCGAGAAAACGAGCTCGTTGTGCTAGCAAAACAATAATATGGTATAGTGAAACGAGGCTGTTTTTTGAAGCCCGTTTTATTTTCAAATGCTTCCTAAAATAGAAAGGTTTTCATGCCTTTTTGAATAATTGAAAGCATCCAAACTGAAAGGAAGACATTACATGCGATCAGAAGTAATTGTAAAGATAAAAACAAAATTTATAAATGAGCTTAAAAGTGGTTATCCACTTATTTTAAAAGATGCAATTCATAATGTAAATGATGTGAGTGAAGAAGGTACGATCATCAAACTGCTTGATGAGAAAAACCAATTTCTTGGAAAAGGCTACTACGGAAAGCAAAACAAAGGATATGGCTGGATTTTAACGAGAAAAGAGCAGGAACAAATCGACCAAGCTTTCTTTGAGAGAAAAATCAAATCAGCATTACATAAACGAAAGAGCTTTTACAAGTCTAATGATACAACGGCATTCCGCGTCGTAAATGGTGAAGGGGATGGACTTGGCGGTTTAATCATTGATTATTACGATGGGTTTTACGTAATAAGCTGGTATAGTGAGGGAATCTATTCCTTTAAAAATGAAATCATTGGAGCGCTTCAAAAAGTAGCAAATTTCAAAGGAATCTATCAGAAGAAGCGTTTTGATACAAAAGGAAAGTATATTGAAGAGGATGACTTTGTCACCGGAGAACGGGGCGAGTTTCCGATTATCGTAAAAGAGAATGGTGTAAACTTTGCCGTGTATTTAAATGATGGTGCAATGGTGGGCGTGTTCTTAGATCAGCGTAATGTTAGAAAACAAATTCGTGATAAGTATGCAAAAGGAAAAACAGTGTTAAACATGTTTTCTTATACAGGTGCTTTCTCTGTGTTCGCAGCACTTGGCGGAGCGACAAAAACAACAAGTGTTGACCTTGCAAATCGTAGCTTAAGTAAAACAATTGAGCAGTTTAGCGTAAATGGAATTGATTATGAAGCACAAGACATTATCGTAGAGGACGTATTCCACTACTTTAAATATGCAGTGAAGAAACAAATGAAGTTTGATATGGTTGTTTTAGACCCACCAAGCTTCGCGCGCTCTAAAAAATATACATTTAGTGCGGCAAAAGACTATAAAAACTTGTTAAAAGAGACAATTGTAATTACAGAAGACAATGGTATTATCGTTGCTTCCACAAATTGCAGTACGTTTGATATGAAAAAATTTAAAGGTTTTATTGATACAGCGTTTAAAGAAATGAATGGGAAATATAAAATTTTAGAAGAACATTCCTTACCAGAGGATTTCCGTACGATCGATCAATTTAAAGAAGGCGACTATTTAAAAGTTGTTTTCATTAAGAAAATTAAGGGATAACATCGTAAAAAAAAGGAGCTCATTTGAAGATGAGCTCCTTTTTTTATTGTACAATGTGCTGAACTCTACCAACTTGTCCATCCTGCAATCGTACTTTAATACCATGAGGATGAGAAGGCGATTTTGTTAAAATATCCTTTACAATGCCTCGCGTTAGTTTTCCAGTGCGCTGATCTTGCTTTAACACAATATCAACTTCAAGACCAGGTGATATGTTTGCTCGTTGTTGTCCGTTCACTTATACACCTGTACGTCTACGTTGATTGTTCGTTTTCTTTGTTTGCTGACTTTGTAATTTTTTTGTTGCTTGATTTTGACCTGCAGCATTTGAGCCATTTCCACTTCCTTGCTTTTTCTTCGCAAGTTGTTCACGCATTAAATCAGCTAAGCTTACTTTTTTATTTTCTGACATGGTAAAACTCCTTTATATTAGGTTAATTATAAACAATAGTAGCGAATTCCATCATAACATTGTTGTGAAAAGAAATGAAGTCGGATTGAATTTTCATATAATTCTTTTCACTCTTATCTACTTCGGTTACAATTGAATTGTTAATGTTTGTAAAAAAGGGGATAGAAACATGTCACATCATATTTTGCTTGTCGAAGATGACGCTTCAATTCAAGAAATGGTTGAAAAATATTTAACAAAAGAAGGCTTTAGCATAACAATCGCATCTGATGGAGAAGAAGGGATCATAAAATATCGAAAAGGTTCATTTGATTTAATCATTTTAGATATTATGATGCCGAAACTAGATGGTTTAGAAGTGGTAAAAATTATTCGTGAGAAAAGTGCAGTGCCGATTTTAATGATGTCTGCAAAGGATACGGATGTTGATAAAGCGGTAGGGTTAGGACTTGGAGCAGATGATTACATATGTAAACCATTTTCCATGATTGAGCTTTCAGCACGAGTAAAGGCAGGAATTCGCCGTTCTACAACATATTCAGCTCCAGAAAAAAAACAAGACGATATGATTACGATTGGTGATTTGAAAATGGATGTGGCTAATTTTATCGTTCAAAAAAAGGGAGAAACAATTAAGCTTACTTCAAAAGAATTTGAGATTTTAAAGCTATTTGTGAAGAATCAAAATCGGGTATTTACAAAAGCACAAATATACAGTTTCATTTGGAACGAAGAATACTATAGTGATGACAATGTCATTAATGTTCATATGCGAAGATTGCGGGAGAAAATTGAGGATGATCCATCAAGCCCGCAGTATATTAAAACGTTATGGGGCATTGGCTATAAGCTGGAAGTGATATAGCATGCTATTTTTTTTAACGGTTATTATTTTCATATTGGTAGGTATTATTTATTTTCAATATCGCGTACAGAAAAATAAAAGTGAAAATTTAAGTTATGCATATGCAAAGTTGCAGGAAATAGTGGAAAAGCAAACGGGTGAAAAGTTACTAGTTGTGACGGATGATAGAGAGCTACAATCGTTGTTAGTAGCTATTAATAATTTGTTAGATGAAAAACAAAAAACGAATGCCAATCATTCGAAAGTAGAAATTTCTATGCGAAAGATGCTTTCTAATATATCGCATGATTTAAAAACGCCGCTTACTGTCATTCTTGGGTATATAGAAATGTTAAATACAGATAAAACGATAAGTGAGGAAGAAAGGAAAGTGTTACTGGAAAAGGTACATTTAAAAACACTTGAAGTCATGGAACTCATTCATAAGTTCTTTGATTTAGCTAAATTAGAATCAGGAGATAAAGGAATCGAGATGACAAAGGTTAATATGAATGAAGTATGCCGTGAAAAGATTTTATCGTTTTATGATTTACTTACCTCGAAAGGATTTGCTGTTCATATTGATATACCAGAGAAAAATATATATGCACTTGGAAATGCAGAAGTGTTAGGGAGAATTTTAAATAACTTAATTTCGAACGCCATTGCATATGGGGATGATGGAAAAATGCTCGGTATGACATTAAGGAATGACGACAGGTATGTCTATGTTGATGTATGGGATCAGGGGAAAGGGATTGACGAATCACATATCGATAAAGTATTTGAGCGCATGTATACGTTAGAAGATTCTCGAAATCGATTGTATCAAGGGAGCGGCCTTGGGCTTACCATTACAAAACGACTTGTAGAAGCATTAGGCGGAGAAATTCATCTTTCTAGTACGCCATATGAAAAAACAATATTTACGGTTATGTTAAAAAAAATGAAGTTTTAGCTTGTAGAAAAGAGAAGTTTACAAGCTTTTTTTGAACGTAAGAAATTTGTAAGGAATGGGTAAGAAAAAAGAGATGTTCATTTCTTACAATAAACATATAGAACGGAAGCGAAAGGGGAAAATGATATGGCTTATATATTAAAAATAAATCAACTTACAAAAGTGTTTCAAGGTAAAGAAGTCATTTCAGGGGTTAATATGCATGTGAAAAAAGGAGAAATATATGGTTTTTTAGGACCCAATGGTGCTGGTAAAACAACGATTATGAAAATGATTACCAATTTA